>NZ_BAAAYL010000001.1:4630845-4939568 GCF_039536205.1 Streptomyces sannanensis | reverse complement strand
AGCGATGCCGCAGGGGTTACCTGCACCGGGGCACGGGCTGTGTCCGCCACTCGCTTTGTAGGAGCGAAGACGTTCGGCTCCTACAAAGCTAGAGGAGTGCGGGGCATCTGTCTCCACACTTACTCGGACTTCCTACTATCTGAGACGGGCCTCACTCCGTCGGCCTCACTGCAGCCCTACAGCACATCGCCGTCACGCCAGTCGAAGACCAGCGCGGCGGCGGGATCGGGGAGCGGCCGGCCGGAGGCCCGGCGGAGGTAGGTGGAGCCCTCCTCCCCCGGCAGACGCACCACACCCTCCGGTCCCAGCGTCTCGATCCGGCCCGGCCACGGCCGCCAGCCGCGCGACGCGTACAGGAACGCGCCGTCGTCGGACGCGGACAGCGCACCGAAGAAGTACGCCCGGTCGACGACCCGCTCCAGGGCCTCCATCACCCGGCCGCCGTGGCCCTGCCTGCGGCGGTCGGCGCGTACCGCCACGGCCTCGACGTATCCGATCCGCAGCGAACGCCCGCGATGCAGCACCCGGCGCTGCACGACACTGCCGTGTGCGACGAGTACGCCGCGCTCGTGCACCAGGACATGGATGCCGCCCAGCCCGTGGTCCCAGTCCTCGTCGCTGAAGTCACCCTCGAATGCCTCGTCCAACAGGGCACGGATCCCGGCGAGTTCGGCGGACGTCAACTCGTAGGTGTGCGCGATGCGCAGCGGCTCGTCGCTCATGTGCCCAGTCCGGCAGCGGCAGCAGGAGCCCGTTACGCCGCCACCTTCATGCCGAGCTCGCGCGCGAGCCGCATCACCCACTCGGTGAACTCGTCACGGTGATGTACTTCGTGACCGCACAACACGCTGACCTGCGCGTCCGTGAGCCGGTTCGGTCCCGGCATCTGCAGCAGCAGACCCATCTCGTGCAGCACGGTGACCAGCCGCTGCGCATCGGCGTGCTCGATCACGTCGACCCCGTGGCCCGGGCCGAGAGTCGTGGAACCAGGCATGACGCTCTCCTTCCCGCACCCCCGCGCCCCCTCCCAGCAGCGTAAGCCCGTGCAATGGAAACCGCCCCCGGCCGGTTGGGGGGAACCGGACGGGGGCGGAGTTCACAGGGGGAGCCGCCCTCCTGTGCGGAGGAGGGCGGCCCGGTGGGCGTCAGCCCATGTGGGGGTAGCGGTAGTCGGTCGGCGGGACCAGCGTCTCCTTGATGGCGCGGGTGAGCGTCCAGCGCATCAGGTTCTGCGGGGCACCGGCCTTGTCGTTCGTACCCGAGGCACGGCCGCCGCCGAAGGGCTGCTGGCCGACGACGGCGCCGGTCGACTTGTCGTTGATGTAGAAGTTGCCCGCGGCGTAGCGGAGCTTCTCCATCGTGTGCGCGGCCGCGGCACGGTCGTTGGCGATGACCGAACCGGTCAGGGCGTAGTCGGACACCGACTCCATCTGCTCCAGCATGGCGTCGTACTGGTCGTCCTCGTAGACGTGCACCGCGAGGAACGGGCCGAAGTACTCGGTCGTGAAGACCTCGTTCTCCGGGTCCGAGCACTCGACGACGGTCGGGCGGACGAACCAGCCCTTCGAGTCGTCGTAGGTGCCGCCCGCGATGATCGTGCAGGACGGGTCGGCGGCGGCGCGGTCGATGGCGGCCTTGTTCTTGGCGAAGGAACGCTCGTCGATGACGGCGCCCATGAAGTTCGACAGGTCGGTGACGTCACCCATGGTGAGGGCGTCGACCTCGGCGGCGAACTCCTCCTTGAAGCCGGAGTTCCAGATGGAGGCCGGGATGTACGCACGGGAGCTGGCGGAACACTTCTGGCCCTGGAACTCGAACGAGCCACGGGTCAGGGCGGTCTTCAGCACGGCACGGTCGGCGCTCGGGTGGGCGACGACGAAGTCCTTGCCGCCGGTCTCGCCGACCAGACGCGGGTACGAGCGGTACTTCTCGATGTTCTCGCCGACCGTCTTCCACAGGTACTGGAAGGTCTTGGTCGAGCCGGTGAAGTGGATACCGGCCAGGTCGCGGTGGTGCAGGGCGACCTTGGAGACCTCGATGCCGTCACCGGTCACGAGGTTGATGACGCCCTTGGGCAGACCGGCCTCCTCCAGCAGCTGCATGAGCAGCACGGCGGCGTGCGTCTGCGTCGGGGACGGCTTCCAGACCACCACGTTGCCCATGAGAGCGGGGGCGGTGGGCAGGTTGCCGGCGATGGCCGTGAAGTTGAACGGCGTGATCGCGTAGACGAAGCCCTCCAGCGGGCGGTGGTCCAGACGGTTCCACACACCCGGGGAGTTCGCCGGCGGCTGCTCGGCGAGCAGCTGACGGGCGTACGCGACGTTGAAGCGCCAGAAGTCGACGAGCTCGCACGGGGTGTCGATCTCGGCCTGCTGTGCCGTCTTCGACTGGCCGAGCATGGTGGAGGCGGCCAGCGTCTCGCGCCAGGGGCCGGACAGCAGCTCGGCGGCGCGCAGGATGATCGCCGCGCGGTCGTCGAAGGACATGGCGCGCCACGCCGGGGCGGCGGCCAGGGCGGCGTCGACGGCGTCCTGGGCGTCCTGCTGGGTGGCGTTGCGGTACGTACCGATGACGGCCTGGTGGTTGTGCGGCTGGACGACCTTGAAGGCCTCGCCGCCGCCCATCCGCTTCTCGCCGTTGATGGTCATCGGAAGGTCGATGGGGTTGTCGGCCAGCTCCTGGAGCTTGGCCTCCAGCCGGGCGCGCTCGGGGGAACCCGGGGCGTACGAGTGGACCGGCTCGTTGACCGGCGCGGGGACCTGGGTCACAGCGTCCATGGGGCGTCCTCTTCCGAGTGAATCTCTTGCTCCAGCCAGGAGGAACTGAAGCGGTGGCGTATGTTGAGCTGCGGTCAGGGCTTGACCATCACGAGTCCGCTGTAGCGGTGAGTGAGAAGCCCTCCCGGGGGCGGAGTCACGGGTCTGGTAACTCCTTTCGCGCGCCAGACAGGGTCCGGCTCAGCCGGCCTGAGCGGCGGTCGCTGTCATCCAGGGTGCATCTGGGTGGGGACGACCGCCGCTCACCCCTTGTCAGTTCTTGGTGATCATCGAGCGGACGAAGAAGAGCAGGTTGGCCGGCTTCTCCGCGAGACGGCGCATGAAGTAGCCGTACCAGTCGGTGCCGTATGCGGTGTAGACGCGCATCCGGTGGCCCTCGGCGGCGAGCCGGATGTGCTCCTCGCTGCGGATGCCGTACAGCATCTGGAACTCGTACTCATCCAGCTTGCGCCCTGCGCGGCGGGCGAGCTCCTGGGTGATGGAGATCAGGCGCGGGTCGTGCGACCCGATCATCGGGTAGCCGTCGCCCTCCATCAGGATCTTCAGGATGCGGACGTAGGCCTTGTCGATCTCGCCCTTGTCCTGGTAGGCGACCTCGGCGGGCTCCTTGTAGGCGCCCTTGACGATACGCACACGGCTGCCGGCGGCGGCCAGGCGGCGGGCGTCGTCCTCGGTGCGGAAGAGGTACGCCTGGATGACGCATCCGGTCTGCGGGAAGTCCTTCCGCAGCTCCTCGTGGATGGCGAACATCGAGTCGAGGGTGGTGTGGTCCTCGGCGTCCAGGGTGACCGTGGTGCCGATGGCGGCGGCAGCCTCGACGACGGGGCGGACGTTGGCGAGCGCCAGCTCGTGGCCGCCGTCCAGCGCCTGGCCGAACATCGAGAGCTTGACCGACATCTCGGCCTTGGCGCCCAGGCCGAGCTCCTTGAGGTGCGCGATCAGCTCCAGGTAGGCGTCGCGCGCCGTGTAGGACTGCTCGACGGTGGTGATGTCCTCGCCCACCACGTCCAGGGTGACCTCGAGGCCCTTGCCCGCGAGGTCCCGGACGATCGGGATCACCTGGTCGACCGTCTCACCGGGGATGAACCGGTTCACCACGGGCTTGGTCACCGGCGCGGCCGAAACAATTTTGCGCATCCTGTCGCTGCGCGACGCGGCGAGGATCACGGGACCCAGCACGGGCACCTCCACGGAAGGAACAGACGGGTGCGCGCAACGTCGGAACACTTCCGGTTACGGCACGGAGAACCACCGTGAAACCTAAGGACTGCTCCGATCGTCAACCATCGACAGCTGTCACGCATCCGCTTCCCGTATCTCAGACATATGTCTGAGAGGGTGCGAGAATGGCCGTTGTGAAGGGCGACTACCAGGAACTGGTCGACGAGATCTCGGCGCTGCTCGGAGCCCCCGCGACCCTGGAGAACCGGGACTTCGGCCTCATCGCCTTCGGCGCCCACGACAGCGAGGACGACCTCGCCATGGACCCGGTGCGCACCCGGTCGATCCTCACCCGGAAGTCCACGGCCGCCGTGCGCGACTGGTTCGAAGGCTTCGGCATCACGCGGGCCACCGGCCCGGTCCGCATCCCCGCGGCGCCGGACGCCGGGGTCCTGCGGGGCCGGATCTGCCTGCCGGTACGGCACGGGGGCATCGTCCTGGGATACGTCTGGCTGCTGGACACCGAGCCCGGGCCCAGCGAGGCGCAGCTGGCCTCGGCCATGGAGGTGACGGGCAGGATCGGCGCACTGCTCGCCGACGAGGAGCACGCCGGCGCGGAGGTGGCCCACGCCTTCCAGGCCGTGCTCACCGCGGAACGCGGCTGGCAGCGCGACATGGCGGTGTCCGCGCTGGCCCAGGCCCTCGGCCCGGCTTCGGAGGGCCTCCACGCGCTGGTCGCCACGGCCCCCTGGCCCCTCGACGACCCGCCGGGCGTCCGGACCGTCCCGGGCGCGACGGCGGTGTGCACGCTGCCGTGGCCGGGGCCGGCGGGTGTTTCCGGCGTGGCCGCGCTGGTGCGGCTGCGGGCGACGGATGTGCTGACGCCCGCGCACACGGCCGCGGCGCGGCTCATCGACAGCGCGGGCGGCCGGGTGGCGGCCGGGATCGCGGTACCCAGGCGCGGGCTGGGCGAGTCGGCCGAGGCATGGCGGGAGGCGGCCGCGGCCGCACGGGCCGCGGCCGCGGAGCCCGTGCGGTTCGGCCCGGTCGCCGAGTGGGCGGCCATCGGACCGTACCGGATGCTGACGGCGCTGCCCGCGGAGGCGACGTACGACCCGGCGGTCCGCACGCTGTTGGCCCCGGCGCACACCGATCTGGCCCGCACCGCCGAGGTGTTCCTGGACTGCGCGGGCCAAGCGGGCCGTACCGCAGCGGAATTGGCCATCCACCGACAGACGCTCTACTACCGCCTCTCCCGGGTGGAGCAGCTCACCGGCCTCGACCTGGACAACGGCGAGGACCGGCTGCTGCTGCACATGACGCTGAAGGCGTCCCGCCTCTGAGCCGGCGCGACGCCACGATCGCTGCCGGGGCGGGACGCCCGTTGTGGCTCGGTTCGCCTTCGAGGCGCTCCAGCCCCTGTCGGGGGTCGATCGCGCTCGGTCCCTCGCGCCTCGGGACCTCTGCGCGTTCTCCCTTTCGACAGGGGCGCGCCCCTTCGGCTCACTCCTGCTCCCCCGCGATCACGCGCAGCCCGTCCGCCAACTCCTGCCCGGACGGGGCCGACTCCGGGTCGATCAGGTACTGCACCATCACGCCCGCCAGCAGCGCCTGCGCCACCAGCCCGGCGGCGCGGGCCTTGGCCGGCTCGGCCTCCGGGTCGATGCCGTGGAACATCGCGGCCAGCCCGTTCCGCGCGTCCTCCTGCGGCACGGCGAGCGCCTTCTGGAGTTCCTCGTCCTGGTCGAGCCGGGCGACGATCTCGAACTGCAACTTCCACAGCGGGCGCGTCGCGCCGAAGGAGGCGATGACCCGGTCCCAGACCTCGGCGAAGTCCCCCTTCGGTGGCAGGTCCAACGAATCCGCCCAGTCCTCCGTCACGGCGAGGAACGCCTGGTTGAGCAGGGCTTCCTTGGAGCCGTAGTGGTAGCCGATGGAGGCCAGATTGGTGCCGGACGCGGCGACGATGTCGCGGGCGGTGGTCCGGGCGTAGCCCTTCTCCAGCAGGCAGCGCTTGGCGCCTTCGAGCAGATCCTCACGGTGTCCCATGACAGCAGCGTACCCGACGCATAGACACCCGTGTAATACGGATGTCTATGTGTCGGGTACGCGGCGGGTACGGGATGTCAGCCTGCGAGGTTCACCGAGCGGACCGAGGTCGCGCCGATCGCCTCGCCAAGCTCGGCCAGCACGGCCGGCGGCACGGTGTCGTCCACCGTGAGGACCGCGAGGGCCTCGCCGCCCTCCTCCGAGCGGGCAACCTGCATGCCCGCGATGTTCAGCCCTGCCTCACCGAGGATCCGGCCGACCGTGCCGACGACGCCAGGCCGGTCCTCGTAGCGCAGCACCACCATGTGGTCGGCGAGCGCCAGATCCACGTCGTAGTCGCCGACGGCGACGACCTTCTGGAGGTGCTTGGGGCCGGCCAGCGTGCCGGAGACCGAGACCTCCTCGCCGTCGGCCAGCGTGCCGCGCACGGTGACCATGTTGCGGTGGTCCGGGGACTCGGAGCTGGTCGTGAGCCGGACCTCGACACCGCGCTCCTGGGCGAACAGCGGCGCGTTGACGTACGACACGGTCTCGTCGACGACGTCCTCGAACACGCCCTTCAGCGCGGACAGTTCGAGCACCTTGACGTCGTGCTGGGTGATCTCGCCGTACACCTCGACGTCGAGCCGGGCCGCGACCTCGCCGGCCAGCGCGGTGAAGATGCGGCCGAGCTTCTCGGCGAGCGGCAGCCCGGGCTTGACGTCCTCGGCGATGACACCGCCCTGGACGTTGACCGCGTCCGGCACCAGCTCACCGGCGAGCGCGAGGCGCACCGACTTGGCGACCGAGATACCGGCCTTCTCCTGGGCCTCGTCCGTGGAGGCGCCGAGGTGCGGGGTGCACACGACCTGGTCCAGCTCGAACAGCGGGGAGTCCGTGCAGGGCTCCTTCGCGTACACGTCGAGGCCCGCGCCGGCGACCCGGCCTTCCTTGATCGCCGAGTACAGCGCTTCCTCGTCGACGATCCCGCCGCGCGCGGCGTTGACGATACGGACCGAGGGCTTGACCTTGTGCAGCGCCTCGTGGCCGATCAGGCCTACCGTCTCGGGGGTCTTGGGGAGGTGGACGGTGATGAAGTCCGCGACCTCGAGCAGCTCGTCGAGCGTGAGCAGCTTGACGCCCATCTGCGCGGCGCGCGCGGGCTGGACATAGGGGTCGTAGGCCACGATCTTCATGCCGAAGGCGGACATGCGCTGGGCGACCAGCACACCGATGCGGCCGAGGCCGACGACGCCGAGGGTCTTCTCGCTGAGCTCGACGCCGGTGTACTTGGAGCGCTTCCACTCGCCGTTCTTCAGCGCGCTGTTGGCCTGCGGGATGTTGCGCGCGGTGGCGACCAGCAGACCGCAGGCGAGCTCGGCGGCGGTGACGATGTTGGAGGTCGGGGCGTTGACGACCATCACGCCGGCCTTGGTGGCGGCGGAGACGTCGACGTTGTCGAGGCCGACACCGGCGCGGGCGACGACCCTCAGCTTCTTCGCGGCGGCGATCGCCTCGGCGTCGACCCTGGTCGCCGAGCGGATGAGGATCGCGTCGACATCGGCGATGGCCGGCAACAGCTCGGCTCGGTCCGCGCCGCTGCAGTGGCGGATCTCGAAGTCGGGTCCGAGCGCGTCGACGGTGGCGGGCGAAAGCTCTTCGGCGATGAGTACGACAGGTTTCGAGCTCACGTGAGTCCTCTGAGATTGCGGACGGCCGTCCCGACGGCCGCAGGCGATGAAGGGCTAAGCCGCGTGGAAGACGCACGACGCTGTGGGCCTGACGCGTGTTGTTGGGAAGTGTAGTGCGGCCGGAGAGCACGGAGTACGCCCTGGCGGAAGGATCACCCGTCCGTGGTTGGACGGGGTGGACAACCCTGGTTCCACAGAGTGGACAGGGTGTCGGGTGAGGGTGGGAAAGGCGATGCGCCGGGGGGCCGGAACAGTGTTCCGGCCCCCTGGCGGCCGAGGCTTACGCCTCCTCGTTGTCCACCCAGCTCATGAGCTTGCGCAGCTCCTTGCCGGTGGTCTCCAGCAGGTGGTCGCTGTCGGCCTTCTTGTACTCGTTGTACTTCTTCAGGCCGCCGTGGTACTCGTCCATCCAGTTCTTGGCGAAGGTGCCGTCCTGGATCTCGCCGAGGACCTTCTTCATCTCGGCCTTGGTGGCGTCGGTGATGACGCGCGGGCCGGTGATGTAGTCGCCCCACTCGGCGGTCTCGGAGACCGACCAGCGCATCTTCTCCAGGCCGCCCTCGTACATGAGGTCCACGATCAGCTTCAGCTCGTGCAGGCACTCGAAGTAGGCGATCTCCGGCTGGTAGCCGGCCTCGACCAGGGTCTCGAAGCCCGCCTTCACCAGGGCGGACGCGCCACCGCAGAGAACGGCCTGCTCACCGAACAGGTCGGTCTCGGTCTCCTCGGTGAAGCTCGTCTTGATGACGCCGGCCCGGGTGCCGCCGATGGCCTTGGCGTACGACAGGGCCAGCGCGAAGGCGTTGCCGGTCGCGTCCTGCTCGACGGCGGCGATCGCCGGAACGCCGCGGCCCTCCTCGTACTGGCGGCGCACCAGGTGGCCCGGGCCCTTCGGGGCGACCAGGGCGACGTCCACGTTGGCCGGGGGCTTGATGAAGCCGAAGCGGACGTTGAAGCCGTGGGCGAAGAACAGCGCGTCGCCGTCCTTCAGGTTGCCCTTGATGGACTCCTCGTAGACCTGGGCCTGGATCGGGTCCGGGATGAGGATCATGATGACGTCGGCCTCGGCGGCGGCCTCGGCCGGAGTCACCACGCGCAGGCCCTGCTCCTCGGCCTTGGCCTTGGACTTCGAGCCCTCGTGCAGACCGACGCGGACATCGACACCCGAGTCACGCAGCGACAGCGCGTGGGCGTGACCCTGGCTGCCGTAGCCGATGACCGCGACCTTGCGGCCCTGGATGATGGACAGGTCGGCATCGTCGTCGTAGAACAGCTCGGCCACTGGAACTTCTCCTTGGTGATCTGGTGGTGCGTCCCACCGTACGGCGGGGAGGGACGAGGGGGTTTTTCGGTCTCGCTGTACGAGCGGGTCAGGCGGAACGGTCGAGCGCGCGCAGGGACCGGTCCGTGATGGACCGGGCACCGCGCCCTATGGCGATCGTTCCCGACTGGACGAGCTCCTTGATGCCGAACTGCTCGAGCATCTTCAGCATCGCGTCGAGCTTGTCGCTCGAACCGGTGGCCTCGATGGTCACGGCCTCGGGCGAGACGTCCACCGTCTTGGCGCGGAACAGCTTGACGATCTCCACGATCTGGGAGCGGGTCTCGTTGTCGGCGCGGACCTTCACCAGGACCAGCTCGCGCTGGATTGCGGCGCTGGGCTCCAGCTCGACGATCTTCAGGACGTTGACCAGCTTGTTGAGCTGCTTGGTCACCTGCTCCAGAGGAAGGTCCTCGACATTGACCACGATGGTGATGCGGGAGATGTCGGGGTGCTCGGTGACACCGACCGCGAGCGAGTCGATGTTGAAGCCCCGACGGGAGAACAGGGCGGCGACCCGGGCGAGGATGCCCGGCGTGTTCTCGACCAGGACGGAGAGCGTGTGCTTGGACATGTTCTGCGGTCTCTTCCTACTCGCTCAGTCGTCTTCGCTGTAGTCGCCGAAGTCGGGGCGGACGCCACGGGCGGCCATGACCTCGTCGTTGGAGGTGCCTGCCGCGACCATCGGCCAGACCATGGCGTCCTCGTGGACGATGAAGTCGATCACGACGGGGCGGTCGTTGATGGCATTGGCCTCTTCGATGACCCGGTCCAGGTCCGCAGGGTCCTCGCAGCGCAGCGCGACACAGCCCATGGCCTCGGACAGCTTGACGAAGTCCGGGACGCGGGTGCCGTGGCGCGGCACGGCGCTGGCGCCGAGCTGGGAACCGGTGGCCGCGTGGCCCGTCTCCTCGGCGTGCAGGACGGTGCTGGAGTACCGCTCGTTGTAGAAGAGGGTCTGCCACTGGCGGACCATGCCCAGCGCGCCGTTGTTGATGATCGCGACCTTGATCGGGATGTTGTTCAGCGCGCAGGTGGTCAGTTCCTGGTTGGTCATCTGGAAGCACCCGTCGCCGTCGATCGCCCAGACCGTACGCTCCGGCATACCGGCCTTGGCGCCCATCGCGGCCGGCACCGAGTAGCCCATCGTTCCGGCGCCGCCGGAGTTCAGCCAGGTGGCCGGCTGCTCGTAGTCGATGAAGTGGGCGGCCCACATCTGGTGCTGGCCGACGCCCGCGGCGAAGATCGTGTCCTTCGGGGCGAGCCGGCCGATACGCTGGATGACCTGCTGCGGGGAGAGGCTGCCGTCCTCGGGGAGCTCGTAGCCCAGCGGGTACGTCTCGCGCCAGCGGTTGAGGTCCTTCCACCAGTCGGTGTAGTCGCCGACCTGGCCCTCGTTGTGCTCGGCCTGGACGGCCTGCACCAGGTCGGCGATGACCTCGCGGGCGTCACCGACGATCGGCACGTCGGCGGCACGGTTCTTGCCGATCTCGGCCGGGTCGATGTCGGCGTGGACGATCTTGGCGTGCGGGGCGAAGCTGTCCAGCTTGCCGGTGACGCGATCGTCGAAGCGGGCACCGAGAGCGACGATCAGGTCGGACTTCTGCAGCGCGGTCACGGCGGTGACGGCGCCGTGCATGCCGGGCATGCCGACGTGCAGCGGGTGGCTGTCGGGGAACGCGCCGAGCGCCATCAGGGTGGTGGTGACGGGGGCGCCCGTCAGTTCGGCGAGGACCTTCAGCTCGGCCGTGGCGTGCGCCTTCAGGACGCCTCCGCCGACGTACAACACCGGGCGCTTGGCCTGGGTGATCAGCTTGGCGGCCTCACGGATCTGCTTGGCGTGCGGCTTGGAGACCGGCCGGTAGCCCGGCAGGTCCATGACCGGCGGCCAGGAGAAGGTGGTACGCGCCTGGAGCGCGTCCTTGGAGATGTCGACCAGGACCGGGCCCGGGCGGCCGGTGGAGGCGATGTGGAAGGCCTCCGCGATCGTCCGCGGGATGTCCTCGGCCTTGGTGACCAGGAAGTTGTGCTTGGTGATCGGCATGGTGATGCCGACGATGTCCGCCTCCTGAAAGGCGTCGGTGCCGATCGCCTTGGAGGAGACCTGGCCGGTGATCGCGACCATCGGCACGGAGTCCATGTGCGCGTCGGCGATCGGGGTGACCAGGTTGGTGGCACCCGGGCCCGAGGTGGCCATGCACACGCCGACCTTGCCGGTGGCCTGGGCGTAGCCGGTGGCGGCGTGCCCGGCGCCCTGCTCGTGCCGGACCAGGATGTGGCGGACCCTCTTGGAGTCCATCAGCGGGTCGTACGCCGGCAGGATGGCACCACCGGGAATCCCGAATACCGTGTCGGCCCCAACCTCCTCGAGGGAGCGGATGAGGGACTGCGCGCCCGTGACGTGCTCAACGTGGACGGACTGCTGTCCGCCGGAACGGGGCCGCGGCTGCGGATGCGGGGCCCCGGAGGCCTGCTCGGTCATCGGCGTTCCTTCTCGAAAGCTGAGGTCTTTTGCGGGAATTGTGCGTTGTGTGGCGGTTGCCCGTGCAACAAAAAACCCCTCGTGCCATGAGGCAAGCGAGGGGAGCGCGCCGGTGTGGTCCGCAGGGTGGGTGAGGGGCCCTGCTCAGCCGACGCGCTTTCCAAGTACGAGAATTCGAGTGCGCATGGCACTGACCCTCCCCCCGCCGCCAGTGCCGTGTCAAGTTGGTGGGACGGGAGTCTCATTATTTGAGCGGACCGGGGGACGGCCGGAAAGCACCGGCAGGGCGACCCCGCCGGGAACGGGGAACTCCCCGTGGATCAGCGAGCGGCGCAGCCGGTACTCGTCCAACGGCTCGGAGAATGCCATGCCCTGGCCGTGCGTACAGCCCATGGAACGCAGCGCGGTCACCTGTTCCGGCTCGTCCACGCCGTCCGCCACCGATTCCAGGCCGAGGTCGCCGGCGATCCTCAGCAGCCCGCTGGTGATCTTGTGCAGCCTGGCCGATTCCACCACCCCCTCGACCAGGGTCCGGTCCAGCCGGAGGACGTCCACGGGCAGCCGGCGCAGCGCGTTGATGGCGGCGTAACCGCTGCCGAAGCCGTCCAGCGAGATCCGTACACCGAGCTTTCGCAGTGCGGTCAGCCGGCGCTCGAGGTCGTCGAAGGAGATCCGGGGGTCACTGTCGGCCAGCTCGATGACCAGGGCTCCGGAGGGCAGGCCGTGCCGGGACAGCAGCGCCTCCACGGAGCCGAGCGGCAGCGCCCGGTCCAGCAGCCTGCGGGCCGGCATCCGGATCGCCACCGGCACCTGGTGCCCTGCCCTGGCGCGCTCGGCGGCCTTCTCGACCGCCTGTTCCAGCAGTCGGCGGCCCAGCTCGGCCGCGCGGTCGCCGTGATCCGCGTCCGGGCCCGTGTCCGCGAACCGCTGGAATTCGACGGGGGTGAGGAGGATGCCCTGCGCGGACCTCCAGCGGGCCTGGGCGGCGACCGCCGAGATCCGGCCACTGGCAAGGTGCACGACCGGCTGGTGCAGCAGAGTGAGATCGCCGTCGTGCAGGACGGTGCGCAGCCGGGCGGTCCCTGGCCTGCGGACCACCTCGGCGCACTGCGGGACGTACACCTCGACCCGGTTCTTGCCGGCGGACTTGGCCCGGTACATCGCGAGGTCGGCGTTGCGCATCAGGTCGGTGGGGCTGATGCCCTCCTCGGCGAAGGCGACACCGATGGAGGCGGCGACCCGTACATTCTCGTGCTCGCCGATCCGGTACGGCTGGGAGAGGGTCTGCCGCAGCCTGTCGGCGATCTCGGTCACCTGACGCTCACGGGCCGCCCGGTCGCGGCTGCCGTCGCCGAGGATGAGGGCCGCGAACTCGTCGCCGCCCAGCCGGGCCGCGGTGTCCCCGGACCGTACGGACTCGGCGAGCCGGTGGGCCGCCTGGATCAGCAGCTCGTCGCCCGCCTGGTGGCCGATGGTGTCGTTCACCGCCTTGAAGCCGTCGAGGTCGATGAAGAGCACGGCGGTGCCGGGGTCGGAGGCGCGCCGCCCGCCGAGGGCCCGCCGGACGCGCGCGGTGAACAGGGCGCGGTTGGGCAGGTCGGTCAGCGGATCGTGCTCGGCGCTGTGCTGGAGCTGGGCCTGGAGACGGACCCGTTCGGTCACGTCCCGACTGTTGAAGATCAGCCCGCCCTGGTGGCGGTTTATGGTCGACTCGACGTTCAGCCACTCACCGCTGCCGGACTTGAAACGGCACTCGATCCGGGTGGTGGGCTCCTCGGCGGGTGGGGTGGCCAGAAACCGGCGTACCTCGTGGAACACGCGCCCCAGGTCCCCGGGGTGAATGAGGGACGCGAGCTCGGACCCGACGAGTTCGTCGGCATCCCGTCCGTACACCCCGGTGGCGGCGGGGCTGACGTACCGCAGTACCCCGCTGGGGGCGGCGATCATGATGACGTCGCTGGAGCCCTGCACCAGGGAGCGGAAGTGGTTCTCCTGCTGGGCGAGTTCATGGGTGAGCTTCATGTTGTCGAGGAGCATGATCCCTTGGCGTACGACCAGGGCGAGCACGACCGTGCAGCCGGTGAAGAGCACCACTCTGTCGACGCTGCGGTCCTCGATGACGTTGTAGAGGATGCCGAGGGTGCAGACGGCCGCCGCGAGATACGGCGTGAGCGCGGCCAGTGATCCGGCGACGGGGCGGTCGGTGTCGGAGCCGGACTCGTCGTGCTCGGTGTACGCCGTGCGGCGAACCCCCCACGGGGCGTACGCGAGCAGCAGGGATCCCGCAAACCAGCCGGCGTCGAGCATCTGGCCCGAGCGGTAGTTCTCGCGCAGCAGCGGCGAGGTGAACAGCGCGTCGCACAGGACCGTCAGGGCGAGCGCGGCGATGGCGGTGTTGATCGCCGAGCGGTTGCCGGAGGAGCGCCGGAAGTGCAGCGCCAGCACCATGCTGACCAGCACGATGTCCAGCAGCGGATAGGCGAGGGCGAGCGCGGTGCCGGCCACGCTCTCGCCGTCGGCATGCGCGGTGTGCGCGAGCGCCAGACTCCAGGAGAGGGTCAGCAGCGAGCCGCCGATCAGCCAGGAGTCCAGTGCGAGGCACACCCAGCGGGCCCGGGTGACCGGGCGCTTGGCCAGCACCAGCAGCCCGACGATCGCGGGCGGGGCGAAGCAGAGGAAGAAGAAGTCCGCCACGGAGAGGCTGGGCACCTGGCGGCCCAGCACCACTTCGTACCAGCCCCAGACGGCATTGCCCGCGGCCGCCATCGTGGAGGAGATCCCGAACAGCAGCCAGGCGGGCCGGAAGCCGCCCTCGCATCTGCGGGCGTGGAGGAAGCAGGAGCCGGCGGCGGCCGCGGCCGCGAAACTGAGGCCGAAGTCGCCCATGAAGAGCGCCAGTTGACGCGTCCCCCAGCCGAACGCCGCACCCGTGGCATAGCCCGCGCACATCAGGGCGAGCGTCAGCTGGGGAAGCAAACCGGTTCCGCCGGGAGCCGACCGCCGCGGGACGACGGCTCCGGGGGCGCTCACCGGGCCGCCCCGGACCGCACCGGCAGCGCCTGTCTGCTCGTTCGGCGGTTCGCCCATTGGCCACGCATCGCCCGTCGCCCCCCTCGCAATCCGATTCGGCAGTCCGATCGCTCGCCGCGCCGACCCGATCGCGCGGCGCAGCCCCCAGATCGGGACGATACACCAGTCTCGTCACTCAGGGACATACTTCATCTACTCTGCGTAACAACAGCACGCGTCCCCACGTGCCGGCACCGCCGGTCGCCGTCCGGTCGTCAGCCGGTCGTCAGCACGACGTTCCCCAGGGGCTCACCCGCCGCGAAGCGGGTCAGCTGACCGGCCAGCAGACGCTTCGCGCGCGGCATGAACGCCGAGGTGGGACCGCCCACATGCGGGGTGATCAGCACACCCGGGGCCCGCCAGAGCGGGTGGCCCGGAGGCAGTGGCTCGGGGTCGGTGACGTCGAGGGCCGCGGTGAGCCGGCCGCCGTCCAGTTCGGCGAGAAGCGCCTTGGTGTCGACCACCGCGCCGCGGGCGATGTTGACCAGCAGCGCGCCGTCCTTCATCCGTGCCAGGAACTCCGCGTCCACCAGGCCGGTGGTGGCCGGGGTGAGCGGGGTGGAGATCACCACGACATCGGCCTCGGGAAGCAGCGCCGGAAGATCGGCGAGTGCGTGCACTTCACCGCGCTCCGATGTACGGGCGGAGCGCGCGACGCGTGCCACCCGCGCGCACTCGAAGGGCGCGAGCCGGTCCTCGATCGCGGCACCGATCGATCCGTACCCGACGATGAGCACGGACTTGTCGGCGAGCGCCGGTCGGAACCCGGCCCGCCACTCCCCCGCGTCCTGGCCGCGCACGAAGTCGGGGATGCCGCGCAACGAGGCGAGGACGAGGGCGAGCGCGAGCTCGGCGGTGCTGGCCTCGTGGACGCCACGGGCGTTGCACAGCTCGACGCCCGGGCGCAGCAGTCCGAGGCCCGGCTCCACATGGTCGATGCCCGCGGTGAGTGTCTGCACGACCCGTACGCGCGTCATCGCGGCCAGCGGGCGGAGCGCGATCTCCGTGCCCTTCATGTACGGGACCACATAGAAGGCGCAGTCGGCCGGGTCGGCCGGATAGTCGGGGCCGCCGTCCCAGAGGCGGTAGTTCAGCCCCTCGGGGAGCCCCTCGATCTCGTCCGCCGGAATCGGCAGCCACACATCTGCAGTCATGTTCAGGAGGCTATGCGACGCCGATGCGAGGCCGATCGGACGGATGAGGTTAGTTTTGGGGTGGCAACGGGAGGGGTACGGGCAGGTGGAGCGCAGGACAATCGGTGCGGCAACCCTCGAGGTGGGGGCGATCGGACTCG
This sequence comes from Streptomyces sannanensis, assembly GCF_039536205.1. Lineage (GTDB taxonomy): Bacteria > Actinomycetota > Actinomycetes > Streptomycetales > Streptomycetaceae > Streptomyces > Streptomyces sannanensis. Next base: position 4,923,745 of record NZ_BAAAYL010000001.1, on the reverse strand, counting down.
GCTGCATGCCGATGAGCTGGGCCTACACCGCTTCACAGCAGCGCGGCGACCGCTCGCTGCGCACCGTGCACGCCGCGCTCGACGCCGGCTCGGACCTGCTGGACACCGCCGACATGTACGGACCGTTCACCAATGAGCTGCTGGTCGGCCGGGTACTGAAGGAGCGCCGCAGCGACGCCTTCGTGTCGACCAAGTGCGGGCTGCTGGTGGGCGGGGATCAGCATGTGGTGGCCAACGGCCGCCCCGGCTATGTGCGCCGGGCCTGCGACGCCTCGCTGCGGCGGCTGCAGACCGAGGTGATCGACCTGTACCAGCTGCACCGCCCGGATCCGGAGGTGCCGGTCGAGGAGACCTGGGGCGCGATGGCCGAGCTCGTGACCGCGGGCAAGGTGCGGGCGCTGGGATTCTGCGCGGTGGGACCGCGGTCCTCGCGGCGCGCGGGGGCGCGCCGCTACGCCGAAGCGATCCGGCAGCTCGAACGGGTGCAGCAGGTCTTCCCGGTGAACGCGGTCGAGGCGGAGCTGTCCGTGTGGTCGCCGGAGGCACTGGACGCGCTGCTGCCGTGGTGCGAGGCGCGCGGGGTCGGTTTCCTGGCCGCGCTGCCGCTGGGCGGCGGCTATCTGACAGGGACTCTGACGCCCGGCCAGGGCTTCGAACCGGACGACGTACGCGCGCGGCATCCGCGGTTCACCGCCGAGATGATGGCCGCCAACCAGCCGGTGGTCGCAGGGCTGCGCCGGGTGGCGGAGCGGCACGGCGCCACGCCGGCGCAGGTCGCGCTGGCGTGGGTGCTGGGGCGGGGACGGCACGTGGTGCCGATCCCGGGCGCGAAACGGGAGCGGTGGGCGGTGGAGAACGCAGGCGCGGCGGGGCTGAAGCTGACAACGGAGGACCTGGTGGAGATCGCCGCGCTGCCGCCGGCGAGGGGATCATGGGACTGAGACGCGCCGCCCTCCGGACCAAGGACGGTCGCACCGGGCGCCGCGGAGTGTAAGAGTGGACCCGTCGTGCGACCCCGGTCGTCGAAGGGATCCGATCGTGCAACATCAGCCTGTGAAGGCACTGTTGGCCGCTGCCGCCGCGCTTCTCCTCCTGGCCGGATGCTCCGGGGAGAGCAAGGGGCCCCAGGGCAGCGGGAGTTCCCGGCCCAACCCGGCCGCCTCCGGCCCCGCGAGCACCGCTTCGCCGAGCGGGGCGCCCGCCAAGGGGTCCGTGAAGGTGCTCTCCACGCTCACCAAGGACCTCGCCTCGCCCTGGGGGCTCGCCGCCCTGCCCGACGGTGATCTGCTGGTCTCCTCACGCGACCAGGGCACCATCACCCGGATCGACACGGAGACCGGCAGGAAGACCCTGCTGGGCTCCGTGCCCGGGGTCGCGCCCGGTGGCGAGGGCGGACTGCTGGGCCTGGCCGTACCGCCCACCTATGCCTCGGACCATCTGGTGTACGCATACTTCACCACCGAGTCCGACAATCGCATCGCGCGCGTGCTGTACGACGAGCGCAAGCCCGCCGGGCAGCAGCTGGGCGCGCCCGACACGATCCTGCGGGGCATCCCGAAGGGCGTCATCCACAACGGTGGACGGATCGCCTTCGGCCCGGACGGGATGCTCTACGCCGGCACCGGCGAGACCGGCAACCCTGGCCTCGCTCAGGACAAGAAGTCACTGGGCGGCAAGATCCTGCGGATGACCCCGGACGGCAGGCCGCTGCACGGCAATCCGTATCCCGACTCGGTCGTCTACTCGTACGGGCACCGTAATGTGCAGGGTCTCTCCTGGGACGCGGACAAGCGGCTGTGGGCCTCGGAGTTCGGCCAGCACGAGTGGGACGAGCTCAATCTGATCCAGCCCGGCAAGAACTACGGCTGGCCCGAGGTGGAAGGCAAGGGCGGCCGGCCCGAGTACGTGGACCCGGTCGCGGTGTGGCCCGTCGCCGAGGCCTCGCCGAGCGGGATCGCCTACGTCCGGGGCTCCATCTGGATGGCCGGCCTCCGGGGCGAGCGGCTGTGGCGCATCCCGCTGCGCGGCGCCGGGCTCGCGGCCGAACCGCAGGCGTTCCTGAAGGGCGAGTACGGCCGGCTGCGCACGGTGCTGGCGGCGGGCGGCGACCGGATGTGGCTGATGACAAGCAACACGGACACCCGCGGCACGCCGAAGCCGGGCGACGACCGGATCCTGCTGCTGCAGGTGAAGTAGCGCGAGCGGTACGCCTGCTCGGTGCCGGAACGTGCCTACGCCGGGGCAAGCCACCGAAGCGCAGGGGGCATCCTGTTCAACCTCATCCACGAACTGCCGGGCCGCAGACACACCGAGGACGAGCGCAGACGTCTTGAACTCACCCGCGTCGACCTCGGCACCGACGACCCGGACCGGGGCCCGTAGACCTGGCCCCGGGCACGGTGGTGATCCGTCTACCGGCCGAGCGGCACGACTGACTCCTCGCTGAACAGGCGCAGCCTGTGCGCCAGCGCGGCCGCCTCTCCGCGGGACGGGACGCCCAGCTTGGCGAGGATGTTGGAGACGTGCACGCTCGCCGTCTTGGGCGAGATGAACAGCTCCTCGGCTATCCGCCGGTTGCTGTGCCCCGCGGCGACCAGACGCAGTACGTCCCGCTCCCGGCTGGTCAGGCCGAGCGCCTCCGCCGGGTCGGCCGGCGGGCCGGGGTCGAGGGCGGGGGCCGGGCCGGTGAGAGAGAGCCGGGCGCGCTGGGCCAGCAGCGCCAGCTCCTCGCGCAGCGGGTGCGCCCCAAGACGGACGGCCGTCGCGTGCGCCTCGCGGAGCAGCTCACCGGCCCTGGCACGGTCGGCGCCCGCGGCGAGCAGCGCGTCGGCGTGGCGGAGGCGGACGCGGGCCAGGTCGTAGGGGCGATCCAGCGGCTCGAAGGCGGTGGCGGCCTCGGCCCAGTCGTCGGGGGTGTCCCGGCCCTCGGCGCGGAGGAGCTCGGCCCGTACCCACCGTTCGTGGGCGGTCCACACAGGCGCATGGGTCGCCAGCCGTTTCGCGGCCGTGCGGATGTCCTGCAGGGCGGCCTCGCGGCCTTCCTCCGCCATGGGCAGGCCTCGGGTGCCGGCCTCGGCGACGGCGGCTTCGAGGAGCAGCGGCCAGCCGTAGCGCTGGGTGCCGGGCGGGAAGCCGGCCCGTATCCCGCGTCGCAGTTCGGCCCGGGCGGCGGGGAGCAGGCCCCGGTCGGCCGCGATGGTCACGGCCACCCGGGCCAGCGGCAGGGCGTGCTGCGGCATCGGGTCATGGGCGCCGTAGTGCTCTTGAGCTTCGGCCAGGCGTGCGGCGGCCGTGTCCGGTTCGCCACGGACCAGGGCCAGTTCGGCCTGGCGCAGGGAGGCGGAGCCGCGTGGTTTGGCACTCTGGGCGACCCTGAGGACGCGTTCCGCGGACCTGGCGGCCTCGTCCCACTCGCCCAGTGAGAACAGGGACTCGGCCATGTTGCTCCGCGACCAGGCCTCATGGTCCAGCAGGCCGTATTTCTGAGCCAGTTCGACCCCCTCCCGAGTGATCTCCACCGCCTCCCGGGAGCGGCCGACGGCCTCCAGGCTGGAGCCCAGATTCGTATGAGCGCGCCCGGCTTCGCCGACCAGTCCGAGGGCCAGTGACCGCTCCAGGACCCGCCGCATGGTGGCGACCCCGGCGTCGGCATCGCCGGCGTCGATCATCAGGGTGCCCAGGGTGAGCCGGGCGTTGAGCTCGATCTCCTCTGCCTCGACCAGCCGGGCGTACTCCACCGCCCGCTCGGCGGCGGCGAGCGAATCCGCCCCGGGGTCGTGCAGCATGCCCCAGCCGGCCGCGGTGGCCAGCACGGTGGCGTGGACGGCGGACGGCGGCAGCCCGCGCACCAGCTCCTGGGCGTTGGCGATCTCGGTCCAGCCGTCGCCGCGCGCGAGGCTCTGGACGAGCTTGGCCCGCTCGGTCCAGAACCAGGCGGCACGGAGAGGATCGTCGTCGCCGTCGTCGATGAGCCGCAGAGCCTTCTTGGTGATCTTCAGAGCGCGCTCCCGCTCGCCGCTGAGCCGCGCCGCGACCGACGCCTCCGCGAGCAGGTCGAGATGGCGCAGCGGGGTGGTCTCGGGATCGCAGCCGCACGGGGGGTACGCCCCGGCGTTGTCCACGGGCCGCAGGGAGGCCCGCACTTCGGCGGGCACGGCGTCCCACAGCTCCAGCGCCCGCTCCAGCAGGCGCAGCTGCTCGGAGTAGGCGTGCCGGCGTCTGGCCTCCACGGAGGCGCGGAGCACGGCGGGCAGCGCCCTGGCGGCGTCGTGCGTGGAATACCAGTAGCCGGCGAGCCGTACGGCCCGTTCGTCGGCCCGTACGAGCGAGGGGTCGGCCTCCAGGGCCTCGGCGTAGCGGCGGTTGATGCGGGAGCGTTCGCCGGGCAGCAGATCGTCACTGACGGCCTCGCGCACCAGGGAGTGGCGGAAGCGGTAGCCGTCGCCGTCCGGGGTGGCGGTGAGGATGTTGGCACCGACGGCGGTGCGCAACGCCTCGATCAGGTCGTCCTCGGCGAGCCTCGCGACGGCGGCGAGCAGCGGGTACTCGACGGTGGAGCCGCCCTCGGCGACGATCCTGACGATCCGCTGGGCGTCCTCGGGCAGCGCCTCGGCCCGTACGAGCAGCAGGTCGCGCAGGGAGTCGCTCAGGACCGTGACGCCGCCTCCGTCGATACAGCAGGCCAGCTCCTCGACGAAGAAGGCGTTGCCGTCGGAGCGGGTGAAGATCTCGTCCACCAGGGACGGCTCGGGCTCGGCGGCGAGGATCCCGGTGAGCTGGCGGTGCACCTCGGCCCGGCTGAAGCGGGCCAGCTCGATGCGCTGGAGTGTGCGCAGCCGGTCCAGCTCGGCGAGCAGCGGCCGCAGCGGATGGCGGCGGTGGATGTCGTCCGCGCGGTAGGTGGCGACGACGACGAGCCGACCGCGACGCAGGGTGCGGAAGAGGTAGGCGAGGAGGTGGCGGGTGGAGGCGTCGGCCCAGTGCAGGTCCTCCAGGGCCAGGACGACCGTACGGTCCGCGGCGACCCGCTCCAGGAGGCGGACGGTCAGCTCGAAGAGCCGGGCGGTGCCGTCCTCGTGATAGGCGGCCCGGCTGGCCTCGCCCAGCTCGGGCAGCAGCCTGGCCAGCTCGTCCTCCTGGCCCTCGGCGGCCGCGGCCAGCTCGTCGGGCAGCTGCCGGCGCAGCGCCCGCAGCGCGGTCGAGAACGGCGCGAACGGCAGTCCGTCCGCGCCGATCTCGACACAGCCGCCGAGCGCGACGACGGCGTCCTTGCGGCGGGCCTGGTCGAGGAACTCCTCGACCAGGCGGGTCTTGCCGACGCCCGCCTCGCCGCCGACGAGCAGCGACTGCGGCTCTCCCGTGCCGGCCCTGGTGAGCGCGTCACCGAGCGCGGCCAGTTCGCCCACGCGGCCCACGAACACCGGGCTCACAGACCTGTTTTCCACGTCGCCGAGCATCGCACAGAGGTCCGACAACCTGGTACCCCGGCTGGGGACGACCGTCATCAGGCGGTGCGGACGAAGCGGCCGTGGCGCTGACTCACCCGCCCTTCCGGGGCGTTGTCGCCGCTTCCTCGGGCGGCGCGGCGCGCCTTGCCGGCCTCGCGGACCAGCCGGTGGGCGGCGGCCTCGCGGATCAGGTCGGCGTGGTGCAGGCTCCGCAGCTGGTACTCGTTCATGGTGTGCTCCCTGGTGAGAGGTTCCGGCTTCTTGCGATGCCTCGACCCTCGTCTCTCAGGCAGCCCCGCCGCATCGGGAAAGTTCCGCATTCCCCAGCCCCGAGGGGCCTTAGGGCGTGTTTCGAAAGTAGCGTCGTCCGCCCGGAGGGCGGGGTCGGGGGCGTCTGGTGCGTGCGATCGCAAGGCGGAGGGAGGAGAGCGCAGCGGGCTGCGCCGACGACCGACAACGCGGCGAGCGTGCGTGCCGGGCGTTCCCGACCAGGCGGGACTTTCGAAACACGCCCTGGATGCGAAGGGACCGGCCCGGCGGGCCTCAGAGCCCGCCGAGCCGCACCCGGTTGGTTCACGGCACTCGGTTCGTCGCGTCCGGCTTCACGATGTCCGGCAGCTTCGCCTGCTCGACGCGGCGGCCGGCGTCCAGGCCGGTGACCCCGGTCCCGGCCGCCCAGAGCCGGCCGTCGCGGCCGGCTCTGACGGCGGACGTCACCCCTGTTCGCGCAGCTCGCGCCACTCGGGGGCGAGGATCGACCAGACCTCGGTGTTCTGGCGGACACCCTTGTAGGGGTAGCTCTCACGGAGGACGCCGTCACGGGTCATGCCGAGCCGCTTGGCGACATTGATGCTGGGGATGTTGGCGGACGACGTCAGCCACTCCACCCGGTGGATGCCGCGCTCCTCGACGGCCCAGTCGATCAGTACCCGGGCGGCGCGCGTGATCAGGCCGCGGCCCGTCGCCGCGGGTTCCAGCCAGCAGCCGACCTCCGCGGTGCCGGCCTCGGCGTCGAAGTTCGGGAAGAGGACACCGCCGACGAGTGTGCCGTCCAGCCAGATGCCGTACATCCGGCCGGAGTCGGCGGCATGCTTCTGGGCGAACGAGTCCAGCAGTTTGCGCGCCGACGCGACATCGGTGGAGCGCGTCGGGAAGGGGACATGCTCGCCGATGAAGTCCCGGCCCCGGTCGATGTGGGCCAGGAACTCCTCCGCATGCCACGGCTCGAGGGGGCGCAGTTCGGCGCCGTCGTCGCCCAGGGATATCGCGAACACACTTCTCCTTCGGGGGATGCGCTTCGGGGGATGCGCAGTCATCGCACGAGCTGCTGGTCGGGGTCGCTCGCGCACTGTGACGGTATCGTCGCATGCTCGCCGTCGGGCGGTTCGATGCTGATGCGCGGCAGCCGCCGGTCGAGCCAACGGGGCAGCCACCAGTTTGCGCCGCCGAGCATGTGCATGAGGGCCGGGACCAGGAGCGTACGCAGGACGAAGGCGTCCAGGGCCACGGCCGCGGCGAGCCCGATGCCGAACATCGCGATGACCCGGTCGCCGCTGAGGACGAAGGCGAGGAAGACGGAGATCATGATGACCGCCGCGGAGTTGATCACGCGGCTGGTCTCGGCGAGGCCGACCCGTACCGCGCGACGGTTGTCGCCGGTCTCCAGCCATTCCTCGTACATCCGGCTGACCAGGAAGACCTGGTAGTCCATGGAGAGACCGAACAGCACCGAGACCATGATCACAGGCAGGAAGGGTTCGATCGGGCCCCCGCTGCCGAGGCCGAGCACTTCGCTGCCCCAGCCCCACTGGAAGATGGCGACGACGACGCCGAAGGCGCCCGCGACGGCGGCGATGTTCATGAGCGCGGCCTTCACCGGGATGCCTATGGACCGGAAGGCGAGCAGCAGCAGGACGCAGCCGAGCGTGATGACGATGCCCACGAACAGCGGCAGCTTGCCGATGATGACCGCGGCGAAGTCGTCGTAGCCCGCGGTGACGCCACCCACGTGGACGTCCAGTGAGGTGCCCTGTTCGGCGGCCGGCAGGACGTCGTCGCGCAGCCGGTGGACCAGGTCGCTGGTGGCCTTCGACTGCGGCGAGGACTCGGGTACGACGGTGATGACCGCCGTGTCGCCGCTGCCGTTGTACGTGACGGGCGAGACGGAGGCGACGCCGTCGGTGGCGCGCAGGACCTGCGGGAGGGCCTCCATGGCGACCCGGTCGTCTGCTCCGTCGAGTCCCGCGACGAGCGTGAGCGGGCCGTTGACACCGGGGCCGAAGCCATCGGCGAGCAGGTCGTACGCCTGGCGGGTGGTACTCGTGGCCGGATCGTTGCCCTGGTCGGAGGTGCCCAGATGGAGCGAGAAGGTGGGCAGCGCCAGAACCAGCATGACCACGGCGGCGACCGCGGCGAGCAGCTTGGGATGCCGCTCGACGAAGGCCGACCAGCGGGCCGCGAAGCCGGTGGGCAGCTCGGGCTCCGGGCCGTGTTCGGCCAGCCGGCTGCGCTCGCGGCGGCCGAGGGCCCGCATACCGATGAACGACAGCAGTGCGGGCAGCAGCGTCACCGAGGCGGCGACGGTCAGCATGACGGTGAGCGCAGCGGCGATCGCCACGCCGTTGAGGAAGTTCAGGCGCAGGATCAGCATGCCGAGCAGGGCGATGCAGACGGTGGCGCCGGCGAAGACGACGGCGCGTCCGGTGGTTGCGACGGCGTTCCGCGCCGCCTCCTCCACGGACAGGCCGCGCCGCAGCCCCTTGCGGTGCCGGGTGACGATGAACAGCGCGTAGTCGATGCCGACGCCGAGCCCGATGAGCACGCCGAGCATGGGTGCGAAGTCGGCGACCGTCATGACATGGCCGAGCAGGGTGATCCCCGCGGCGGCGATGCCGACGCTGACCAGGGCGGTCGCGATGGGAAGCAGGCTCGCGGCGAAAGAGCCGAAGGCGACGAAGAGGACGACGGCCGCGACGGCGACGCCCACGATCTCGCTCACATGGGACGTGGGGGCCTCGGTGAGACCGATGGCGCTGCCGCCGAGCTCCACCTGGAGATCGCCGGTGGCGGCCCCCTTCGCGGTGTCCACGACAGCCTGGGCCTGGCTCTTGGGGATGTCCTCGACCGGCCGCTCGAAGGTGACGTCGGCGTAGGCGGTGTGCCCGTCCTCGCTGATGTGTCCCGCGCCCTCGGGGCCGTACGGACCGGCCACGGAGGCGACCCCGGGCAGCTCGGCCACCTGATGGAGCATGCCGGTCATCCGCTGTTCGACGGACGCCGCCCGGACCGTACCGTGGTCCGTGTGCCAGACGATGACGTCCGAGTCACCACCCTGGCCGGGGAAGCCGTGCTGGAGGAGGGAGGCGGCGCGGCCTGCCTCGGTGCCGGGCACGTCGTAGTTGTTGGTGTAGGCGGAGCCGGCCACCGCGGCCCCCGCGGTCGTGCCGCCGAGCGCGAGAAGCCAGAGCAGTACGGCGACAAGGCGGTGCTGGATGCACCATCGGGCGATGGCTCGCAACGGACAAACTCCCTGGGTGACTCGTGGATCTTTGTCGGGATTCGCCCGCCAAGAACACAAACGTCTCTTCACCTACAGGAAGCAACTCTGTCACCCAATCGTGATCGATTGCCCCTTTCGTGTCGGTACTCACAGAGGCGCGCGGAGGCACGGGACCTTGGTCTCGTCGCCACCGCGCACGCCGCCCTCCCCCGTGCGACGCCTCAGCCCGAGACGCTCGGGTGACCGTTCTCGATGTGCCCCATCAGACGCCGGCGGAAGTCGCCCTGCGCGGTCACCTCGATGTCGTACCAGCCGTGCGCGTCGGCCGCCGAATGGACCACCGTGCGGCTGCGGCCGGGCTTGACCTTGATCTCACGGGTCCAGCCGTCCAGGTCCGCCTCGTCGACATAGCCGAGCGGCCGTACGGTGTACGTGACGGGAGCGTCGCCCTCGTTGCCGAGCGTGAGATGCAGATCGCGCTCCTCGTGGTCGAGGTGCGAGGAGACCACGGCGCCCTTGGCCGTGGTGCCGGCGAACTCACGGCGGAAGCCGTTGGGGCCGGTGATCGTGAAGCGGTACGCGTCCCCGCCGAGCGGCACGCTCCACCGGGCCTCGCCCTTCACGTCCTTGTGCTGCGGGACGGCGAACTCGCCTGCGTACGGGTACAGCGCGAAGTGCGCGCTCGCGCGCGCCTTGTTGCCGAGCTCCAGCTCGAAGGACTTCCCGTCCTCGGCGATCTTTCCGTACGCGTCCGGCTGGTAGGGCAGCGGGCGGGCCGGGCGCTTCCCCGGCTCCTGCTCGGGCATCCGCTGCACCGCGGGCGGAACCGGCCGCCAGCGTCCGGTGAACGGCGGGACCGGCCCCGGCCGCTCCACCTCGGGCTGCCGGTGGCCGCGCTTGAAATCGAAGGCGGAGGTCAGGTCGCCGGTGACCTGACGCCGCCAGGCCGTGATGTTCGGCTCCTCGACGCCGGTCCACTTCTCCAGGAAGCGGATCACGGAGGTGTGGTCGAAGACCTCGGAGCAGACGTAGCCGCCGACCGTCCAGGGCGAGACCACCAGCAGCGGTACCCGGATGCCGAGCCCGGTCGGGCGGCCCTGCCAGCGCTCCTCGATGTCGTCCTGCGGCGGCACCGGCGGCGGGACGTGGTCGAAGAAGCCGTCGTTCTCGTCGTAGTTGATCAGTACGACGGTGTGCCGCCACACCTCGGGGTGCGAAGCGAGCGTGTCCAGCACCTTGTAGACCAGGGTGGCGGAGGCGACCGGCGACGAGGCGCCGGGGTGCTCGGAGTCCAGCGCCGACGGCACCAGGTACGACACCTCGGGCAGAGTGCCCGCCGCCACGTCCGCGCGGAAGTTCTCGGCGAGGCTGCCGGTCTCGCCGCGCCGCAGACCCCGCTCGAAGAGGGAACGCTCGGCCGGGGTGAGCGTGGCGACGCCCTCCTCCAGCCGCTCGAGCAGCCTGGTGCGCTCGGCGGCGTCGGTGGTGCCGCGTACCTGGGCGTAGAAGGCCTCCATGAAGGTGAAGCCGCCGTCGACCTTGGCCAGGGCCTTACGGGCGATCGCCTTGAAGGAGGCGAAGAACTCCAGGTTGTTGTCGGTGAAGTTCTCCCACTCCTGGTAGGTCTTCCAGGTGCGGCCCGCCTTCTCCAGCCGCTCCGCGTAGGTGGGCCAGGGGTAGCCGGGGTGGGTGGCCTCGGCGTAGGCGGAGTTGGTGACGGCCCGCGTGCCGTCGGCCTCGTAGCCGGTCCAGCCGCTGACCAGGTGGTTGCGGTTGGGGCTCGTCGAGGTGTGGATGGACGAGTGGTACGCGTCGCAGATGGTGAAGGTGTCCGCGAGCTCGTAGTGCAGCGGTATGTCCTGGCGGTCGTAGTACGCCATGGTCGCCGCGGTCTTCGCGGAGACCCAGTTGTCCATCCAGCCGTTGTTCCACGCCTTGGCGCCGCCGCCCCACGAGTGGTCGAGGTCGCCGATGTACTGCAGGTCCTTCTGCTGCGTCTCGGCCGCGTCGCGCACCGGGAACGGCAGCACGGTGCGGCCCAGCGGGGCCGGCTGCTCGTAGACCGGCTTCCCGCTGGGCAGCTCGACGGCATTGCGGTCGGCGAAGCCCCGTACACCGCGCAGGGTGCCGAAGTAATGGTCGAAGGAACGGTTCTCCTGCATAAGGATCACCACGTGCTCGACGGCGCGCAGCCCGCCGGTGGGCGGCTCCGCGGCGAGCGCCGCCTGGAGGGAGGGGGGCAGCAGCGATCCGACCGCCGCCGCGCCGAGGGCGCCTCCGCCGAGGGCGAGGACCCGCCTGCGAGAAAGTTCCGGTGTCAAGCTGCTCGACCTCCCAGTCGACGGCCAATGGCTCGCCTGTCGGCCATTGGGTGGTACGGCCGGGACGGTAGTGAGACGGGGTGTCCGAAAGAAGACCCCGCGACTGCCGCGTGGTGAACGTCCGAGGGGAGCCGACGGAAGTCCGGCCGGGACGCACGAGGGGCGGCACACCGGTACGGTGTGCCGCCCCTCGCGGTGCGTCCCAGGGGATCAGCCCTCGGTGACGCCGAGCTTCTCGAGACTGTGCTTGATTATTCGCTCGCGGCAAGCCGCTCGAGAATGAGCTCCTTGACGCGGGCCGCGTCGGCCTGGCCACGGGTGGCCTTCATGACCGCGCCGACCAGCGCGCCGACCGCCGCGACCTTGCCGCCGCGGATCTTGTCCGCGATCGCGGCGTTGCCGGCGATCGCCTCGTCGACGGCCGCGCCGAGCGCGCCCTCGTCGGAGACGACCTTCAGACCACGCTTCTCGACGACGGCGTCCGGGTCGCCCTCACCGGCCAGCACGCCCTCGAGGACCTGGCGGGCCAGCTTGTCGTTCAGGTCGCCGGAGGCGACCAGCTCGCACACCCGCGCGACCTGTGCCGGGGTGATCGGCAGCTCTTCCAGCGAGCGGCCGGACTCGTTGGCGTTACGGGCCAGCTCGCCCATCCACCACTTGCGGGCCTGGTCGGCCGGGGCGCCCGCCTCGGACGTGGCGACGATCAGGTCGACCGCGCCCGCGTTGAGGATCGACTGCATGTCGAGCTCGGAGACGCCCCACTCCTCGCGGAGCCGGTTGCGGCGCAGGCGCGGCAGCTCGGGCAGCACGGAGCGCAGTTCCTCGACCCACTCACGGGACGGGGCGACCGGGACGAGGTCGGGCTCCGGGAAGTATCGGTAGTCCTCGGCCTCCTCCTTGATGCGGCCGGAGGTCGTGGAGCCGTCCTCCTCGTGGAAGTGGCGGGTCTCCTGCACGACCTTGGCGCCGGAGTTCAGCACACCGGCGTGGCGGCTGACCTCGTAGCGGACGGCACGCTCGACGGACCGCAGCGAGTTGACGTTCTTCGTCTCGGAGCGGGTGCCGAACTGTTCGGAGCCCTTCGGCATCAGCGACAGGTTGACGTCGCAGCGCATCTGGCCCATTTCCATGCGGGCCTCGGAGACACCGAGCGCCCTGATGAGCTCGCGCAGCTCGGCGACGTACGCCTTGGCGACCTCGGGAGCACGCTCGCCCGCGCCGACGATCGGCTTGGTGACGATCTCGATCAGCGGGATGCCGGCCCGGTTGTAGTCCAGCAGCGAGTGCTGCGCGCCGTGGATACGTCCGGTGGCACCGCCCACGTGCGTGGACTTGCCGGTGTCCTCCTCCATGTGGGCGCGCTCGATCTCCACGCGGAAGACCTCGCCGTCCTCCAGCTGGACGTCCAGATAGCCGTTGAAGGCGATCGGCTCGTCGTACTGGGAGGTCTGGAAGTTCTTCGGCATGTCCGGATAGAAGTAGTTCTTCCGGGCGAAGCGGCACCACTCGGCGATCTCGCAGTTCAGTGCGAGGCCGATCTTGATGGCGGACTCGACGCCGATGGCGTTGACCACCGGCAGGGCACCGGGCAGGCCGAGGCAGGTGGGGCAGGTCTGCGAGTTGGGCTCGGCGCCCAGCTCGGTCGAACAGCCGCAGAACATCTTGGTCTTGGTGCCGAGTTCGACGTGCACCTCGAGTCCCATGACGGGGTCGAAGGCGGCGAGGGCGTCCTCGTACGACACCAGTTCAGTGACGGTCACGGTGAAACTTTCCCTCTCAGCCCTGCAGGACGTCGTCGTCGCCGAGGCGCTTCAGCTCGCGGACGAGGAGCGCGATGCCGGTGACGATGGCAGCGGCGGACACCGCGGCGTCGATCAGCTTGAGCGTGTCGTGCTCCGTGCGGGCCTTCTTGACCTGCTTGCACACGTTGATCGCACCGAACGCGGTGGTGCCGATGGACAGGTACGTACCGGTCTTGGACTTCTTGAAGCCCTTGGCCTTGGTCAGTGCACTCACAGCGACGGAGCCTCCTCCAGCAGCGGGTGGCCCCAGCGTGCCACGAAGGCGGCCTCGACGGCGGCGCCGACCTTGTAGAGCCTGTCGTCCTTCATGGCCGGGGCGATGATCTGCAGACCCACCGGCAGGCCGTCCTCGGGCGCGAGTCCGCAGGGCAGCGACATGGCCGCGTTGCCCGCCAGGTTGGTCGGGATGGTGCACAGGTCGGCGAGGTACATCGCCATCGGGTCGTCGACACGCTCGCCGATCGCGAAGGCGGTGGTCGGGGTCGTCGGGGAGACGATCACGTCGACCTGCTCGAAGGACTTCTCGAAGTCCTTCGTGATGAGCGTACGGACCTTCTGCGCGCTGCCGTAGTACGCGTCGTAGTAGCCGGAGCTCAGCGCGTACGTGCCGATCATGATGCGGCGCTTGACCTCGGGGCCGAAGCCGGCCGCGCGGGTGAGGGCGGTGACGTCCTCGGCGGAGCGGGAGCCGTCGTCGCCCTCACGGAGGCCGTAGCGCAGACCGTCGAACCGGGCGAGGTTCGAGGAGCACTCGGAGGGGGCGATCAGGTAGTACGCGGCGAGGGCCTTGTCGAAGGACGGGCAGTCCAGCTCGACGATCTCGGCGCCCAGCTCCTTCAGCAGCTCGACGGACTCGTCGAAGCGCTGCATCACGCCGGCCTGATAGCCCTCACCACGGAACTGCTTGACCACGCCGACGCGCATGCCCGCGACGGAGCCGTTGCGGGCCGCCTCGACGACCGGCGGGACCGGGGCGTCGATCGACGTCGAGTCCAGCGGGTCGTGGCCGGCGATGACCTCGTGCAGGAGGGCCGCGTCCAGGACCGTACGGGCGCAGGGGCCGCCCTGGTCGAGGGAGGACGAGAACGCCACCATGCCGAAGCGGGACACCGCGCCGTACGTCGGCTTGACGCCGACCGTGCCGGTGACGGCGGCCGGCTGACGGATGGAACCGCCGGTGTCCGTACCGATCGCGAGCGGGGCCTGGAAGGAGGCGAGCGCGGCGCTGGAGCCGCCGCCGGAGCCGCCGGGGATCTTGGTCAGGTCCCAGGGGTTGCCGGTCGGGCCGAAGGCGCTGTTCTCCGTCGACGATCCCATGGCGAACTCGTCCATGTTGGTCTTGCCGAGGATGACGACGTCGGCGGCCTTGAGCCTCTTGGTCAGCGTCGCGTCGTACGGCGGGATCCAGCCCTCGAGGATCTTGGAGCCGACGGTGGTCGGCACGCCCTCGGTGGTGAAGATGTCCTTCAGCGCAAGCGGCACGCCGGCCAGCAGGCCGAGCTTCTCGCCCCGCTCCCGCTTCGCGTCCACGGCACGGGCCTGCGCGAGGGCGCCCTCGCGGTCCACGTACAGGAAGGCGTTCACCTTCTCGTCCACGGACTCGATACGGGCCAGGTGGGCCTCGGTGACCTCGACGGCGGTGAGCTCGCCGGAGGCGATCTTCTCCGCGATCTGTGCGGCGGTGAGCTTGATGATGTCACTCATGCTGTTCAGTCCTCCCCCAGGATCTGCGGCACCTTGAAACGCTGCTGCTCCTGGGCCGGGGCGCCGGAAAGCGCCTGCTCGGGGGTGAGCGACGGACGGACCTCGTCCGCGCGCATGACATTGGTCAGCGGCAGCGGGTGGGAGGTCGGCGGTACGTCCTCGTCGGCGACATCGGCAACGCGGGCGACCGCGCCGATGATCACGTCGAGCTGTCCGGCGAAGTGATCGAGCTCTTCGTCGGACAGCTCAAGACGCGACAGCCGTGCGAGGTGGGCGACCTCCTCGCGCGTGATGCCAGGCATGCAGCGATCCTCAGGGGTGAGTGTTGTGGTTTTGGCCCAATCCTATGGGGCCGGACCCCCTGCCCCCTAAACGGTTTCACCGGACACCGTCCCGGACGGCCCCGGAAGCGGGGGCGCCGCGCACCACAGAGCGGACCGGTGTGTCCGCCCTCAAGCCCCGGACAGCCCGCACGCTGCCCCGCCCCGTGGGGCGAACCGGTGTGTCCGCCCTCAAGCCCCGGACAGCCCGCACGCTGCCCCGCCCCGTGGGGCGAACCGGTGTGTCCGCCCTCAAGCCCCGGACAGCCCGCACGCTGCCCCGCCCCGTGGGGCGAACCGGTATGTCCGCCCTCAAACTCCCCCAGCTACCGCTGGGGGTGCCCCCAAGCCGGGTGGACCGACGTCATGTGACCTGTTGTTCCGGGGTGGCCACGGCCGGGAGTTCCGCCGGGCGGCGCCAGCCGTGTTCGCCGCGGGCGCGGAGCCAGGCCGTCGTCTCCGCCGGGGGCATCGCCGCGGCGACCAGCCAGCCCTGGACCGCGTCGCAGCCCAGATCGCGGAGCCGTTCCCAGGTCTCGTCGTCCTCGACGCCTTCCGCGACGACGAGCAGGCCCAGCGAATGGGCCAGGTCGACCGTGCAGCGGACAATCTCCGCGTCCTCCGTGTCGACGGCCAGCCGGGCCACGAACGAACGATCGATCTTCAGCTCGCTGACAGGCAGCCTGCGCAGGTGCACCAGGGAGGAGTAGCCGGTACCGAAGTCGTCCAGGGACATCTTCACACCGTGGCCGGTCAGCCCGGCGAGGGTGTCCGCGGCTCGCTGGGGGTCTTCCAGGAGGACGTGCTCCGTGATCTCGAGCTGGAGGGCCCCGGCGGGGACCCCGTGCCGGGCAAGGCGGGCGGCCACGGCACCGGCGAAGCCCGGGGTGTGGACGTCGCGCGGCGAGACATTGACGGCCACCGGGACGTTCAGGCCCTGGGCACGCCAGCGGGCGACCTGGCCGAGCGCGGTCTCCAGCACGTACTCCGTCAGGTGCGGCATCAGGCCGGACGACTCGGCGATGGCGATGAACTCGTCGGGAGGGACCCGGCCGCGCTCCGGATGGACCCACCGGACCAGGGCCTCCAGGCCCGCCACCTGACCGTCGAAGCGGACTTTCGGCTGGTAGTGGAGCTCGACCTCGCCGGCGTCCAGCGCGCGCCGCAGATCGCCGAGCAGACCGAGCCGGTCGGGGGTGTTGGAGTCCCGCTTGGACTCGTACACCTCGACACCCGTACGGTCCCGCTTGGCCTGGTACATGGCCACGTCCGCGCGCCGCAGCAGCCCTTCGGCGTCGAGCGCGTGGTCGGGGAAGACGGCGACGCCTGCGCTGGCCTCGAGGACCAGGGTCAGCCCGTCGAGGTCGAGCGGCGAGGACAGCTCGGCCACCAGGTGGCGGGCGACGCGCTGCGCGCTGGTCGCCGAGTCGGCCGTGGGCAGCAGCACGGCGAACTCGTCACCGCCGAGCCGGGCGGCCTCCGCGCCGCGGGGCAGGGCTAACCGCAGCCGGTCGGCGATCTGGAGGAGCAGCCGGTCACCGGCCAGATGACCCAGGGTGTCGTTGACGGACCGGAAACGGTCGAGGTCGATCAGGACGAGCGCGGACCTGGATCCGTGGTTCTCGGCCTCCTCGAGTGCGGACCAGGCCCGTTCCAGCAGCCACAGCCGGTTGGGCAGCCCGGTCAGCGGGTCGCGCAGCTGTTCCTCCGCGCGGGCGCGGGCGATCCACAGGGTGGAGTCCAGTGCGATCAGCGGGACGGCGAACAGCGGCAGCAGGACCGGCCGGTCCGTCGCGACCACGCAGATCAGCGGTGCGATGCCGAGCAGGGCGACGGCGACCAGACCGTGGCGCACCAGAGCGGTACGGGCGACGGTGGGCAGTCCGCCGCCGCGCGGGGCCATGGCGTACCAGAGGAGCACCCGGGTGATCGCGAGATAGGTGACGGCGGCCAGCGCCACCTCGGGTGCGGTGCCGAGGCCCCAGTCGGCAGGCAGATACGGAGCTTCGACGGTCGGGGCGTCACCGAATACGGCGAGGACCAGCGCGGCCCCGGCGATGCCCAGGAGGTCCGCGGAGCCGTGGAGCATGCCCTGCCGCCAGCGGTGCCTGCGGGCCGCCCCGACCAGGACCACCACGGCCACGCTGACCAGCCCGGCGGGCACCCAGCCGTACAGCAGGAGCATCGAGAGGGTGAGGGCCCCGCCGGAGCCGGTGCCGCCCCACCAGCGGTCGCGGCCGAGGGCGATGAGATGGCAGACGATGATCACGGTGAGCACGGCCAGCGACCAGCCGGCCGTGCCGTCGGGGAACAGCGCCCGCCCCTCGTACGCGGCGTCCAGCAGGCCCGTCACCAGGACGAGAAGGGCGAGCGCCGGAATGACGACGGGCAGTCTGACGGGCAGTCCGGCCGACAGCTTCGAGGAGAGAGCCGCGAATACGCGCAGCCGTGTGACCGGGGCGGCGCTCTCGGTCGGTTTCATTCCCGTCCCTCTCACAGCCGGCGGTGCCCATCCCACGCGATGGCCCCGTTGTGCCATCACGGCTGAAATCTCATCACGCAGCCATGCACGACAGGCGCACATCCCAACAGTAGGCCGCAGAAGCCTCCGACGGGCAGCGGTCTACAGCTGTTGCCCGAATGCGACCCGGCCACCCCTATGCATCTGGTATGCGCTGAACGGGTGATCTTGTCGCGCGGTTCCTGAGGATCCCTCGGCCAGGGGGTGTCCGCCGGCCCCTAACCTTCCGTGGGCAGCGCAGCGTCCACTGCGGCCTCCGGCCCTTGCTCCAAAAGGGTTGCGAAGCCGTTCTCGTCCAGTACCGGAACCTTCAGCTGCATCGCCTTGTCGTATTTGGAGCCCGGATTGTCACCGACGACCACGAAGGCCGTCTTCTTCGAAACGGAACCGGTGACCTTTGCTCCGCGGCTCTGGAGCGCCTCTTTCGCGCCATCCCTGGTGTAGTTGACCAGCGTGCCGGTGACGACGACGGTGAGTCCTTCGAGCGGACGCGGACCTTCCTCCTCACCGGCGCCCTCTTCCTCCATCCGGACGCCTGCCGAGCGCCACTTGCGCAGGATCTCGCGATGCCAGTCCTCTTCGAACCACTGTTTGACGGAGGCCGCGATGGTCGGTCCGACGCCTTCGACGGCGGCCAGCTCCTCCTCCGTGGCCTGCTCGATCCGGTCGATCGACCGGAACTCGCGGGCCAGGGCCTCCGCCGCGACCGGCCCCACATGGCGGATCGACAGACCGTTGATGATGCGCGCCAGCGGGCGCTCCTTGGCGGCGGCGATGTTCTCCAGCATGGAGAGCGTGTTCTTCTTCGGCTCGCCCTTCTGGTTGGCGAAGAAGCTGACGATCTTCTCCTGGCCCGTCCTGGGGTCGCGCTTGGGCAGTCCCGAATCCTGGTCCAGGACGTACGACTTGATGGGGAGCAGCTGCTCGACGGTGAGGTCGAAGAGGTCGCCCTCGTCCTTCAGCGGCGGTTCCGAGGGCTCCAGCGGCTGGGTGAGCGCGGTCGCCGCCACATAGCCGAAGTTCTCGATGTCCAGGCTGGACCGGCCCGCGAGGTAGAAGATCCGCTCGCGCAACTGGGCAGGGCAGGAACGGGCGTTGGGGCAGCGAAGGTCGATGTCGCCTTCCTTCATGGGTCGCAGCGGAGTGTGGCACTCCGGGCACTCGGCGGGCATCACGAACTCCCGCTCCGTGCCGTCCCTCAGGTCCACGACCGGGCCGAGGATCTCCGGGATGACATCGCCGGCCTTGCGCAGCACCACGGTGTCGCCGATCAGCACGCCCTTGGCCTTCACCACGTCCTGGTTGTGCAGGGTGGCGAACTCGACCTCGGAGCCGGCCACCTTGACCGGTTCCACCACGGCGTACGGCGTCACACGCCCGGTGCGGCCCACGCCCACCCGGATGTCGACCAGCTTGGTGTTGACCTCCTCCGGAGCGTACTTGTAGGCGATGGCCCAGCGCGGGGCACGGGAGGTCGAGCCGAGCCGGCCCTGCAGCGGGATCTCGTCGAGCTTGACGACCACACCGTCGATCTCGTGCTCCACGGAGTGGCGGTTCTCACCGAAGTACGCGATGAACTCCCGTACGCCGTCGAGGGAGTCCACGACCTTGTTGTGCCGGGCGGTGGGCAGGCCCCATTCGCGCAGCAGCTCGTACGCCTGCGACAGCCGGTCGATGTCGAAGCCCTCGCGGGCACCGATGCCGTGCACCACCATGTGCAGCGGAAGGGTCGCGGTGACCCTCGGATCCTTCTGACGAAGCGAACCGGACGCGGAGTTGCGCGGGTTGGCATAGGGCTGCTCACCGGCTGCCACACGCCGGGCATTGAGCTCCTCGAACTTGTCCATCGGGAAGTAGACCTCGCCGCGGATCTCGACCAGGTCCGGGATACGGTCTCCCTTCAGCCGGTCCGGGATCTCCGCGATGGTCCGCACGTTCGGCGTGATGTCCTCGCCGATGCGTCCGGTGCCCCGGGTCGCGGCGCGGGTCAGCCGCCCTTTCTCGTAGGTGAGGTTGACCGCGAGGCCGTCCACCTTGAGCTCGCACAGGAAGTGGTAGTCGGAAGTACCGGCGTCCCTCGCGACGCGCTCGGCCCAGGCGGCCAGCTCCTCGTCGGTGAACGCGTTGTCCAATGACAACATCCGCTCGCGGTGCTCGACCTTGGCGAGTTCGAACTCGTACTCCCCCGCGACCTTCTGGGTCGGCGAGTCGGGAGTACGCAGCTCGGGGTACTCCTCCTCCAGCGCCTCCAGCGACCGGAACAGCTCGTCGAACTCGGCGTCGCTGACGACCGGCTGGTCCTTCACGTAGTACCGGAAGCGGTGCTCCTCGACCTGCTCGGCGAGAAGCTTGTGCCGCTCCAGTGCCTCCGTCGGCACTCCCGCCTGCTGTTCGGCAGCCACTGTGGTCCTCCGTTACTCAGGGTTGTCCGCGAGCGACCTCGCCGCCCGTACGCAGTGGGCGAGGGCCGCGCGGGCGTACGCGGGGGACGCCCCCGCGAGACCGCACGACGGAGTGATCACGACGGACTCCGCGAGAGTCCCCGGATTCAGCCCCAGCCTGCGCCACAGCGTTCTGACACCCATGACGCTACCGGCAGGGTCTGACAATGCGGTGTCCGTGCCCGGCACGACTCCCGCGAAGAGCTTCGTGCCACCCTCCACCGCCTCGCCGATCGCCTCCTCGTCACGTTCGGTGAGCAGCCCGAAATCGAACGACACCCCGGCCACCCCGGCCCGGCGCAGCAGCGCGAACGGCACGTCCGGCGCGCAGGAGTGGACGATCACCGGGCCGTCGTGCACCCCGATCACGTCCCGCAGCGCGCCCTCGACGACCTGGCGGTCCGGTGCGCGGTGCGTGCGGTAGCCGCTGGCGGTCCTGATCTGCCCCCGCAGCACGGCCGTCAGCGACGGCTCGTCGAGCTGGAGAACGAGCCGCGCGCCCGGCACCCGGCGCCGTACCTCCGCCAGATGCGCGCGCAGCCCCTCGGCGAGCGAGCCGGCCAGGTCCCGGCAGGCCCCGGAGTCCCCCAGGGCCGCCTCGCCGTTCCTGAGCTCCAGCGCGGCGGCCAGCGTCCACGGGCCGACGGCCTGCACCTTCAGCGGGCCCTCGTACCCCTGGGTGAACTCCTCCAGCGCGTCCAGGTCCTCGCCCAGCCAGGACCGTGCCCGCCGGGTGTCCCGGCCCGGCCGGTCGCTGACCCGCCAGCCGCTGGGCTCCACATGCGCCCACACCTCGACGAGCAGTCCGGTGGTCCGCCCGATCATGTCGGCGCCCGGCCCGCGCGCGGGCAGCTCCGCCAGATACGGGAACTCCTCGAAGGACCCGGTGACGGTCTTCGCCGCCTCCCGCGCGTCCCCGCCGGGCATCGATCCGACCCCGGTCGCGGGGCCCCAGTTGATGTCGCTCTTGTCGCTGTTCACGCTCACGTGGAGAGCCTACGCAGGCCCGGGTACCGGGAGAGAAAACGCCCGAGGCCTTCCGGGTCGGCGACCGTCAGGTCGTTGCGGAAACGGTGGCGTTCCCAGGAGACGCCGTCCAGGCCGTGCACGCTCGCCTGCCCGATCCATTCGGCGTCCACGTCCAGCAGCCCGATGGTCACGCTGCCCCGGCAGCGGCAGATGTCGCCGGTGAACTCCCCCGTCGTGGTCAGCTCCCGCAACCGGGCCAGCTCCGCGGTGTCGAAGGCCTCTCCGAGGATGCGCCGCTTGTCAAGCGGCCCTTCGCCTTCGCCGCCCGCGAGTACGCACGCGGCCCGGGTGCGGGACCAAACCTCCTCCAGCCAGGCCTCGACGTTCATCGTCGCGGCCGCACCGTCAGATCGTGGACCTCCGCGTCGCGCGGCAGGTCGAGCGCCATCAGGATCGTCGTCGCGACCGACTCCGGGTCGATCCAGCGGTCCGGGTCGTACTCCTTGCCCTCCTGCTGGTGCACCTTGGCCTGCATGGGGCTGGCGGTGCGGCCGGGGTAGACGGAGGTGACACGGAGGCCGTTGGCGTGCTCCTCCTCGCGGAGGGAGTCGGCCAGGGCCTTCAGGCCGTGCTTGGAGGCGGCGTACGCGCCCCACTCCGCGTGCGCGTGGAGGCCGGCGCCCGAGTTGACGAAGACCACATGGCCCTGGGAGACCCGGAGTTGGGGCAGCAGCAGCCGGGTCAGCTCGGCCGGGGCGATCAGATTGACGTTCAGCTGGCCGTGCCAGGTCTTCGGGGTGAGGTCACCCACGGTGCCGAGCTCGACGACGCCCGCGATGTGGAGGAGCGAGTCCAGGCGGTCGGGGAGCGTCTGGTGCGAGAACGCCCAGGACAGCCGGTCCGGTTCGGCGAGATCGCCGACGAGCGTCCGGGCGCCGGGGTAGCGGGCCGCGAGTTCCTTGGCGCGGCCCGCGTCGCGCGCCAGCAGCACGAGCTCGTCGCCGCGCTCGTGCAGCCGGCGCGCCACGGCCGCGCCGATGCCGGAGCCCGCCCCGGTGATCAGGTGAGTAGCCATACCGGACATGCTCGCATCACTGCCGACCGTGCGACGCCTCCAGGTAGCCGAGCGCCGTGACGCCGTCCTCGGCGAAGAACACCAGGTCGGCGAGTGGGCGCGGCAGGAAGCCCTCGTCCTCCATGCGTCGGAACTGTTCCCTCAGCCCGTCGTAGAAGCCCGCCGTGTTGAGCAGTACCACCGGCTTGGTGGTGTGACCGTGCTTCTTCAGCTCCAGGATCTCGGTCGCCTCGTCCAGCGTGCCCGTGCCGCCCACCATGATCACAACGGCATCGGACTTGGCCAGCAACGTCGCCTTCCGCTCGGCGAGGTCCTTGGCGAAGACCATCTCGTCCGCGTTCTTACGGGCCTTGTCGGCCAGGAAATCCACGGAGACCCCGAGCAGCCGTCCGCCCGCCTGCTGCACCCCGTCGGCGACGACCTTCATCAGCCCGACGTCGGAACCGCCCCACACCAGGGTGTGCCCGCCCTTGCCGAGCCGCTCGGCGAATTCACGGGCGGGGCGGGTGTAGCGCTCGTCGAGGTCGGCGGCGGAGAGGAAGACGCAGATATTCATGCTGCAACGGTACGGGGGAACGCCTCGTACCCCGCAGGCGTTGTGCCGTACATGGCTGACGGACACGCAGGACACGGACTCGCAGGACACCGGATCACCGTCGAACAGGGCACGGATCATGTACGCGTCGTACGCGACGGCCTGGTCCTCGCCGAGAGCCACCGCCCGCTGCTGCTGCGCGAGACGGGTTGCCCGGTGCGTTACTACCTGCCCCGGGAGGACGTCAGGGTGGATCTTCTGACGCCCTCGGACACCGAGACGTACTGCCCCTTCAAGGGAACGGCCTCGTACTGGTCCCGTCCCGACGCGAAGGACCTCGTGTGGGCATACGAGGATCCGAAGGAGGAGGTTGCCGGGATCAGGGGCCACCTCTGCTTCTATGAAACAGAAGTGAACTCGAACTGAGGAGCGGACGTGGGGGATTTGGCTGTCGGGGAAGCCGTCGAGGAAGTGGACGACGCCGCACGGGACGGGCGGCCCGCGAAGCAGCGGCGCTCCCTGTTGAAGGAGCTGCCGCTCCTCATCGGTGTCGCGCTGCTGCTGTCCCTGGTCATCAAGACCTTCCTGGTGCAGCCGTTCTCCATCCCCTCCGGCTCCATGCAGAACACGCTGCAGCTGAACGACCGCGTGCTGGTCGACAAGCTGACACCGTGGTTCGGCGCGGAGCCGGAGCGCGGCGAGGTCGTCGTCTTCCACGACCCGGACAACTGGCTCGCGGGCCTGCCCGAGCCGAGCCCGAATCCCCTGCGCAAGGCTCTGGGCCTCGTCGGACTGATGCCACCCGCCGACGAGAAGAACCTCATCAAGCGGGTCGTCGCGGTCGCCGGTGACACGGTCGAGTGCAAGGGCACCGGACCGCTGAAGGTCAACGGCAGGGCCCTCGACGAGCCGTACGTCCACCCCGGGAACACCCCGTGCAGCGACGACGAGGGAGGCCAGTTCAAGGTCACGGTGCCCGCCGGCATGATCTGGGTCATGGGTGACCACCGGCAGGACTCCCGGGACTCCCGCTATCACCAGCAGGACAAGCACCACGGCTTCGTGCCGGTCGACGACGTCGTGGGCCGCGCCGTCCTCGTCGGCTGGCCGCCCACCCGCTGGGCCACCCTGCCGGTCCCGGACACGTTCCGGCCCTGACACTCTCTGCCGGGCGAGCTACCAGAACGAAGCGACCCCGCCGAGTGAGCGCTGGGTCTTCGGCCTCGAGGAGATCCCGGCGACGGACACGGAGGGCCGGGAGCAGACGCAGCACTTCACCGGCCCGGACGGGAGCTGGGTCGATCTGGGCGACGACGGGCTGCACCGGGCCCGGTCCTTACCACCGGAGCGTCGAGATCGTGGACGGCATCAGGGTCACGAGCGTGCCCCCGCACGCTTGCGGACCTGTTGCGGTCGGGGCCGCGGGACGCGGCTCTGGCGGCGGTGGACTCCACGTTGAGCGTGCGGCCGGTGCCGGGGGGCACCGCACGTCAAGCGCCCCTCGCCGGCCTGCCGCGCGGAGATCGGTGACGTGCTGAGGTCGGGTTCGCCACGAGGCAGCAAGCGGACACGCTCATGGCTGGAGCCGGCAGACCCGAAGTGCGGATCGCCGGCCGAGACCATTGCCCGTCTGCGGATGTACGACGCAGGCCTGCGCCCCGAGACCCAGGCGCGGCTGATCACACCCGGCGGGCGCCGCTGCCAGGTCGTCACGACCAGCCGGGACGCCCTCCGGGCGTTGCTCGCCGGCCTGAAGGCCAGGGCAGTCACGCCCGCTGAACATGAGTGGGGCCGCCGCCGGTGGAGAGCCGTCCGGTGTGCGTCCTCAACGGGGCTCGCCGGCCTTCGGCGAAGGGGGCACGGCAGAACTCCCGGCGGACCAGAAGTCGGAGCGCACATTGGGGTAGGGGATTTCGTCGCCCGAGTAGTCCGGGCCGTTGGATTTAATAGTCGGCTCGGCGACCTCGGACTCCCGCACGCACGGGGTGGTGACCTTGAGGAATACCTGCCCCTTGTCACCAATGGCCAAGACGATCCCGAATCCATCGGACGACTTGGCGAAGACAGCGGGATTCTCTCTGTCCTGGTTCACGGAGGTAATCTTGTAGCCGCTCTTCTTCCAGAACCGCTCGATCACACCGAGAAAGCTGCCGCGCCGCTGCTCAGAAATGATGGTCATCACTGCCCGGTACCGGGTCACGGTGCAGCTTCCGGTCGTCGTTTCGTCATGGGTCCACTGGATTTCCGGTACGACCGCACCCATCGTCGCGTCCAGCATCGCATCCGCACGCGTGGCCGCTTCTTGCATATCCATGCTCGCCGCAGCTCCCTTTCTCTCTTCACCGAGAAATCCACACCCAACCAAGAGTGATCCCATAAAGGCGACCCAAAGAGCGACCAGTGTCGCCGACCTCACTCGCTTCATCGCCACTCCTCCATGCTTATTTTCTCGGATCTCCCCGCGACGATCCTGGCGATGTTCTCTGCCGACTCGTCGTCCAGTTCCGGGGTGAAGTACTGGGAGTGCGCGTCGAAGCCGCCCAGGTCACGAATGGGACGCGGCCCGTCGTCGACCTTGAATCGCTGTGCGCCGAAGGCCTCACTGGCCGGGTCCTTGCCGAAATAGAGGTCGTCATTCCCCCAGTCGAAGACGTCGCCGTAGATGAGCGAGCCCAGGGGGCCCGCAAGAGCCACCTCAGTTTTCGACGGCAGTTTGGTGACCGGGTCATTGTCGGCCGCGCCGACAAAGACGTGGCTCCGGTCGACGCCGAGGTCCTGCGCCTTGTCGACGCCGACACCGGGACTGCCGAGCAGAATGATGTCGTCAACACCCGGGATCCCGCCCGACTGTTTGGCTGCCGTGCCCACAGTGAGCGAACCGTAGGAGTGGCCGATGGCGGTCAGGTGAGGATCCTTGTTCTCGTTCGTGGCATCCAGTCCGGCCATGAAGTCGTTGTAGTCAGGAGCCCCCCGCTTTGCGTCCCCCGTGCTCATGACGTCCACATGCTGCGGAGCGTCGTAGCCGAGCCAGACGATCGCCGCGCTGGACTTGTCGTACCACTGTGCACCCTTGGCCGTGTCCTTGGCGCGCTTCATCGTGTCCTCGACGAACTCCTTGTCGAGTTTCGTCCCCAGCCCCGGCACATACGCCGACACGTTCCGTGCGGTGTCCGGGTTGCCGTACGAGACGATGGCCCGGCCATTACCCTCGTCCCCGATCCCCAGCAGGAACATCGGCGGATGGCTGGGCTTGTTCAGTTTCTCCTGGATCATCCGCAGCGCATCCAGCTTGGTGCGCGCATCGTCGTCGCCCTGACCTGCCAGCTTGTCCATCAGCACCGGCAGGTAGTTCCGGTTCGCCTCGTCGCGTGCCACTGCCGGGACACCGTCGAGATAGCCGATCATGTCCGGCGCGACGTTCAGGTACTCCTGGCGCTGCTCGTCGGTCAGCCCGTCCCACCATTCCTTGCGCTGGGCAGGGGACTTGTCGAACGGGATGTCGTCCGCCAGGTACTTGCCCGCGGTGGAGCGGACCTCCGCCGTGTCACGGTACGCGTCCTTCAGCGTGGCCTCGGTGACGTCGAGGCCCTCGGCCGCCTTGAGCTCGCCCAGTGTCCGTGCGTATCTGCCGTCGATCTCGGCGGCGGACCTGACGGCCCGGGCGATGCGGTCCGCTATGTCCTGCGCCTTCGCCACGTTCGGGTTGGGCGGCTTGAGACCCGGATAGAACGGGGACCGGAAGTCCTCGCCGAAGCGGGGAGCCTCCAGGGGCAGGCGCGCGCTGCCCTGCACGCTCCCTCCAGGGGCGTCCTTCGGCCCGGTCAGGGTGTCGCTGACGGCGGCCGGATAGCCGATGGAACCGTCCGCGTGGACGGTGAAGTGGAGTGCGGCGGCCTCCTCCATAGCCTGCTTGAGCTGACGCTGCGGCTCGGCCAGGTCGGCGGCCAGGCCGTTCAGCGTCGTACGGACAAGGCCGCACTCGGTGTGCAGGTACCGGAAGTTGCGCCGCAGCCGCTGCAACCGCCCCAGCGCCGCCTCCGCGGACTCGCTCTCCTGGGTGTCCCGCAGCTTCGCCGTCATCGCCCGGTCGACCCGGCCGCCGTCCGCGTCCGACCGGCCGGAGACGTCGTTCCAGCCGTCGGCCGCGTCCTCGAGCTCGGACAGCTTCAGATCCCGCAGCTGCTGCCAGGTGAGTGCCGTACCGGTCACCGGGGCTCACCGCCCTTCCTGACGCCCTGGAACGACTGCTCCACCGCGGTGTCCGTCTCTCTCATCTCCTTGGCGACCGTCCGCAACGCCCCTTCCAGGTAGTCGCATTCGTCCCGCACGGCGGCCAGGCGCTCTTCCCACGACTTCAGCACGGCGTTCAGCGCGGCCACGGACGACAGACCCGCCACGCCCGACACGACGCCCTCGTGCGCGGGACGGAGACGGCTCCGGCTCATCTCGGTGTTCGTCCGCAGTGAGCCGGCGGTGCCCGACGCGCTCGTCCAGGGGCCACCGCTGTGCTTCAGCTCGCCGGCACCGGCGTCCGGACCGGACACCGATGCAAGGGACATCCGCGCTTCGCCTGCGCCTGTCGTCCCCGGATCCGGGGCCAGATCGAACAGTTCCCGCCAGCGCTCCGAATAGGACACGGACGCCATCCCCCCGCTCTTCTCCCCATACGCACGTCTGTGCGATCGCGCGACATGACGTTAGCGCGGCTCCCCGGGGTGAGAGCGAACGCGAAGCGGATCAGTCCGAGAAAAACGCTCGGTACGTAGCACGCAGGGCGCACCACCGCAAGAGCTCAGCAACTCAGCGTCAGGCGCAGATGGGTAGGCGTGCGTGCCCATGGGAGGCACCGCGTGGGCGGGCTGGTGGCAGGCACCGCACCGCACCGCAGCGCGAGCAGTCGCCGCGGTGCGGTGCGGTGCGCCACAGCACTAGGCGACCGCGTCCGCCTCCGTGCGCCGTGTCGTCGTGGCGATCGTCGCCGAGCCGACCACGCGCGTGTCGTCGTAGAGGACGATCGCCTGGCCGGGGGCCACGCTGCGGACCGGCTCCGTGAAGGTGACCCGGAGCTCGCCGTCGACGAGTTCCGCGGTCACCTCGGTCTCGCCGCCGTGGGCGCGGAGCTGGGCCGTGTACGTGCCGGGGCCGGACGGGGCCGTGCCGCACCAGCGGGGCTTGATGGCCGTGAGGGCGGTGACGTCCAGGGCCTCGGCCGGTCCGACCGTCACGGTGTTGTTCACCGGGGAGATGTCGAGGACGTAGCGCGGCTTGCCGTCGGGCGCGGGGTGTCCGATGCGCAGGCCCTTGCGCTGGCCGATGGTGAAGCCGTACGCACCGTCGTGCGTGCCCACCGTGGTGCCGGACTCGTCGACGATGTCGCCCTCGGCCTTGCCGAGGCGCTTGGCGAGGAAGCCCTGGGTGTCGCCGTCGGCGATGAAGCAGATGTCGTGACTGTCGGGCTTCTTGGCGACGGCCAGGCCGCGGCGCTCGGCCTCGGCGCGGATCTCGTCCTTGGTGGTGATCGTGTCGCCGAGCGGGAACATCGCGTGGGCAAGCTGGCGCTCGTCGAGGACGCCGAGGACGTACGACTGATCCTTGGCCATGTCGGAGGCCCGGTGCAGCTCGCGGCTCCCGTCCTCGCGGGTCACGACGGTCGCGTAGTGCCCGGTGCAGACCGCGTCGAAGCCCAGCGCGAGCGCCTTGTCGAGCAGCGCCGCGAACTTGATCTTCTCGTTGCAGCGCAGGCACGGATTGGGGGTGCGGCCCGCCTCGTACTCCGCGATGAAGTCCTCCACCACGTCCTCGCGGAAGCGCTCGGCCAGGTCCCAGCAGTAGAAGGGGATGCCGATGACGTCCGCGGCGCGCCGCGCGTCGCGGGAGTCCTCGATGGTGCAACAGCCTCGCGCGCCCGTGCGGAAGGACTGCGGGTTCGCGGAGAGCGCGAGGTGTACGCCGGTGACGTCATGGCCGGCCTCGACGGCACGGGCGGCGGCGACGGCGGAGTCCACGCCGCCCGACATGGCGGCGAGCACACGGAGGGGACGCTGGGAAGTCTGAGTCATAGCACCCTCCAGAGTACGGGTCCGGGGAACCACGGTCGCGTGAGTATGCGTTCTGGATCACGCGGGGCCGGTCATATGGAGCGGATCAACCGCGAGGGACCGGACAGGACGGATCAGGCGGGGGTGGATCGATGACGGGCGACAAAAGCCGGGGGGTGAGCCGGCGCGCGCTGCTGATCGGCGGTGCCGCGGCCGCCGTGGGGGCGGTGGCACTGGCCCAGGACGAGCTGAGCCGTGTGTGGTGGCGGTTGCCGGGCGTCGACAAGCCGCGCAAGGCGGGCGAGCTGGACCACGCCGGCGCGGAGTGGATCGCCGCGTCCCCGGCGAACTGGCGGCGCGCGGACCGGCCCGCCGACTATGTGATCGACCGGGTGGTCGTACATGTGGTGCAGGGCAGCTATCCGGTGGCGCTCAAGGTCTTCCGGGATCCGGGGCACGGCGCCGCCGCGCACTATGTCGTACGCAAGGACGGGCATGTGGCGCAGATGATCCGGGAGCTGGATGTGGCGTTCCACGCGGGCAGCCGGCCGTACAACGAGCGCAGCATCGGCATAGAGCATGAGGGCTTCGTGGACCGGCCCGGCTCCTTCACGGATGCGATGTACGCGGCGTCGGCGCGGCTGACCGCGGGGATCTGTGCCCGATACGGGATCCCGGTGGACCGTAAGCACATCGTGGGGCATGTCGAGGTGCCGGGAACGGACCACACCGATCCCGGTCCGCACTGGGACTGGGACCGGTATCTGGCACTGGTGAGGAAGGCCGCGCCGGCCCGGTGATCCATCGCCTCCGCGGCGCGGGGCGTCAGACCAGCCCGGCCGTGCGTGCCCGTTCCACCGCCGGGCCGATGGCCGAGGCCACGGCCGCCACGTCGTCCTCGGTGGAGGTGTGGCCCAGCGAGAAGCGCAGGGTGCCGCGGGCCAGGTCCGGGTCCGTCCCCGTGGCCAGCAGGACATGGCTGGGCTGGGCCACTCCGGCCGTGCAGGCGGAGCCTGTGGAGCACTGGATGCCCTGTGCGTCGAGGAGCAGCAGCAGGGAGTCGCCTTCGCAGCCGGGGAAGGTGAAGTGGGCGTTGGCGGGAAGGCGTTCGACCGGGTCGCCGCCCAGAACGGCGTCCGGTACGGCGGCCCGTACGGACGCGATCAGCTCGTCGCGCAGGGCGCCGATCTCGCGGGCGAACTCCTCGTGCCGCTCGGCGGCGAGCCGTGCGGCGACCGCGAAGGCGGCGATGGCGGGCACGTCGAGGGTGCCGGAGCGTACGTGCCGCTCCTGGCCGCCGCCGTGCAGCACCGGCACGGGGCTGTACTGGCGGCCGAGCAGCAGCGCGCCGATTCCGTACGGGCCGCCGATCTTGTGCCCGGAAACGGTCATGGCGGCCAGGCCGGACGCGGCGAAGTCCACGTCCAGCTGGCCGACGGCCTGAACCGCGTCGGCGTGCAGCGGTACGTCGAACTCGGCCGCCGCGGCCGCCAGTTCGCGTACCGGCATGAGGGTGCCGATCTCGTTGTTGGCCCACATCACGGTGGCCAGCGCGACGTCCGAGGGGTCCCGCACGATCGCCTCGATCAGCGCATCGGGGTCCACCCGCCCGTAGCCGTCGACCGGCAGGTACTCGACCACCGCGCCCTCGTGCTCGCCGAGCCAGTGCACCGCGTCCAGCACCGCGTGATGCTCGACGGGGCTGGCCAGGATCCGGGTGCGGCGCGGATCGGCGTCCCTGCGTGCCCAGTACAGGCCCTTGACGGCGAGGTTGTCGGCCTCGGTGCCGCCCGCGGTGAACACCACCTCGCTCGGCCGGGCGCCGAGCGCCTCGGCGAGGGTTTCGCGGGCCTCCTCCACGGTGCGTCTCGCCCGGCGGCCCGCGGCGTGCAGGGAAGAGGCGTTCCCGGTGACGGTCAGCTGGGCGGTCATCGCCTCGACCGCCTCGGGGAGCATCGGGGTGGTTGCGGCGTGGTCGAGGTAAGCCATGGTGGCTCCGATTCTACGAGCCGCGCTGCGGCCCGCCGTACAGCCCGGTCACCGCGGCCGCCACGCGGGCCAGTTCCGCGCGGGCCTCGGCGTCCGCGCCCCATGGCCGGACGTCGGCCTCACCATGAGCCCGTACGGTCCACGGCGCAGATGACGACAGCGACTGTTTACGGAACCCGCAAGAAGTGTACAGTCCTGTACATGGTTGACATGATTCCGATGACCGAGGCGCGCGCTCGCTTCGGATCCCTGGTGCGCCGCACGGCGCTGGCTCGCGAACGGATCACGATCACGGACCACGGTCAGCCCGCTGCCGTACTGATAAACCCTCAGGAGCTCGCCGACCTGGAGGACGCACTCGCGCTGGCCGAGTACCGGGCACGGCGCGAGTCGGGCGATTTCCGTGGAGTTCCGCACGCCGAGGCCCGCGCCCAACTGGGACTGGAGCGTGAGTGAGTTACGAGATCGTCTGGGACGAGCACGCACTGAACGCGGCCGCCCGGTTCCTCAAGGACGACCCGGACGGCTTGCGGCAGCTCTTCGCGGCGATCGACCTCCTGGCCGACGACCCCCGCCCGCAAGGGAGTGCCGCCTACGGCTCACCCGATCTGCGACGCACGCATGCCGGCCGGTACCGCGTCCTGTACGAGATCACGGACCAGACGGTCACGATCGTGATCGTGCATCTCGGCCGTATCGGCTGAACGGCACCGAGCCGACGGCGGAGGTCAGCCGCGCGGCGCCCGGGCCAGTTGGCGCGACTGGGCCACCAGACGGTCCGCGCTGTCCCAGACCTCGGCGTCCTCCTCCAGGAAGCCGCCTGCCAGGTTGCGGGTCGTGATCGCGACCCGCAGCGGGCCGGGGGCGGGCCGGCAGCGTATGTGGGTGGTGAGTTCGACGGTCGGGGTCCAGCCCTTGAGGCCCAGCTCGAAGGAGGTCGGCGGCAGGCCGTCCACGGCGAGCAGCAGGGACAGCGGATCGGCGTCCCGTCCGTCGGCGAGGCCGAACCAGCCGCGCATCTCACCCTTGCCGGAGGGTGCGCCGACGGCCCAGCCGACGGTCGCCGGGTCCAGCTTCAGCATCAGCCGGTCCATGATCGCGGAGCTGCCGCCGACATCCGGGACGGGCCCGTCGGCGGGGCCCACGCAGTGCTCCGGCGGCGGAATGGCGGGCGGCTTGGCGGAGGTGCGCACATCGTCGGGGAGGGAGTCCAGGTCTCCGTAGGAGGCGAGCACGCGGATGCGCTCGATCTCTGCACCGTTCCCGTCGTACTGGAACAGCGAGGCCTGGCCGGTGGAGAGGGTGCGCCCGGTGCGTACCAGCTCGGTGCGGATCACCGCGCGGCCCGGGGCGGACGGGGTGAGGTAGTGCGCGGAGATGGTGAACGGGTCGGGGTGCGGCAGGGCGTCGCCGAGGGCCCGGCCGAGCAGGGCGAGGAGATAGCCGCCGTTGACGGCGGCGATGATCGTCCAGCCCGCGGAGAGCTCCACGTCGTAGACGCCGGGCTCGTGCGGTCCACGCCGGAGGACCGCGGTGTCGCGGTCGAACTCACTGTCACCGATGAGTGCCTGTGCCATACGGGAACCGTACAGCAGAAAATTACTAAGCGGTAGCTTTTTGAAGTCCGCTATGCCTCTTCCACCGCCGAGGAACGGCGGTTCCAGGCGCGCGGCGCCCGCCAGTGGAAACGCATGGCTGCCAGCCGCAGCAGAAAGGCGGTCGCCGCGGCGAAGGTGCTGGTGGCCGCGTTCAGCGCGTCGAAGCGGATGCAGACGACCACCATGGCGGCGCCGACCATCGCGGGCACGGCATAGAGGTCACGGTCCCAGCGCAGCAGCGATGGCACCTCGTTGGCGAGTACGTCACGGAGGACACCGCCGCCGACGGCGGTGGCCAGGCCCATCGCCGCCGACGCGGTCAGGCCGAGGCCGAAGTCGTACGCCTTGGTGGCCCCGGTCACGCAGAACAGGCCGAGACCGGCCGCGTCGAACACATTGACCGCGCCCTGGATGCGCTCCACCTCGGGGTGCAGAAAGAACACCAGCACGGTCGCCACCAACGGCGTCAGAAAGTACCCGAGATCCGTGAACGCGGCCGGCGGCACCGCACCGATGACCAGGTCACGGAACAGCCCCCCGCCCAGCGCGGTCACCTCGGCCAGCACCGCGATACCGAAGACGTCGAAGTTCTTGCGCACGGCGAGCAGTGCACCGGAGATCGCGAAGACGAAGATTCCGATGATGTCGAGCGAGTGCTGGACGGAGGGGGTGAACAATTCACGGAGCACCCGACATTCTTACCTGCCGAGTGGGACCGTTCAGGACACGGTCAGGACCAGGCGGGCTTCCCCTCGGTGAACAGCCAGGTCCGGAAGAGATCGTCGAGCTGCTGACCGGAGACCTTCTCGGCGAGCGCGACGAAGTCGGCGGTGTTCACATTGCCGCCCTTGTGGAGCGCCGTCCAGGCAGGCAGCAGCTCGAAGAACGCCTTGTCGCCGATCCGCTCGCGCAGCACCTGCAGCGTCAGCGCGCCGCGCCGGTAGACGGCCGAGGCGAACATGGTGTCGCGCTGCGGGTCGCCGACCGTGACCTGCCAGAAGGGGTCGCCGGCCGGTCGCCGGTCGTAGTAGGCGCGGGCCAGGTCGTGCGCGGTGCCCCGGCCCTTGTGCTCCTCCCACAGCCACTGGGCGTAGCTGGCGAAGCCCTCGTTCAGCCAGATGTCCTTCCACTGCTCCACCGAGACCGAGTCGCCGAACCACTGGTGGGCCAGCTCGTGCGCGATGGTGGACTCGCTGCGCACCGCCGAGTAGACCGGCTTGGTCTGGGTCTCCAGCGAGAAGCCGGCCTCCGGCATGTCGTCGACGATCGCGCCGGTCTCCTCGAAGGGGTAAGGACCGAAGACCTTCGACCAGTAGTCGGTGACCTCCGCGGTGACCGCGTACACGTCCACGGTGTTGTCGTTCGCCAGCACAGGGTCGATCGCCACATACATGGGGATGCCGCCCGGCGTGCGGCCGGTCCTTACGTCGAACTTGCCGATGGTGGCGGTCACGAGATACGTGGCCATGGGCTTGGTCTCGCGCCAGTGCGTGACGGTGGTGTCCCCCTGGGTGCGCGTGGAGACCAGCCGGCCGTTGGAGACACCGCCCAGGCCCTTGGGCGCCTTGATCCGGATGTCGTACGTCGCCTTGTCGGAGGGGTGGTCGCTGGACGGGAACCAGGTGGAGGCAGCGTTGGGCTCACAGGCCACGAACACCCCGTCAGGTGTCTTCATCCAGCCGTAGCTGGAGCCGAACACGATCGGCCCGCCCAGCGGCTCGGGCACCCCGCCGTAGACGACGGTGACGGTGAACTCCTTCCCCTTGGGCAGCACACCCTTGGGGTCGATCCGGATCTCGTCGCCCTCGCGCGTGAAGCCGGCGCGTCTGCCGTTCACTTCGACGGACGTGACCTCCAGTTTCTGGAGGTCGAGATCGAAGGAGGTGAGGTGCCGGGTGGCCCGGGCCGTGAGGGTCGTACGGCCGTCGAGCCGGTCGGTGTCCGGGTTGTAGGCCACGTCGAGCGCGTAATGCTGCGCGTCGAAGCCGCCGTTGCCGAGCTGGGGGAAGTACGGGTCACCGATGCCGTCGCCCCCGGGTCCGGGGGCGGGGGCGGCGGAGATCAGGAAGGCGGAAGCCGTCGCGGTGGCGAGGGCCGCCAGACGTGCCGAACGGGAGAGTGCCATGGTCTTCCCTTCGAGACGTTCCGTTGGAACGGACAGGGCGACTCTGCACTCTCCCGCTTGGGCATGCGCATGACTTTGCCAAGAAATCAGATGCTACTTGGATTTGAGTCCTGAATGTCACCTTCCGCGGAGTCCTCGGAGGCGCCGGCCTCCGCGGGGGACTCGGCCTTCGTCACGGCCGGCGACTTGGGGGTCGCGTCGACAACCTCCACCGACTCCCGGGCCTCCGGCAGCACCGCCTCGCCCGGCGCCTGGTCGGGAGCCACGCCGCGGAGCGGCACATCAGACACGGACTCCGGGTGGTGGCACGCCACCTGGTGACCGGTCCTCAGGGTCAGCAGCGGCGGCTCCTGCGTCTTGCAGACCTCCGTCGCCTTCCAGCACCGGGTGTGGAACCGGCAGCCGCTCGGCGGCGAGATCGGCGACGGGACGTCGCCCTTGAGCAGGATCCGGTCGCTCTTCGCACCACGCCGCCGCGGGTCCGGCACCGGCACCGCGGACAGCAGCGCCTTGGTGTACGGGTGCATCGGCGACTCGTACAGCGAGTCGCGGTCCGCCAGCTCGACGATCTTGCCGAGGTACATCACCGCGATCCGGTCCGAGACATGGCGGATGACGGACAGGTCGTGCGCGATGATCACGTACGTCAGGCCCAGTTCCTGCTGGAGGTCGTCCATCAGGTTGACCACCTGGGCCTGGACCGAGACGTCCAGCGCGGAGACCGGCTCGTCCGCGACGACGAGCTTCGGCTTGAGCGCGAGCGCCCGTGCGATGCCGATGCGCTGGCGCTGGCCGCCGGAGAACTCATGCGGGTAGCGGTTGTAGTGCTCGGGGTTGAGGCCGACCAGCCCCAGCAGCCGCTGGACCTCCTTCTTCACGCCGCCCTCGGGCTCCACGCCCTGGAGCTTGAAGGGAGCGGAGACGATCGAGCCGACCGTGTGACGCGGGTTCAGCGAGCCGTACGGGTCCTGGAAGATCATCTGCACATCGCGCCGCAGCGGGCGCATGCCCGAGACACCGAGGTGCGTGATGTCCTTGCCCTCGAACTCGATCTTTCCGCCGGTCGGCTCGAGCAGCCGGGTGATCAGCCGGCCCATGGTCGACTTGCCGCAGCCGGACTCGCCGACGACGCCGAGCGTCTCCCCGGGCCGTACCTCGAAGTCGATGCCGTCGACGGCCTTGACCGCGCCGGTCTGCCGCTGCAGCAGCCCCTTCTTGATGGGGAAGTGCTTGACCAGGCCGGTGACCCTGAGCAGCGGTTCGGGCGAGGAGGACGCGGAAGAGTTCGCCTGCTCCGGGATCGTCATCTCGGGATCCTTTGTCTCACTCACAGCTTCGGCGCAATCTCTTCGGTCCAGATCCGGGTCCGCTCCTCCTGCGACATGTGGCAGGCCGAGTAGTGACGGCCGGGACCGTCCCCGCTCAGCAGCTTCAGTTCCGGACGCTGCGTGCGGGTGATGTTGCCCTTGGGCACGTCCGCGTACGGGCAGCGCGGGTGGAAGGCACAGCCGCTGGGGACGTTGATCAGGCTGGGCGGGGAGCCCTTGACCGGGATCAGGCGGTCGGTCTGCTCACGGTCGATGCGCGGCATCGAGCCCAGCAGACCCCAGGTGTAGGGGTGCTGGGGCTGGTAGAAGACCTGCTCCGCCGGGCCGCGCTCGATGCAGCGGCCGCCGTACATCACCAGGATGTCGTCGGCGAGCTCGGCGACCACGCCCAGGTCGTGGGTGATGATGATGACCGCGGAGCCGAACTCCTTCTGCAGATCACGGATGAGGTCGAGGATCTGCGCCTGGACGGTCACGTCCAGCGCGGTCGTCGGCTCGTCGGCGATCAGCAGCTCCGGGTTGTTGACCAGCGCCATCGCGATCATCGCGCGCTGGCGCATACCGCCGGAGAACTCGTGCGGGTAGTTGTCGGCGCGCTTGCCCGGTTCGGGGATGCCGACCCGGTCGAGAAGCTCGACGGCCCGCTTGCGGGCGGTCTTCTTGTCGACGTCGTGGTGGACCCGGTACGCCTCCACGATCTGGTGGCCGACCGTGTAGTACGGATGCATCGCGGACAGCGGATCCTGGAAGATCATCGCCATGTCACGGCCGCGCAGCTTGCGTACGGTGTCCGGGTCGGCCGACAGCAGCTCCTGGCCGTTCAGCCAGATCTCGCCGGATATCCGCGCCTTCTGCCTGCCGTACTGACCGACCGTGTGCAGGCCCATGATGCCGAGCGAGGTGACCGACTTCCCGGAGCCGGACTCACCCACGATGCCGAGGGTCTTGCCCTTCTCCAGCTGGAAGGTCAGACCGTCGACCGACTTGACCAGACCGTCGTCCGTCGGGAAGTGGATCTTCAGGTCGCGTACGTCGAGGAAGACGTCCGAGTCCGGGGCGCCGGCGGCGACGGGTTCGTTGACCGCTCCGGTCTTCTTGATGTCCGTCATGCCAGCCTCACTCGGGGGTCGATCACGGCGTACAGGAGGTCGACGACGAGGTTGGCGATGACCACCGCGGCGGCGGTGATGAGGGTGACGCCGATGATGATGGGAAGGTCTCGGTCACCGATCGACTTGATCGCCAGGTAGCCGAGGCCGTGCAGGGAGAACGTGGACTCGGTGAGGATCGCGCCGCCCACCAGGGCGCCGAGGTCCATACCGAGGATGGTCAGGATGGGGGTCATGGTGGAGCGCATGGCGTGCTTGCCGAGCACGACCGGCTCCCGCAGGCCCTTGGCGCGCGCGGTACGGATGTAGTCCTCGCCGAGCACTTCGAGCAGGGTGGCGCGGGTGAGACGGGCGTACATGGCGGCGTAGAGGAAGGCGAGCGTGACCCAGGGCAGGATCAGTCCGCCGAACCAGCCGCCGAAGCTCTCCCCGATCGGCACGTACTCGGCGTTCGTCCAGTCCAGTTGGGTACGGAAGACGAGCAGGGCCAGCATGCCGGTGAAGTAGATCGGCAGGGAGACACCCGCGAGGGCGGTGATCATCGCGGTGCGGTCGACGACCGTGCCCCGCTTGAGCGCGGAGATCACACCGGTGGAGACGCCGGCCAGGAGCCACAGCACCACGGCACCGATGATCATCGAGAGGGTCACCGGGAAGGCGTCCTTGAGCATCGGCCAGACGTCTTGCTCCGTACGGAACGAGTAGCCGAAGCAGGGAGCGGCGCAGTGAATGGTCTCACCGCCGCTGCTGTAGTCACGGCCGGCGACGACACCCACGACGAAGTGCCAGAACTGCACCAGGATCGGCTCGTCCAGGCCCAGCTTCTGGCGGATGCCTTCGATGGCGGCCGGGTCCGCCTGCTTGCCGACGAACATCGCGGCAGGATCGCTGCCGGTCATCTTGGGGATCAGGAAGAAGATGCCGAACGTCACCAGGGTGACGACCATCAGCATCACAATGACGGCGGTCAGCCGCCTGATGAGATATGCAAGCATGCAGTCGGCCCGGCGGTGGCCGGGGAACCCCGGAAGGTTCCCCGGCCACCGCGCACGGCCATCACCTGCCCTTCGAGCCTAGCGGCGGGTGCGCCGGTGTAGCTGACAGACGGTCACTTGACGACGCCCAGCGAGGCGTAGTCGTAGCGGCCGTTGTACGCGTCGGCCGTGTACACGTTCGTCAGGCGGGAGCCGCGCCAGACGATGTTCTTCTCGTGGGTGAAGGGCAGGTAGACCGCGGCGTCCGTGACCTTCGTGTTGATCTGCTTGTAGAACTCGCCGGCCTTGTTGGGGTCGGTCTCCGCCAGCGCCTGGTCGAACAGGGTGTTGATCGCCGGGTCGTTCAGCTGCGAGAAGTTGTTGTTACCGCTCTGCAGGATGAAGCGGCCGTCGACCAGCGGCTGCAGGAAGCCCTGACCGGACGGGAAGTCGGCTCCCCAGCCCATGATGATGATGCCGTAGCCCTTGTCCTTCACGACCTTGGGCGAGCCGATGATGCCGGAGGTCTGGGCACCGTCGTACTGGTCGATCTGGGCGGTGATGCCGACCTTGGCGAGCGCCTGCTGCAGCGACTCGGCCGTCGCGATCTCGACCGGCTTGTTGTTGCGGACCGCGATGGTGGTCTTGAAGCCGTTCGGCTGGCCGCACTTCTTCAGCGCTTCCTTGGCCTTGGCCTCGTCCGGCTTGCCGGACAGCTTGCCGTACGGGTCGGCCTTCGGGTCGGAGCCCTTGACGGCCGGCGGCAGCATGTTGGTGGCGATGTCACCACCGGCCTGCGGGCCGCCACGAGCGGTCTGCAGGGACTTGGAGTCGGCCGCGTAGATGATGGCCTTGCGGCACTCGATGTTGTCGAGCGGCTTGACCGTCTGCGGGAACACCGCGTAGCGGATGAAGCCGGTCTGCGGGTTGTCGACGTTGCCCTTGTGCTGCTGCAGCGCCTTGGGGCGGGCGGCCGGGCCGATACCGGTGGCGTTGATGTCGAGGTCGTACTCGCCCTCGATCAGCCGGTTGTCCATGTCGTCGGCGTTGCTCTGCAGCTTGACCGTGATCTTGTCCGGCAGGGCCTTGCGGACGGTGTCCGTCGCCTGGTCCCAGTTCTCGTTGCGGACGAGCGTGATGGACTTGTTCGGCGTGTACTCCTGCCACTTGTACGGGCCCATGGAGGCAGGCTTCAGCTGGTACTTGGCCTTGGTGTCCAGGTCCTGGCGGACCGGGGTGGCCGAGGGCATGGCCAGCATCTGCAGGAAGTCGCTGTTGGCCTTCGGCAGCTTGAAGATGATGGTCTGGTCGTCGGGCGTCTCGATGGCGGACAGGCCGAGCTTGTCCTTGCTGGTGTCCTTGTACGGGCCCTTGTACGCGCCCTTGGGGTCGAGCACCTGCTGGAGGTAGATCGGGCCGCCGGAGATGACGTCCTGCGCCCAGATGCGCTCGATGCCGTACTTCAGGTCCTTGGAGGTGACGGGCTTGCCGTCCTCCCACTTCAGGCCCGACTTCAGCTTGAAGGTGTAGGTCTTGCCGTCGGGCGAGACCTGGCCGGTGTCGGTGGCCATGTCCGGGACCAGCTCGGTGCTGGTGGCGCCCGGCTCGGCCTTGAAGGTGACCAGCTGGCGGGTGTAGTAGCGGGCGAAGTCCCACATGAAGCCGTAGTAACCGCGCTGCGGGTCCCACGAGTCGGCGTCCTGCGTGCCGATGAACTTCAGCTCGCCACCCTTCTTGTCGGACGCGTTGGCGACCTTGTTGACCGCGGCGTTGAAGCCCGCGGCCCCGGCCTTGCCCCCGCCGCCGCCACCGTTGTCGTCCTTGCCGCCGCCACCGCAGGCCGCGGTGCCGAGCAGAGCCGCGACGACGAGGGCGGAGCCTGCGGCGAGCCTGCGCCTCGATGAACTGATGGGTGTCACGATCTCGCAACCTCCGTGGTAGTGGCGGTCCTTGACGAGGAGCCGCCGGCTTTCGATGGCCTCCTGGCTGATCGGCAGGGGCGGGGTCTTGCAGGTCTTACGGGCGGCCCAAGGCCGGATCAGCGGGCGCCCTTCGGGTCGAGCGCGTCCCGTACGCCGTCGCCGAAGAGGTTGAAGGCAAGCACGGTGATGAAGATGGCCAGACCCGGGATCACCATGAACATGGGGTCGGACTCATATGTGTTGACGGCCTTCGAGAGCATCTGGCCCCACGAGGCGGTGGGCGGCTTCACGCCGGCACCGAGGAAGCTGAGCGCGGCCTCCGTGAGGATGTTCGTCGGGATCATCAGGGTGGCGTACACGGTGATCGGGGCGACCAGGTTGGGCAGCAGTTCGCGCCGCAGGATGTAGAGGCGTCCGGCGCCCAGGCTGCGGGCCGCCTCCACGTACTCGCGCTCCCTGAGCGAGAGGGTCTGGCCGCGGACGATCCGGCCGACGTACGGCCAGCCGAAGAAGCCGATCACCAGGACCAGCGCTCCGATGCGGACACCCGAACCCTCCAGACCGAAGAGCTCGTTGGGGAGCACGGAGACCAGCGCGATGGTGAAGAGCAGCTGCGGGAAGGCGAGCATCACGTCCATGACCCGGCTGATCGCCGCGTCGACCCAGCCGCCGAAGTAGCCCGCGACGATTCCGATGACCGTGCCGAGGGCGACGGCGACCAGAGCGGCGAGGAAGGCCACCAGCAGTGAGATCCGGGCGCCGTAGACGATGCGGCTGAACACGTCACGGCCGTTGACCGGCTCGACTCCCAGCAGGAAGTCCGAGCTGATGCCTCCCCAGGAACCGATCGGGGTGCCGAAGAGCGGGTCGATCTTGTCCTCGTGGAAATCGTTCGGCGGATGACCGAGGGCGCTCACGATCACCGGCGCGAGGATCGCGACGACGATGAGGAAGAGCACCACGAATCCACCGGCCAGTGCGAGCTTGTCGCGCTTGAGCCGGGTCCAGGCGATCTTCCACGGGGACCGGCCCTCGATCGCCTTCTCGGGGACGTCCGCGGCGACATCAACGGCCGCGGTCTCAGCGGCTGCAGTGTCATGCAGTGGTGCCGTCATCGTGGTGGGACCCCTCTCGGCCGGCTGTGGTCGGCCCGCGCCCGCCGCTGTAGCGGCTTCGTTCCATCAGTGGTGCAAGTGGTACGTACAACGAGCACCTGCCGCGCGAACAGGTCGATCACGAGCTCGAAGGTGCTTGTTTCCGGGGAGTCTTCAATGTGTTCGCGATCACCCGCCAGACCCGCCGGGGAATGTTTGCATAAACGTGATGCGGTCAGACAGCTTCCGTTATCCGGACTCAATGATCGACTCAGCGGACGACCCGTGCGCTAATCCACCAGGTCGGGCATGCCGCCCAACTACCCT
This sequence comes from Streptomyces sannanensis, assembly GCF_039536205.1. GTDB lineage: Bacteria > Actinomycetota > Actinomycetes > Streptomycetales > Streptomycetaceae > Streptomyces > Streptomyces sannanensis. The sequence goes on along the minus strand of NZ_BAAAYL010000001.1, from coordinate 4,882,607 downwards.
TATTGCACAGTGAATCCGCCCTCGGGCGAGAGCGGGCAGGCGATCGGTGGCGCGATGGTCAGTACGTCCGGGGAGCGGCCGGAAGGCAGCCGTACCCCGGAGCGAGGGCGGGCAGACGGTCGGTGGCGCGGTGGTCAGTACGTCCGGGGAGCGGCCGGAAGGCAGCCGTACCCCGGAGCGAGGGCGGGCAGACGGTCGGTGGCGCGGTGGTCAGTACGTCCGGGGAGCGGCCGGAAGGCAGCCGTACCCCGGAGCGAGCGCGGGCAGACGGTCGGTGGCGCGGTGGTCAGTACGTCCGGGGAGCGACCGGAAGGCAGCCGTACCCCGGAGCGAGCGCGGGCAGACGGTCGGTGGCTCGGTGGTCAGTACGTCCGGGGAGCGACCGGAGGGCAGCCGTACCCGGGAGCGGAGGCGGGGGGCTGGGCGGCATGCGCCTCGCGGTCGTAGAAGGGGCGGGCGTTGGCGCGCAGCCACATGCTCACCGGGTCGTACTCGTCGGACAGCGCCACGGTGGAGACGGGCAGACCGTCCGGGACCGCGGCGATCGACTGCTGCATCATCGCCCGTACCGAATCGACCGACGCCCGGCCGGTGTCGTACAGATCGAGGCCGATGGCCAGATACGGCGCCCCGAGAGCCGGCTGCACCCAGGCGCGGCGCAGCGAGCGCACCACTGGGGTGCGGTGGGCGTTCTGTGTGAGCAGGGCGTAGAACTGCGGGATCTCGATGGCCGGTTCGGACAGCCGCAGCGGTCCGGCCGGCATCCGGTCCAGACCGGTGGCGATCCGGCGCAGATCCGGCCAGGGGATGCCGACACCGCCACCAGGGGCGTGCGGATTGAGCCAGATTCCGGAGCGGTCGGGGTAGAGCGCCTGGGCGATGTCGCGGCCGCCGACCACTTCGTACGCACGGTTCCAGCCACTGGCGGCAAGCTCCTGCGCGGAGGTGACGCAGGGTGCGTAACCGAACCCCTCGACCGCCATGTTTCCGTACTGGGCGTCGGGCGAGCCCGCCTGGCCGTGCCAGAGCAGCATCCAGACCTGGCCGTCGGCGAAGGCGCGCAGCAGCGCCTCGTACGCGTCATAGCGCCCGGGGGTCACCTGGCGCAGCATGTGCTCGACCTGCCCGCCGGCCGCGGTGCCTGACGCGCTCACCCTGGGTCCCGCCCCTCTTCGATCCACCCATGTCATTTGAAGACAGCTGCCAAGACAACAAGAAGCTTAGGCCCTGCCCGGCCGGTCACGCCGGGCTCGCGGCGGCTCGGTGCCCGCCGCGGAGCGGCTGCGGCGCACGGCACCTGGGGGCACCTCCCAGCGATAGCTGGGGGACCGCCGCTCCCTGGTCCGGCCTGACCGGCCGGACAGGACCTGTGGCAGGAGCGCCGTGGCTACTGGTGTTCACGCCGGTAGAACGGGCGGACGCGCTCACGCAGCCAGTCCCCCACCGGGTCCTGGGCCACGTCCAACAACACCAGGTTGACCGGCCAGGGCGGCTGGACCCGGCCCAGCGCCCGGCCCAGCGCGTCCAGCGGGGCCTCGCGTTCGGGGCCGTGCCAGGAGGACAGCTCGACGCCGACGAAGAGGGTGGGACTGTCGCCCTCGACGCTGGCCAGCGCCCGGCGGGCGGACAGCACCACCCCGGTCGCCTCGAACTCGGCGGCGGCGGCGTTGAGGAAGTCGACCGGGTCGTGCTGCCAGTCGGGCTCGTAGAGCCGGACCCGGGCTCCGCTCGCGGGCCCGTCCAGCGCGGTGCGGCCGGCCCGGCAGAGTTCGGCGACGGCGGGCGGCGGCAGCGGCATGCCGACCGCGCCGTCCGGATTCACGGCGATGCCCAACTGCGGGGGCAGGCCGCGGGCGAACTCCACAGCCGGCGCCACGACGAACGGCATGGTGTCGCCGGCACACTGCCGGAACTGCTGCTCGGAGCTGTAGACCGGGACGTAGGCGGCGCCGTGGATGTCCATGGTGGGCAGGTCGAGGTTCGGGCTGTCGGGGCTGCCGCCCCTGGGGAGCGGGATCCAGACCTGGCTGCGGCCGAGCACCTCGACGAGCCGGGCGCCGGCGGAAGGATTGCCGACGGAGGCGGTCAGCACCTCTTCGAGTTCATTGGCCGGCCAGCCGCCGTACTCGTACGGCTGCGGCTGCGCTGGAAAGTCCACCGGGTTCCCCTTCTCCCCCTTGCCTTGCGGACAAGACCCTAACGCCCCTGGCCCCCGGACCGCCCTTCGGGCGGCCCCGGGCGGAGGACGGCAGGCTACTTCGCGAAGCCGATACGCGTCAGCGTCGCCGCCGCGGCGCGGTCCAGCAGGATCGCGGAGGCGCACCCGGAGGGCAGGCGGCCGGTCTCCGCGTCGCGGACCAGGCGGGCCACCGCGTGCCGGTGCCGTGCGAAGGCGTAGCCGGTGACGCCGCGGCCGCGCTCGCGCTGGCCGTCACGGGCCGTCTCGGGGGTGACGTCGAGCAGGACGAGCCGCAGCGCCCGGTCCCGGCGCCGCGCCTCCCGGGCCAGCCAGCGGCGCACCCAGGCCTGGGTGCCGCAGTCGTGGACGACGACGCTCTCGCCGGAGCGCAGGGCGCGGCGCAGCCCGGCGTAGTGGGCCATCCGGACGAGGGGGCGGTAGACGCCGTACGGCAGGAAACGGGGCATCCGCTGCTCCCAGCGGTCCCGGGTGTCCTGGGAGTCGATGGCCCGGGTCTCGGCCGTCCGCCGAATCAGCGTGGACTTGCCGCTGCCGGGCAGCCCGGAGACGACCACCAGGTCGCCGGCCGGGAAGACCAGGGCGCGCGGTCCGCGGCCCGCGCGCTCGCGCAGGTCCCGGACGGTACGGACGGGTCGGGCTCCGGCGGCGCGCGCGGGCACACCGGGCCGGGCCGGCATCGCAGTCGTGGTCACGTACCCGCCTGGCCTTGGCAACTGCAACACCCTCGCCTCCCCGCCTTGTCAGGTCATACGACCCTTCCCCATGGAGTGTAAAGAAACGGTAATGAGGCACAAGGGATTTGGCGGGGCGCCTGATTCCCGGCGCTTCCGGTGCCGGGGGTACGTTTCGGCCCGGCACGTGCAATGATGTGCGCGCCAACTGCATACCGGCCGCTTGAATCCGCGCGGGAGAGTCCCGGTCACACCGTCCGTGTGCCGGGCGCCGAAGGAGCAAGTTCCTCCCTTGAATCTCTCAGGCCCCGTACCGCGTGGATGAGGCAGATCTGAAAAGCGAGCCGTGCGGCTCCACCCAAGGTGCAAGCCGGGTCCTTCCGGGGCTCTCGGCGAACCTCTCAGGTTCCGATGACAGATGGGGAGGATCGTCCTCGCCAGACATGCCCTGGGAGCCACACCTATGAGCAACGCCCCCCGCCTGACCGCCCTCGACGCGCTGCACCGTTCGCTGGGCGCGACCATGACCGACTTCGCGGGCTGGGACATGCCGCTGCGCTACGGCAGCGAGCGTGACGAGCACAACGCCGTCCGCACCAAGGCCGGTCTGTTCGACCTCTCCCACATGGGCGAGATCACCGTCACGGGTCCGCAGGCCGCCGCGCTGCTGAACTACGCGCTGGTCGGCAACATCGGCAGCGTCGGCCTGGGCCGCGCCCGCTACACGATGATCTGCCAGGAGGACGGCGGCATCCTCGACGATCTGATCGTCTACCGTCTGGGCGAGACCGAGTACATGGTCGTCGCCAACGCCTCCAACGCCCAGGTCGTGCTGGACGCGATCACCGCGCGTGCGGAGGGCTTCGACGCCGAGGTCCGCGACGACCGTGACGCGTACGCGCTGATCGCCGTGCAGGGCCCGGAGTCCCCCGGCATCCTGAAGTCGCTCACGGACGCCGACCTGGACGGTCTGAAGTACTACGCGGGTCTGCCCGGCACCGTCGCCGGCGTCCCGGCGCTGATCGCCCGTACCGGTTACACCGGCGAGGACGGCTTCGAGCTGTTCGTGGCGCCGGAGCACGCCACGGCGCTGTGGCAGGCGCTGACCGAGGCGGGCAAGCCGGTGGGCCTGGTCCCGTGCGGTCTGTCCTGCCGCGACACGCTGCGCCTTGAGGCGGGCATGCCGCTGTACGGACACGAGCTGACCACCGCGCTCACCCCGTTCGACGCGGGCCTGGGCCGGGTCGTGAAGTTCGAGAAGGAGGGCGACTTCGTCGGCCGCAAGGCCCTGGAAGACGCCGCCGAGCGCGCCGCCGCGAACCCGCCGCGCAAGCTGGTCGGCCTGATCGCCGAGGGCCGCCGGGTGCCCCGCGCGGGCTTCGCAGTCGTTGTCGGCGGCGAGGCGATCGGCGAGGTCACCTCCGGCGCCCCCTCCCCCACCCTGGGCAAGCCGATTGCGATGGCATACGTCGACGCGGCGCACGCCGCGCCCGGCACCGAGGGCGTGGGCGTGGACATCCGAGGGAAGAGCGAGCCGTACCAGGTCGTCTCGCTCCCCTTCTACAAGCGCCAGAACTGACTCCTCCCTGCCCCAGGGCAAGGGATTCCTGACTCACGCTGCCCGACGGCTCAGCAAGCCGCCGAGACTGGCGCGATCAGCACCAGCCGGGTTGAGACCAGCCCGGAAGAGAGACAGATGTCCGGGCTGCGGATCAGCGGGCTTGGTTCTCGCTCCGATGGTTCGCAGCCACCACCTCAGCACCGAGCGATCGGTCGATGACCTTCTGTCATCACATCGCGTGAAATGCATCGCTCGACGAGGTCGACCTCCCCGCATCGGTGAGGCAAGCCACCCCACCGTCCGCACCACTCCCCCGCGTACAGGAGAATTCAGGTCATGAGCAACCCCCAGCAGCTTCGCTACAGCAAGGAGCACGAGTGGCTGTCGACCGCCGAGGACGGCGTCTCGACGGTCGGCATCACCAAGCACGCCGCCGACGCGCTCGGTGACGTCGTGTACGTCCAGCTCCCCGAGGTCGGCGACACCATCACCGCGGGCGAGTCCTGTGGCGAGCTGGAGTCGACCAAGTCGGTCAGCGACCTGTACTCCCCGGTCACCGGCGAGGTCACCGAGATCAACCAGGACGTCGTGGACGACCCGGCGCTGGTGAACTCCGCTCCGTTCGAGGGCGGCTGGCTGTTCAAGGTGCGCATCACGGAGGAGCCGGCCGACCTGCTCTCCGCGGATGAGTACACCGACTTCGCCAGCTGACCGACCGCCCCCACCGCGAGAGGGACCGTGATGTCGCTTCTGAACACCCCCCTGCACGATCTGGACCCGGATGTCGCCGCCGCCGTCGACGCCGAGCTCCACCGTCAGCAGTCCACCCTGGAGATGATCGCGTCGGAGAACTTCGCTCCGGTCGCCGTCATGGAGGCCCAGGGCTCGGTTCTCACCAACAAGTACGCCGAGGGCTACCCGGGCCGCCGCTACTACGGCGGCTGCGAGCACGTCGACGTGGTCGAGCAGATCGCCATCGACCGCATCAAGGCGCTGTTCGGTGCCGAGCACGCGAACGTGCAGCCGCACTCGGGCGCCCAGGCCAACGCCGCCGCGATGTTCGCGCTGCTGCAGCCGGGCGACACCATCATGGGTCTGAACCTCGCCCACGGTGGCCACCTGACCCACGGCATGAAGATCAACTTCTCCGGCAAGCTCTACAACGTGGTCGCGTACCACGTCGACGAGACCGGCGTGGTCGACATGGCCGAGGTCGAGCGCCTGGCCAAGGAGAACAAGCCGAAGCTGATCGTGGCCGGCTGGTCCGCGTACCCGCGTCAGCTGGACTTCGCCGCGTTCCGCCGGATCGCGGACGAGGTCGGCGCGTACCTGATGGTCGACATGGCCCACTTCGCGGGCCTCGTCGCCGCGGGCCTGCACCCCAACCCGGTGCCGCACGCCCATGTCGTCACCACCACCACGCACAAGACCCTCGGCGGTCCGCGCGGCGGTGTCATCCTCTCGACGGCCGAGCTCGCCAAGAAGATCAACTCCGCGGTCTTCCCCGGCCAGCAGGGCGGTCCGCTGGAGCACGTGATCGCCGCCAAGGCGGTCTCCTTCAAGGTCGCCGCCTCGGAGGAGTTCAAGGAGCGCCAGCAGCGCACCCTCGAGGGCGCGAAGATCCTCGCCGAGCGTCTGGTCCAGGACGACGTCAAGGAGGTCGGCGTCTCCGTCCTCTCCGGCGGCACCGATGTGCACCTGGTCCTGGTCGACCTGCGCCACTCCGAGCTGGACGGCCAGCAGGCCGAGGACCGGCTCCACGAGATCGGCATCACGGTCAACCGCAACGCGGTCCCGAACGACCCTCGCCCGCCGATGGTCACCTCGGGTCTGCGGATCGGCACCCCGGCCCTGGCCACCCGTGGCTTCCAGGCCGAGCACTTCACCGAGGTCGCCGACATCATCGCCGAGGCGCTCAAGCCGGCCTTCGACGCCGAGGCGCTCAAGGCCCGGGTGACCGCCCTCGCGGCGAAGCACCCGCTTTACCCTGGCCTGTAAGCAGTTACCTGCATTACAGACACCGGTAAGGGGCACCGCGCACACTGGTGAGTGCGTGCGGTGCCCCGCACCTTGTACGCCCCCGTACCGCTTTCCTCTGCACCACCCCTGGCAGACAACGGCGTCTCCACACCTCTAGGAGTTCCCTCGTGGCCATCTCGGTCTTCGACCTGTTCTCGATCGGCATAGGCCCGTCCAGCTCCCACACGGTCGGCCCGATGCGCGCGGCCCGTATGTTCGCCGCCCGGCTCAAGAACGACGGCCTGCTCGCCCACACCGCCTCGGTACGTGCCGAGCTGTACGGCTCGCTGGGCGCGACCGGACACGGCCACGGCACCCCCAAGGCCGTACTGCTCGGACTGGAGGGCAACTCTCCGCGCGAGGTCGACGTCGAGACGGCGGACGACCAGGTGGAGCGCATCAAGACCGAGAAGAGGATCAGCCTGCTCGGTGTGCACGAGATCGGCTTCGACTTCGACGAGGACCTGGTCCTGCACCGGCGCAAGGCGCTGCCGTACCACGCCAACGGCATGACGATCGCCGCGTACGACACCGCCGGCGACACCCTGCTGGAGAAGACCTACTACTCGGTCGGCGGCGGCTTCGTCGTCGACGAGGACGCGGTCGGCGAGGACCGGATCAAGCTCGACGACACCGTGCTGAAGTACCCCTTCCGCACCGGTGACGAGCTGCTGCGGCTCTCCCGCGAGACCGGGCTGTCCATCTCCTCACTGATGATGGAGAACGAGAAGGCCTGGCGTACCGAGACCGAGATCCGCGAGGGCCTGCTCGACATCTGGCACGTCATGCAGGCCTGCGTCTCGCGCGGCATGTCCCGCGAGGGCATCCTGCCGGGCGGTCTCAAGGTCCGCCGCCGCGCCGCCACCACCGCCCGCCAGCTGCGTGCCGAGGGCAGCCCCGACACGCACGCCATGGAGTGGGTGACCCTCTACGCCATGGCCGTCAACGAGGAGAACGCGGCCGGCGGCCGGGTCGTCACCGCCCCCACCAACGGGGCGGCCGGCATCATCCCCGCGGTTCTGCACTACTACCTGAACTTCGTGCCCGGCGTTGACGAGGACGGCATCGTCCGCTTCCTGCTCGCCGCCGGTGCGATCGGCATGCTCTTCAAGGAGAACGCCTCCATCTCCGGCGCCGAGGTCGGCTGCCAGGGCGAGGTCGGCTCCGCATGCTCGATGGCGGCCGGCGCCCTCGCCGAGGTCCTCGGCGGCACCCCCGAGCAGGTCGAGAACGCCGCGGAGATCGGCATGGAGCACAACCTCGGCCTGACCTGCGACCCGGTCGGCGGTCTGGTCCAGATCCCGTGCATCGAGCGCAACGGCATGGCGGCGGTCAAGGCCGTCACCGCCGCGAAGATGGCGATGCGCGGCGACGGCACCCACAAGGTCTCCCTCGACAAGGTCATCAAGACCATGAAGGAGACCGGGGCCGACATGAGCGTCAAGTACAAGGAGACGGCGCGCGGCGGTCTCGCCGTCAACATCATCGAGTGCTGACGGTCAGCGTGCCGTCCTGGCCGAGACCGACGCGAGCTCCCAGGCTGCGGCTGACCCGGTCCAGGGCGGCCCGCAGCCACTGCACGTCCTCGTCGGGGGCACGGTGGAGTCTCATCTGCCGTGCCTGCATCGGTACGATCCATGAGCGGACCAGTTCCCCGGTGTCCGGCTCCAGCGAGACGAAGTACAGCAGCCGCAGGTCGTCGCGGTACTCCTCGAAGCCGGAGATGCCCTCGTAGTCGTCGATGAAGTCGCCGCAGCCGTAAAGGATCAGCTTGTCGTGGTAGACCTCGACGGGGCGCGGATGGTGCGAGGAGTGTCCGTGCACGACATCGGCGCCGCCGTCGATCAGCGCGTGCGCGTAGTTGATCTGGGGCCGGAAGACGTCATAGCCCCAGTTGGATCCCCAGTGGACCGAGACGACCGCGATGTCGCCCGGCTGTTTCGTCTGCCGTATCAGGCCGGCGAGCTCGACGGCGGCGGCGACCGACGGCTCGGGGACGAGGTTCACGCCGGGCCGGTCGTCGGCGGCGGCCCAGATGGGCGGGATACCGCTGGAGGGCATCCCGCACGAGAAGACGAGGACCCGTCCGCCGCCCTCGACCGGGACGGCCGCGGGGCGTCCCGCCGCTGCCGCGTCGCGCCCGGCACCGACGGCCCGCAGCCCGCCGCCGGCCAGCACATCGAGGGTCTCCTCGAGGCCCGGACGGCCGAAGTCCAGCACATGATTGTTCGCCAGGACACAGACGTCGGGGCGGGCGGCGGCCAGGCAGGGCAGATTGGCCGGATGCATCCGGTAGTGCACCTGCTTGCCCGGCGCGAACTCCCCGGACCGGGTGACGCTGGTCTCCAGGTTCACCACCCGCACATCGGGCGCCGCCTCGTCGAGTGACGCCAGGGCGTCCCCCCAGGGCCAGACGAAGCCGACCGGACGGGGGATCGGGCCGTTGACCGCCTCGGCCAGCTCGACATAGTCCCGGGCGTCCCGGACGTACGCCTCCCGCAGGACGGGGTCACCGGGGTGCGGCAGGATCTGGTCCACTCCGCGGCCGAGCATGACGTCGCCGCAGAGGAAGAGTGTCACCAGGTCACCGGCCACGCTTCCACGGTAGCCCCGGGACACTCGCGCCGAGGCCGGGCACCGGCCGCATCCCGGATCACCGGCCGGAGCGCGCCGGGCCGCCCGCCGCCGTAGCCGGCAGCCGCATATCGACTGCAGCCCTCGGGGCCTCCGCGCTCCCCCAGCTACCTCCCCCAGCTACCTCCCCCAGCTACCGCTGGGAGGTGCCCCCAGAGGTGCCCCAGAGGTGCCCCAGAGGTGTCCCCCACTCTCTTTCGGCACAGGCGCGCCCCGTCGGCTCACTCGCCTGGCTCACTTGTCGAGCGCGGCCCAGAACTCCTCGAAGGAGAGCTCGCCGTCGTTGTTGGCGTCCTTGGCGGCGATGATGGCCTGAGCGACGGTCTCGGTGACGTGGAAGTCGCCGAGCTGTGCCATGACGCTCTTGTACTCGGCCGCCGTGATGCGCCCGTCGCCGTTCCGGTCCAGACGCTGGAACGCCTTGCGCGCCTCTTCGATGTCCGCCACTGGTGCCACTCCCTCTCGGTGCTTTTCTGACGCTTGTCAGAGTAACGGCCCGACGGAGACCACAGTACGGCGGCCGGTCATGCTTGCTGCATGAGTGAGGCACTGATGCACATCCTGGCAGCGGCGGCACGCGGGCAGTTCCCGCCACCGGACGGTACGGCGACGGTGATCGGGCAGGCCGGTCCCAGGGACGCGGGCGTGGTGGCGTTCACCGCACACTCGGTGATCTTCACGGACGAGGACCCGGAGTGGGTACGTGCCACCCTGGCCGCGACGCCGTCCGACGAGCTGGCCGCGTCGATGAACCCGGTGTTCCTGGGCGCGCTGATGGCCCGTACCGGCCGCGGCATGAACACCATCGACCTGCTGACGGTCGCGGACGCGCTGCCCGGCGAGCCGCCGCTGGAGCTGCGGGAGATCGAGGACCCGGAGCACCCCCGGGTGGCGCGTGCCATGAAGTTCCGTGACGACGTACGGGTCTGGGCGGCCGACGGCGGAGTGGTGGTCCTCGGCCGCGGTGTGGCGGGCCGCTGGGAGGCGGCGATCGAGGTGGACGAGGAGGCCCGGGGCCGGGGCCTGGGCCGGGGACTGGCCCTGGCGGCCCGGCATCTGGTGCCGGACGAGGTGGTGTGGGCCCAGCAGTCGCCGGGGAACGCACGCAGTGTGCGTACGTTCCAGGCGGCGGGGTACCGGCCGGTGGGCTCGGAGGCGCTGCTCATAGCGCACTGAGGCCACCGGCCCGTATGACGTCCCCTGGATGAACGGGCCCCACACAGGCGTCAGCGGAAGACGCCAGTGTGGCCCAGTGAGTAGCGGCCCGGTTGCGGGTAGACCGCGAGGCCGTGCGGACCGGAGCCGACCGGGATACGGGCCAGCTGCCGGCCGGTCGCCGTGTCGATCGCGTACACCTCGCCGTCGTAGCGGCCGGACAGCCAGAGCACCTTGCCGTCCGCCGAGACGCCGCCCATGTCCGGGCTGCCGCCGCCCGGCAGTCGCCATTTCTTGGTGAGTTCACTCTGCGCGAAGTCGAAGACCGAGATGGAGCCCTCGCCACGGTTGGTGACGTACATCTCCTTGGAGTCACGGCTGACGTAGAGGCCGTGGGCGCCCTTGCCCGTGGGCAGCAGTCGCGGGGTGGTGAACTTCTCGCCGTCCAGCTCCCACATGCCGTCGGCGATCATGTCGGCGACATAGAAGGTGCTGCCGTCCGGCGAGAGCTTCACATCCTGTGGCATGGCGCCCGCGTGGGGCAGCTTCTGCTGGCCGATCACCTTCATCTTCTCGGTGTCGACCTTGAGGAGTTCGCCGGAGAACTCGCACGAGACGATGAAGTAGCGGCCGTCCGCGGAGAAGTCGGCGTGGTTGACGCCGGCGCAGGTGACGGGCTCGGTGTGCCGGATCGCCATGGTGTGCGGGTCGCGGAAGACCAGCTCCTTGTCGAGCGAGGCCATGACGACGGCGTACTTGCCGTTCGGTGTGAAGTAGAGGTTGTACGGGTCGTGGACCTCGACGGGCTTGCCCACGGCGCCGGTGGCGGGGTCGATGGGGGTGAGGGTGTGCCCCCGGTTGTTGTTGACCCAGAGCGTCTTCAGGTCCCAGGACGGGACGACGTGCTGCGGCTGGATGCCGACCGGGATGGTCCGGACGACCTGGTACGTCGCCGGGTCGATCACCGAGACCGTGTTGGAGTTGGTGTTGGGGACGTACACCAGGGAGGGGAAGCCCTGGACGACGGGCGACAGCTTTCCGGGGCGGTCGGCGGCGTAGACGTCCTTGCGGTCGAGGACCGGCGGCATGCCCGCCAGGCCCGCCGGGACGGCGGGGGCGGCGGGGGCGGACTTCTTGACGGTGGGCGCGGCGGCCTCGCCGTCGCGCTCCCCGGCACAGCCCGCGAGTGCGACGGCGGAACAGACGGCCGCGACAAGAGCGGCGGCGCGCCGCAGGCGCGGACCCACCCGGCGGCTGAGCATGACCCGGGAGGTGGCGGGGTCGGTCACAGGATTACTGGGCACGCGACCATTCAAAGGGAGAAAGATCCGTTTCGCCCCGATTCATCCGACTAACCACCCGCACAGGCGACACTCGCCAAGAATCATGAATCACCCATCCAGCGCGATACTTACGCATCGTTTACCAGGCAATCCGACCACTTCACCTACGATTCACTTTCGAAAAGCACATAAATGCCATTAATTGCCCGATGTGCACGTTTGGCGGCAAGGCCCCCCGTCTGCCATAGTCGGAGGCACACGACCCCCATTGACCCGGGCCAGGTCGTCTCAGCGCCGTGGATACACCCCCTGAGTCCACGGCGCACCACCCAGAAGCCCCCGAGGCGCCCCACCACGGCGCATGGGGGCTTCTGGGCATCCGGAGCCGGCCCGGTTCAGCGATCGGCGACCCGCATCTCGAACCAGGTGGTCTTGCCGCGCGGCTGCAGATCCACGCCCCACCGGTCGGAGAGCTTGTCGACGAGGAAGAGCCCGCGCCCGCTGGTGTCCAGCTCGTGCACGGGCATCAGGCAGGGCAGTCCGCGCGAGGGATCGCGCACCTCGATCCGGATCGTGGTGCGGCGGCGCGTCATGCGCAGCCCGAAGACCCGGGCGCCGGTGTGGCGTACGGCGTTGCCGACAAGCTCGGAGACGAGCAGAACCGCGTTCTCCGTGGTCTGCGGCGGGAGCGCCCACTGGCGCAGCACCACGCAGTGGGTCAGCCGGCGTGCGACGGCCGCCGATTCGGGGCGGGACGGCAGGCGCACCTCGCCCTCGGACGGGTTGCCGAACAGCTCCAGCGCCTCGATGGCCTGTTCGTCGTCGAAGGCCGGCGTCCGGCGCGCGGCGGTCGTACCGCCACGCCGCCGCGGCTGCTCCACACCCTCCAGGCCCGCCATGCCCCCCATCATGGCCGCCCGGAGGGCTCCCGGGGGTCGTTCCGGAAGAAACAGTCTCCCCGGACGGGCGGTTCCCGGTATGCGGGGCGGCATATGACAAGGGCAGTGACCGGGTCGTCACCATCCCTCCGGCCTGCACGGCCTTCTGACTTCCGACCGATCGTCACAGTCTCGGGCGGAGCACCCCTGACGCTCCCTCAAGGATGCTCCGATCCGCCCTTGCGCAGGAGAACCCGGCTCAGAGGAACTTTGCCTTGCCCGGGCCCTCCTCGACGAAGCTGCGCATCCCGCGCTCGCGGTCCTCGGTGGCGAACAATCCCGCGAACCAGTTGCGTTCGATGGTCAGGCCGGTGTCGATGTCCGTCTCCAGACCGGCGTCGATGCTCTCCTTGGCGGCGCGCAGCGCCAGCGCCGGCCCCTGGACGAGCTTGGCGGCCCAGGCGTGCGCCTGCTCGTACACCTCGGCCGCCGGGACGACCCGGTCCACCAGGCCGATCTGCAGCGCCTCGTCCGCCTTCACCATGCGCCCGGTGAAGATCAGGTCCTTGGCCTTGGAGGGGCCGACCAGGCGGGACAGCCGCTGGGTGCCGCCGGCGCCCGGGATCAGCCCGAGGAGGATCTCGGGCTGGCCGAGCTTGGCGTTGTCGGCGGCGATCCGGTAGTCGGCGCAGAGCGCCAGCTCGCAGCCGCCGCCCAGGGCGTAGCCGGTGATCGCGGCGACGACGGGCTTGGGGATGCGGGCCACGGCGGTGAACGAGTCCTGGAGCGCGCGGGACCGGAGGACCATCGCCGTGTGGTCCATCTCCTGCATCTCCTTGATGTCCGCACCGGCCGCGAACACCTTCTCGCCGCCGTACAGCACCACGGCCCGTACGTCGTCGCGGCGGGCCGCCTCCTCGGCGAGCTCACGCAGCCGGTCCTGGGTGGTGACGTCCAGCGCGTTCATCGGGGGGCGGTCGAGGCGAATGGTGCCGACGCCCTCGGCAACTTCGAGATTCACGGTCATGGAGGGCAGGTTAGCCCCCGTCAACGACGGAGGGCCCGGTGCCGTTGGTCACAGCACCGGGCCCCGCAGTACGACTTCTACTTCGTCCACTCCGCCCAGGACATGTTCCAGCCGTTGAGGCCGTTGTCCGGCTGGATCTGCTTGTCCTTGGAGTTCTTCACGACCACCACGTCGCCGATGATCGAGCTGTCGTAGAACCAGGCCGCCGGGGCCTTCTTGTCCCAGCCGCCGCGCACATCGCGCAGGCCGACGCAGCCGTGGCTGACGTTCGCCGAGCCGAAGGTGCCGGACGAGGCCCAGTAGTTGCCGTGGAGGAAGGTCCCGGAGTTGGACAGGCGCATCGCATGCGGTACGTCCTCGATGTCGTACTCGCCGCCGAAGCCGACCGTGGCGCCGTTCATCCGGGTCACCTTGAACTTCTCACTGATGACCATCTGTCCGTTGTACGTCGTGGTCGCCGGGGCGCCCGCGGTGATCGGAACGGTCTTGATGACGGTGCCGTCCCGCTCGACCTGCATCGTGTGGGCACGCGCGTCCACGGTGCTGACCTGGCGGCGGCCGATGGTGAACTGGATGGTCTTCTTCTGCTTGCCGTACACCCCGGGCCGTCCCTCGACGCCGTCGAGGTTCAGCGTGACGGTCACCTTGGTGCCCGCGGCCCAGTACTTCTCCGGGCGGAAGTCGAGCCGGTCGTTGCCGAACCAGTGGCCCTCGATGGGCACAGCCGGGTCCGCCGTCACCGTGATGGCCTTCTCCACGGCCTCGGGACGGGTGATTCCCCGGGTGAAGTTGATGGAGACCGGCATGCCGACACCGACGGTCGATCCGTCCTCCGGCGTGTAGTGCCCGACGAAGGTGTTCTTCGGTACGAGCGTGGTGAACGAGATGTCCTTCGCGGACTCGCGGCCCTCGGCGTCCTTCGCGACCGCGTGCACCTTGTACTTGGTCGCGGCGGCCAGGTGCTGGGAAGGCTGCCATCCGGCGCCGTCCGCGGCGACCGCGCCCTGGATCCGGTTGCCCTTGGTGTCCTCGACCGTGACCGTGCTCAGCTTGCCCTGGTCGGCGGTGATCCTCAGTGCCCCGGTGGTGGGGACATCGACCTCGCCGTTCTTGGGCTCGATGCTGACGACCGCCTCCGAGGCCTTGGTGTCGGCGGCCCGGCTCGCGGCGGGACCGGCCTTGCCGCTGTCACCGGAGTCGCCGCCCCCGCCGCACGCCGTCACCAGCAGCAGTGCGGCCCCCAGCACGACGGCCTGGAGTCCCCGGCGCCCCCGCCGGCGTATGCCCCCGGCCGATGCCCCCGATATCGGCTGCCCGTTCACTATGCTTTTCTCCCCTCGCACGGCCCTGGTCCCACAGCGGCTCGCACTCCCGGCGCGCATTCTTCTCGCGCCCACCGCGCTAGATAATCACACCGTGCGGGGCGCAAGGGACCGGCGAATGTCACCGTTCAGTCCCAAGTCGCCCAGGGCCGATTCGAGGAATGCACCGTCAGGCGAGCGCGGACCCCGCCTTCCACGCCGGCCAGGCCAGGTTCCAGCCGCTGAGGCCGTTGTGGGGTGCCACCGTCTTGTCTTTCGAGTTGACCACTTCGACCACGTCCCCGATCAGTGCGCGGTCGAAGAACCAACCCGCCGGAGTCCTGTCGCTGCCGCCCTTCACATCGCGCAGGCCCACACAGCCATGACTGACGTTGCGGCTGCCGAAGGTGTCCGGGGTGGCCCAGTAGTTACCGTGCATGAAGGTTCCCGAGTCGGTGAGCCGGATGGCGTGCGGCACGTCCTTGATGTCGTACTCGCCCTTGCCGTCCGCGTCCGTGAAGCCGACCGTGGCTCCGTTCATCCGGGTCACTTCGAGCATCTCGGAAATCACCATCTTCCCGTTGTACGTCGCGGTGTGCTCCGACCCGGCGGTGACGGGCAGAGTCGCGAGGACCTTGCCGTCGCGCCGTACCACCATGCTGTGCGCCGCGGCATCCACCAGGGACGTCTGCGAGCGTCCGATGGTGAAGGTGACGGTCTTCCGCTGGATCCCGTACATCTCGGGCCCGGCCTGTACATCACGCAGCCGCATGGCGACGGTCACCTCGGTGCCGGGGCGCCAGTATTCGCGCGGGCGGAAGTCCAGCCGGTCCTTGCCGAACCAGTGGCCGACGACCTCGACGGGCGGCTTCGAGGTGACGGTGATGCCCCGCTCCACGGCCGCGCGGTTGGTGATCGGCCGGCTGAACTGGAAGGTGACGATCATTCCGGTGCCCACGACGGAGCGGTTCTCCGGCCTGAAGTAGCCGATGAAGCGTTCCGCGGGGACATGGGTGGTGAACCTGGTGTGCCGTGCCTGGCGGTTGCCGTGCCCGTCCAGGGCCACCACGTCCACGGTGTACTTGGCGGCCAGCTGCACCTTTCCGGCGTCGGGCCGCCAGGACGTACCGTCCTCCGAGAGGTGCCCCGGCACCTCCACGGGCTGGGCGTCCTCCACCCTCCGCATCGTGACCCGTTCCAGCCGCCCGCTGGGGACCCGCACCTCGATCAGGTCACCGATCTCGACGTCCTTGGCCCCGTCCTCCGGAGTGACCTGGATCACCTCGGCGGGAGAACGCGGCTTGCTGCTCATCCCGATGTCCGAGCCCTTGCAACCGGCCAGTCCCGTCAGCAGTCCTGTGCATGCCAGCAGGGCGGCAAAGCCCACCCCTGCCCGTTTCGCTACGAATCTCACGATGAGCCCAACGATCGTGCCCCTCCGGGGAAACGTGAGTACGACGGCTGTTCCGGGCAGAACAGCTGGGAGGACCACGTAGGGGAGCCACGGCCGGGACGCCGTGCGCCCCCGAGCCCACCAGGTCCCAGGTCCTGATGAGCCGCGGGAGGCCGACAGGTGTCGAGCGCAGATCCAATCAGCGCCGAGCAGCAGGCGGTGCCGGACGGCCGGACCGCGCACGACGGCGAACGGCGCCGGGCCGTCAACGGCCGGAACTCCGGGCCGCCACCGCACCGCCCTGCCGTATGGCCGGGCGCGCCGACCCCCCTCGGCGCGCGCTTCCGGGCCGGCCCCGACGGGGTGTCGGGCACCAACTTCGCGCTGTGGGCGGGCGGGGCCGAGGCCGTCGAGCTGTGCCTCTTCGACCGGGACGGGAGCGAGACGCGCTGCCCGCTGACCGAGCTGACCCACGAGATCTGGCACGGTTTCGTCCCGGGTGTACAGCCGGGCCAGCGCTACGGCTACCGGGTGCACGGCCGCTGGGACCCCTGGACCGGGGCCCGCTGGAACCCGGCCAAGCTGGTGCTGGATCCCTATGCCCGAGCCGTCGACGGCGACTTCACGCTGCCGCCCGAGGTGTACGGGCATGTGCGCGACTGGCCGCAGCAGCATGTCGCCGACACCGTGCGCGACGAGCGGGACTCGGCGCCGTACGTCCCCAAGGCCGTGGTCGTCCATGACGACGACGACTGGTCCGACGACCGGCGCCCCAAAACCCCCTGGGCCGACTCGGTCATCTACGAGCTGCACGTCCGGGGCTTCACACAACTGCACCCCGAGGTCCCGGAGAAGCTGCGCGGCACCTACGCCGGGCTCGCCCACCCGGCGGCGATCGACCATCTCGTACGGCTCGGAGTGACCGCGGTGGAACTGCTGCCGGTGCATCACTTCGCCCACGAGGACCATCTGCAGCGCCGCGGCCTGCGCAACTACTGGGGCTACAACTCCATCGGCTACTTCGCCCCGCACGCGGCCTACTCGGCCAGCGGCACCGGCGGCCAGCAGGTCGGCGAGTTCAAGCGCATGGTGCGGGCACTGCACTCCGCAGGCATAGAGGTCATCCTCGACGTGGTCTACAACCACACCGCGGAGGCCGGCGAGCTGGGCCCCACCCTCTCGCTTCGCGGCATCGACAACCGCGGCTACTACCGCCTCCAGCCCGACGCCCGGCGCTACGCCGACTACACCGGCTGTGGCAACACCCTGCATGTCGTCCAGCCGCAGGTGCTCCGGCTGATCACCGACTCGCTGCGCTACTGGGTCACCGAGATGGGCGTGGACGGCTTCCGCTTCGACCTCGCGGCCGCGCTGGCCCGGTCCATGCACGACGTGGACATGCTCTCCCCCTTTCTCGCGGTGATCGCCCAGGACCCGGTGCTGCGGCGGGTCAAGCTGATCGCCGAGCCGTGGGACGTGGGCAACGGCGGCTATCAGGTGGGTGCGTTCCCGCCGCTGTGGACCGAGTGGAACGACCGCTACCGGGACGCCGTTCGCGACTTCTGGCGCGGCGCCCTGCCGGACGTACGGGACCTCGGCTACCGGCTGTCCGGGTCCAGCGATCTGTACGCCTGGGGCGGCCGGCGACCGTACGCCTCCATCAACTTCGTCACCGCGCACGACGGCTTCACCCTGCGCGACCTGGTGTCGTACGAGCAGAAGCACAACGAGGCCAACGGCGAGTCCAACCGCGACGGGACGAACGACAACCGCTCCTGGAACTGCGGCGCCGAGGGCGAGACCGACGACGAACGGATCAACGCGCTGCGCCGCCGCCAGCTGCGGAATCTCCTGGCCACGCTGCTGCTGTCCACCGGCGTGCCGATGCTCGTCGCGGGCGACGAGATGGGCCGCACCCAGGGCGGCAACAACAACGCGTACTGCCAGGACAATCCGACCGGCTGGATCGACTGGTCGCTGCTCGACTCCCCCGGCTGGCGGACGCTCTTCGACCTGACGTCCCGTCTGCTCGCCCTGCGCCAGGCCCATCCCGTGCTGCGCCGCCGTGCCTTCTTCTCCGGCCGGCCGCAGACGGCGGACGGACTGCGCGATCTGGCCTGGTTCACCCCGCGGGGCACCGAGATGACCGAGCAGAACTGGTACGACCCCGCGGCCACGCTGGGGCTGTATCTGTCCGGGCGCGACATCCCCGGACGTGACGCGCGCGGTGCGAAGGTCACCGACGACAGCTTCCTCGTGGTCCTGCACGCCGGTCACCGTCCGGTGAGCTTCGTACTGCCCGGACCGCCCTGGGCCGAGGTGTACGACACCGTGGTCGACACCTCCCGGGAGGACCAGTCGGCCGCCCCGGCCGACAGCCACCGCGCGGGCGCCACGATCACGGTCCCGGCGCGCTCGGTACTGCTGCTGCGGGTGAAGCCGGCGTAGGCGTTGCCCCGGAAACGGCCCTCCATCCGGGTCGCCACCAGCCACGATCACGATGCGTATCGCTTCGAATCGCGGACGCGGGGAGCCCGGGCCAGGCTTGATGTGGGGCAGGCGAAAGACGCCCGGCCCTGAAAGGAATCGGCAATGAACGACAGTCTGAAGTGGCGCAAGAGCAGCTACAGCAGCGGTAAGAACGACATGTGCGTCGAGGTCGCCCACACGCCGGACGGACGCATCGCCATCCGCGACTCGAAGGACCCGCACACGATCCTGCACTTCACTCACCACGAGTGGGACGCCTTCATGAAGGGCGCCCGCTCCGGCGAGTTCGACTTCTCGAGCTGACAGCTGTGAGCGCCGCCCCCGCCCGGGTCCGGTTCCGGGCGGGGGTGCCATGCTGTCAGGCCGCCTCGGCGGTAAATCCGTTGGGCGGTGTCAGTGGCGAACCGTACGCTCGGTCCTGATGCCCGAAACACAGACAACCCAGAGGAGCCGGTCCTCCGTACGCTCACTGCTGCGGCTGTGGCCGTATGTGCGGCCGGTGCGAACCCGCCTGTTCAGCGCGGCATTCGTCGCGGTCGTCGCGTCCCTTATCGGCCTTGTCATCCCGCTCGTACTGAAGTGGATCGTGGACGGCCCGGTGGCCGAGAGCGATCCGGGCGGAGTCTGGCTGGGCGCGCTCGCGCTGCTGCTGCTCGGCATCGCCGAAGCCCTGCTCTTCGGCTTCCGGCGGTGGCTCGTCGCCCGGCCGCTCTCCCGCGTCGAGGCCGACATGCGCGCCGGTCTCTACCGGCACCTCCAGCGGCTGCCGGTGGCCTTCCACGACAAGTGGGCCTCCGGACAGCTGCTCTCGCGCGCCACCACCGATCTGATGCTGCTGCGCATGTTCCTCGCCTTCCCGCTGACCTTCCTGCTGGTCAACGCGGTGACGATCCTGGCCGGTTTCGTGCTGCTGCTCGCCCAGGACTGGACGCTGGGGCTGGTGCTGACGGTGCCCGTGATCCCGCTGATGATCCTCTGTTCGCACTTCGAGACCCGGTACGCCCTGGTGGCGCGCCGGGCACAGGACCAGGTCGGCGATCTGACGACGGTCGTCGAGGAGAGCGTGCTGGGCATCCGTATCGTCAAGGGCTTCGGCCGGCACCGCAGCCAGGCCCTTGCCTTCCGTGAGCTGGCCGGGGAACTGCGCACCACGGAACTGGCCAAGGCCAGGCTGCTGGCCGGCATCTGGGCCGCGATCACCGCCATTCCCGAACTGGCCATCGGCGCCGCACTGGTCCTCGGCACGGTCCAGGTCGCGGACGGCGACCTGTCGGCGGGCACCCTGGTGGCCTTCCTGTCGACGGCACTGGCCCTGCGCTGGCCGGTGGAGTCGATCGGCTTCCTGCTCGCGATGAGCCAGGAGTCGGCGACGGCCACGGAACGGTTCTTCGAGGTGATGGACGAGGCGGCGGAGGAGAACACCGACGGCGGACACACCGGCAGGCCCGACGGTGCACGGCAGCACCGTCCCGCCCCGCCCGCCGGCGGACTCCGCTTCGAGGGCGTCGAGTTCCGTTACCCGGACGCGCCCGCGGACTCCGTCCCCGTGCTGGAGCGCATCGATCTCCACATACGTCCCGGCGAGACCATGGCCCTCGTCGGGGCCACCGGCAGCGGCAAGACCACGCTCACCGCGCTCGTGCCGCGGCTGTACGAGCCGACCGGCGGGCGGATCACGCTCGACGGGCAGGACATCGCCGAACTCCCCCGGGAGACACTGCGCGAGCTGGTGGCCGTGGCGTTCGAGGAGCCGACCCTCTTCTCCGCGACCGTCGGCGAGAACGTCCTGATGGGCGCCGGTCCCGACGCCGGGACCACCGAGCTGCGGCGTGCCCTGGACATCGCGCAGGCCGGCTTCGTGGACCGGCTGCCGCAGGGCGCCGACACCCAGGTCGGCGAGCAGGGGCTGAGCCTGTCCGGCGGACAGCGGCAGCGGCTCGCCCTGGCGAGGGCCGTGGCGGGACAGCCCCGCTTCCTGGTGCTGGACGATCCGCTGTCGGCGCTGGACGTGCACACGGAGGCGCTGGTGGAGGCCGCGCTGCGGCGCGTACTGGACGACACCACCGCGCTGGTGATCGCCCACCGGCCGTCCACCGTGATGCTCGCGGACCGGGTGGCGCTGCTCTCCGGCGGCCGAATCGCCGCCGTCGGCACCCACCAGGAACTGCTGCGTGACAACGCCGAGTACGCCTGGCTGATGTCCGGCGCGGAAGCTTCTGCCGAGGAGGCCAGGACCCGATGACCAGGACCACGACGGGACGCCCCGCGGACGGCACGACGGCCGACGGCACGGGCCCGAGCACCCCGGAGGCCGCCGAGGAGACCCGGTCCACGACCGCCGGTGCCGAGCCGGCCGAGGCCGGACCGGTGCGGGAACAGGACGAGCACGACGACCCGTACGACCGCGACGAGCTGCCCGCGCCCCCCGGCGCCACGGGGGCGCTGCTGCGCTCGCTGCTGCGGCCGCTGCGCGCCCGGGTCGCCCTCGGCGCGGTCCTGCTGCTGCTCCAGCAGGCCACCGTGCAGGCCGGCCCGCTGCTGGTCGCGTACGCCATCGACCGCGGCGTACCCGCCTTCCGCGCGCACGACTACGGGCCGCTGATCGCCGTCGCCGTGGGGTACACGCTGTGCGCGGCGGGCTCGGGGCTGTTCCAGTACGCCTTCATCCGGGTCTCCGCTGGCGTCAACCAGAACGCGCTGCTCGATCTGCGCGGCCGGATATTCCGGCACGCTCAGGCGCTCAGCGTGGACTTCCACGAGCGCTACACCTCGGGCCGGCTGATCTCCCGTTCCACCACGGACGTCGAGTCGCTGCGCGAGCTGCTCAACGAGGGCCTCCAGGAACTCGTCAACGTCGTCCTGGCCTTCGTCTGCATCTCCGCGATGCTGCTCTACCTGGACTGGGGCATCGGCGGCCTGGCCGTGCTCTCCTTCGTGCCGCTCTATGTGCTCGTACGGCTCTACCAGCGGCGCGCGGGCGTCGTCTACAGCGCGCGTTCCACGGCGACCGCGGCCGTGATCGTGAAGTTCGTGGAGACGATGAACGGCATCAGGCCCGTGCGTTCCTTCCGTCGTGAGCGCATCAACGACGCCGGGTTCCAGGTCCTCAACCGCCGCCACGAACGCTCCAACGGGGACGCGCTGCTGGAGATGGCCCGCTATGTGGTCGGCTCCCGGCTGGTCGCCAACACCGCGGTCGCCGCGATGGTGCTGTGGGGGGCCTACCGGGTGGCCGACGGGACGCTGGCGCTCGGTGTGCTGGCCGCCGCCGTGCTGTATCTGCGGCGGCTGTACGACCCGATCGACCGGCTCGGCATGTTCCTCAACTCCTACCAGTCGGCGGTCGCCTCGCTGGAGAAGATCGCCGGCCTGCTCGCCCAGACCCCGACCGTGCCCGAGCCCACCGCCCCGAAGCCGCTGCCGTCGAACGACTCCGAACACCCGGGCCGCGAGGTCGTCTTCGACGACGTACGTTTCGCCTACCGCACGGGTGGCGAGGTGCTCCCCCGCTTCGGTCTCACCATCCCCGCCGGCCAGACCGTCGCCCTCGTCGGCTCGACCGGAGCCGGCAAGTCCACGCTGGCCAAGCTGCTGGCCCGGTTCTACGACCCGACCGAGGGCCGGGTGCTGCTGGACGGCATGGACCTGCGCGATCTGGCCATGCCCGAACTGCGGCGCGGGGTGGTCATGGTGACCCAGGAGGCGTTCCTGTTCTCCGGCACGGTCGCCGAGAACATCGCCATCGGCCGCCCGGACGCCAACCGGGAGGAGATCGAGCACGCCGCGAAGGCGATCGGCGCCCACGACTTCATCACCGCCCTGCCGGACGGCTACGACACGGACGTACGCAAGCGCGGCGGTCGTATCTCCGCGGGCCAGCGGCAGCTGGTCGCCTTCGCCCGGGCGCTGCTCGCGGACCCCGCGGTGCTGATCCTCGACGAGGCGACGAGCTCGCTGGACATCCCCGGCGAGCGGGCCGTCCAGCACGCGATGCACACGGTGCTGCACGGCCGCACCGCGGTGGTGATCGCCCACCGGCTGTCCACGGTGGAGATCGCCGACCGGGTGCTGGTGATGGACCGCGGCCGGATCGTGGAGGACGGCACCCCCGCCGAACTCATCGGCGGAACGGGACGGTTCGCAGACCTGCACCGGGCGTGGCGGGAGAGCCTGGCGTGAGCCACTTCCTTCGGCGCGGGACCGGCACGCAGCTGGTGGAGCTGCCGCCCACGGACGCGGGCGTGCCGGTGGTCGTGGAGTTCGAACGGTGCGCACCGGTCGAATCCCTCCGAACCGATCTGCGGATGATCAGCGACTCGGGCGAGGAGCTGAGGCAGGTCCACGTGTCCGGCTCGATCCGTCACCGGTTCCTGACCGGCACGGAGGGGAGCCCGGTCTCCAGGATCCTTGTCGAATGCACCCGCCAGGAGTGGTTGTTGCGCCTCGTCTCCCCGTACCAGGTGCCCCTGCTGGAGGCGACCGCCGAGGGACAGGGCTGCAATGTGCTCCGCTACGAAGGTCCCCCGGCACAGCTGTCGATCCAGCGGGGCGACTGGGTGGATGTCGACGGCTGGGGCGAAGGGCGCTTCGACTGGGCTCTGCGTACGTACGCGGACAAGAAACCGGTGGGGGGCGCTCTCATCGGCGCCGGGCCCGAACCCGAGCTGATAGTGGTCGACGCCCACTCGCACTGGCAGCTACAGGTCGATCCCCCACGCACCTTCGACCGCAGGATCTCCGGTTGGGGCACGGAGGTCATCCGGTACACCGGACCGCGTGGCACCGCGAAGATCTCCTGTCGTCGGCCGTTCTTCAACGACGTGGTCACCGCGGTCGTTCTCGGCAAGGACCTGCGGCCGTCGCGGAGTGCCACCGCCTTCGGCCGGCTCACCGTCCTTCCCGAAGGAGAGAAGTTCGGGCTTCCGGCCGGTGCGTTGCTGGTGGTGGACAGCCGCTGGAGGGAACCCTGGCGGATCAGCGTGCGCTGACCGCCACCGCCTCCTCCTCGCGTGCGGCTCCGGGCTTCGCCCGCCCCGCGCCGCGCAGGAGGGTGACGGCCAGCACCGCCGCCGACGCCATGAGGACCGTCGCGCCCGTCGCGGCCGAGGACATGGCGTGGGTGAAGGCGTCCCGCGCCGCCTCCAGCAGGGACTCCCCCGCCGCCGAGGGGCTGTTTTCGGCCACCGCGAGCGCGCCGCCCAGTGTCTCGCGTGCGGCGGCCGGGGCGGTGGGGGCGGCGGCCGCCATGTCGTGGCGGTAGACGGCCGCGCCGATCGAGCCGAGAACGGCCATACCGAGCGCTCCGCCGAGCTCCGTGGCGGATTCCAGGACGGCCGCCGCGGCGCCCGCGCGCTCCGGCGGAGCCGCGCCCAGCGCGAGCTCGTTGGCGAGGGTCATGGCGACGACCAGACCGGCCGCGTAGACCGCGCCCCCGGTCAGTACGTACCAGAGCGCCGAGTCGGTACGCACCAGGATCAGCAGCGCGAACCCGCAGGCCGAGACCGTGAATCCGCCGCCCATCACATACGCGCGGTCGATCCGCGCCGCGAGCACCCCGCTCAGTGGACCCGCGGCCATCGGGCCGACGGCCGGCGCCAGGCTCCACAGCGCGGCCTCCAGCGGGCTCATGCCCAGCACGGACTGGAGGTACTGGGTGAAGAACACCGCGAAGCCGATGATCGCCACCATCGCGACGAGATTGGCGAGCAGCGGGCCACCGAAGGCGCGGCGGCCCAGCAGCCGCAGGTCGACCATGGGGTCGTCCAGTCCGCGCTGGCGGCGTACGAAGACGAGGGTGAGCACCAGGCCGACGGTCACGCCGAGGGCGGGCAGCGGGGCATAGCCGTCGCGCGCCAGCTCCTTGATGCCGTGGATCAGGGGCAGCAGAGCGGCCAGCGAGAGCAGCGCGCTGATCACGTCGAAGCGGCCCGGCCGCTGCGCCTTGACCTCGGGGAGCAGCACGGGCGCGAGCAGGAACAGCAGGGCCATGGCCGGCAGGTTGACGAGGAAGACCGAGCCCCACCAGAAGTGTTCGAGCAGTGCGCCGCTGAGGACGGGGCCGAAGGAAATGCCCGCGGTCATGACGGTGGTCCACAGGGCGACGGCCGTGGCCCGCTGCTTCTCGTCGTGGAAGAGGTTGCGGATGAGGGCGAGCGTGGACGGCATCAGGGCCGCGCCGCCGACGCCGAGCAACGCCCGCGCGGCGATGAGCTGTCCGGGGCTGTCGACGTAGGCGGCGATGACCGACGCCGCACCGAAGACGGCCGCTCCGGCGAGGACCAGGGTGCGGCGGCCGATGCGGTCGCCCACCGCGCCCATGGTGATGAGCAGCCCGGCCAGGACGAAGCCGTACATGTCGAGGATCCACAGCTGCTCGGTGGAGCTGGGGGCGAGGTCCTGGCTGATGAAGGGGATGGCGAAGTAGAGGATGGAGACGTCCATGGAGACGAGCAGGAGGGGCAGCATCAGTACGGCCAGTGCGGCCCATTCGCGTCGGCCGGCGCGCGTAGCGGTGTCCATGCGGCAGACCGAACCAGCGCGCCGCGCACACCGCCAAACAGGGGGGTGGTGCACCCTGGTGCGGTGACCCAACGCCCCTGCTCCGACCTGGGATTATGTTCGTGACGGTGCACTAGTGCCGCGACCGGCGACGTGTGCCCGTCAAGGAGCGGCGTCCGGTGCGTGCGATCGCAAGGCGGCCGAAGACCCTCGTAGCAGCGCTCCTCGGGTTTTCGGCCAACGCAGCGAGCGTGCGTGCCCGGGGCACCCCTGGGGGCACCCCTGGGGGCACCCCTGGGGGCACCCCCAGCGGTAGCTGGGGGAGGTAGCTGGGGGAGCGTCGCGACGGGGCAAACGTTGCCGGGAGGGGCACAGTACGCTCCGGCCGTGACCACGATCGAGCCGCCCTACCTCCGTATCGCCTCCGACATCCGCCGGCGCATCGCCTCCGGCGAGTTGGCGCCGGGTGACCTGGTGCCGTCCACGCGCCGGATCACCCAGGAGTGGGGGGTCGCGATGGCGACGGCCACGAAGGCGCTGGCCGCGCTGAAGAAGGAGGGGCTGGTGCGGGCCGTGCCGGGTGTCGGCACGGTCGTGGGTGATCCCGGGCCGGCCGGGCGTGCTGCGCCGGCAGCAGGGCTGACCAGGGACGTCGTCGTGGCCACGGCAATGCGGATCGCGGACGCCGAGGGGATGGCCGCGGTCTCCCTCCGGCGGGTGGCCACCGAACTGTCCACCTCCACCTTGGCGCTGACCCGCCATGTGCGGGGCAGCGGCGAGTTGATGTGGCTGATGGCGGACGTCGCGTTCGCGGAGGAGGAACCGGACACGACTCCGGACGGCTGGCGGGCGCAACTGGAGCTGTCCACCCGGCGGATGTGGCGGATCTTCCGCCGCCACCCCTGGCTGACGCAGGCGATGGGTTCCTTCACCCGGCCGATCCCGTCCGCGAACGGCATGAAGCACACCGAGTGGGTCATGCGGGCCCTCTCCGGTCTGGGCCTGCGCCCTTCCCAGATGATGCAGATCCATCTCTCGCTCTTCGCCTATGTCCAGGGCTTCGCACTGGCAAGCGGGATGGAGTCCCAGGCACGGCAGGACACCGGGGTGAGCCCCGAGGAGTGGATGGCCCTGCAGGACTCGCGGATGCGGGCGATCCAGTCCTCGGGGGAGTACCCGGTGCTCACCTCACTGTTCATGCGGGATCCCGGGATGGACCTCGAACTGGACACCCTGTTCGAGTTCGGACTCCGGCGCACCCTGGACGGAATCGCCGCGCTCCTCGGTGAACTGTCCGTATAGCGAACATGACGTTACGGCCAACGAACCATTTTCGGCCAACCTTTTGACGCGCTCCTGACAGGAACTCAAGACCGGTGGCACTCTCTTCACCGTTCTGCGCATCCACCCTGCACCACACGGGCGGCCCACCCAGTCGCCCGTCCCCTCACGTATGCAGAAGGAGTCTGCGTTGAGACCCACCCCCCATCGGCGCGCCACCGCGATCGGTGCGCTCGTCGCCGCCGCAGCCATGCTGACCGTCGGAGTCCAGGCCGGTACCGCCACCGCGGGCAGCCTGCCGACCGCGGCACCCACCGCAGGCAAAGCCCTCGGCAAGGTCAACCCCGGAGCCCTCCCGGCAAGCCTCAGCCCCGCCGAGCGCACCGCGCTCATACGCGCCGCCGACGCGTCCAAGGCGGAGACCGCCAAGGAACTGGGCCTGGGCGCCCAGGAGAAGCTGGTCGTCCGCGATGTCGTCCAGGACCGCGACGGCACCACGCACACCCGCTACGAGCGCACCTACCAGGGACTTCCGGTCCTCGGCGGTGACCTGATCGTCGAGGAGACCAAGGCCGGCGTCACCAAGTCGGTCACCAAGTCCTCCAAGGCGGCCCTGAAGAACGTCGACACCACCGCCGACGTCGCGCCCGCCACGGCCGAGAAACAGGCACTGTCCGCCGCTTCCGCCGAGGGCTCCACCAAGACCAAGGCCGACCGCGCCCCGCGCAAGGTCGTCTGGATGGCCAAGGGCAAGCCGGTCCTCGCGTACGAGACCGTCGTCGGCGGCCTCCAGCACGACGGCACCCCGAACGAGTTGCACGTCGTCACCGACGCCGCGACCGGCGCGAAGCTCTACGAGTGGCAGGCCATCGAGACCGGCGTCGGCAACACGCAGTACAGCGGCCAGGTCACGCTCGGCAGCGCGCAGTCCGGCAGCACGTACAACCTGACCGACACCACGCGCGGCAACCACAAGACGTACAACCTCAACAAGGGCACGTCCGGCACCGGCACCCTCTTCTCCGGCGCCGACGACGTCTGGGGCAACGGCTCCCCGTCGGACGCCGAGACCGCGGGCGCCGACGCGCACTACGGCGCCGCGCTCACCTGGGACTACTACAAGAACGTGCACGGCCGCACCGGTATCCGCGGTGACGGTGTCGGCGCGTACTCCCGGGTCCACTACGGCAACGCCTACGTCAACGCCTTCTGGTCCGACTCCTGCTTCTGCATGACCTACGGTGACGGCTCCGCCAACGCGAAGCCGCTGACCTCCATCGACGTGGCCGCCCACGAGATGACCCACGGCGTCACCTCCAACACCGCCGGCCTGATCTACAGCGGCGAGTCCGGCGGTCTGAACGAGGCGACCTCCGACATCTTCGCCGCCGCAGTCGAGTTCTACGCCAACAACGCGAACGACCCCGGCGACTACCTGGTCGGCGAGAAGATCGACATCAACGGCAACGGCACCCCGCTGCGCTACATGGACAAGCCCAGCAAGGACAGCAGGTCCAAGGACTACTGGTACTCCGGCATCGGCTCGGTCGACGTCCACTACTCCTCGGGCCCGGCGAACCACTTCTTCTACCTGCTCTCCGAGGGCAGCGGCGCCAAGACGGTCAACGGTGTGTCCTACGACTCGCCGACCGTCGACGGCCTCCCGGTCACCGGTATCGGCCGCGACAAGGCCGAGCTGATCTGGTTCAAGGCCCTCACCACCAAGTGGGGCAGCAGCACCAACTACGCGGGCGCCAGGGCCGGCACCGAGGCCGTCGCCGCGGCCCTGTACGGCACCGCCAGCGCCGAGTACAAGTCGCTCCAGGACGCCTGGGCGGCCATCGGTGTCGGCGACCGTCCCGGCACGTCGACCGGCCCGGTGTACGAGAACACCACCCCCGTCTCCATCCCGGATGCCGGCCCCGCGGTCTTCTCGAACATCAACGTGACCCACGAGGGCAACGCCCCGGCCACCCTCAAGGTGGGCGTGAACATCTCCCACACCTGGCGCGGTGACGTGGTCATCGACCTGGTGGCCCCCGACGGCACCGTCTACCCGCTGAAGGCCGCCAGCGGCGGCGACTCCGCGGACAACATCGTGGCGACCTACACGGTCAACGCCTCCAGCGAGGTCGCGGCCGGCACCTGGAAGCTGCGCGTCCGGGATGTCGCCAGGTTCGACACCGGCAAGATCAACAGCTGGAAGCTCTCCTTCTGATCCACCCTTGGTTCCACCTTCCGATCAGCAGCTGATCCGAAGGTGTTGGTGCCCGGAGCCCCTCGGCTCCGGGCACCGCCCATGTCCGGGGCGAGTGAGCCCCTCCCCCGGAGGCGCTGGGTTCGCCAGTCGGTGCCCCTGTCCACCAGGCGAATGAGCCGAAGGGGCTCGGCTCCACGCGCCGGAGGCGCATATCGGCACGGTGAAAGGGAGTGGGGGCACCCCTGGGGTGCCCCCAGGGGTAGCTGAGGGAAGTAGCTGAAGGAGCACGGAGGTCCTGAGGAACGAGGCCCGAGGCTGCATCGATATGCGGCTCCGCCGCGTGGTCGACCGTCGACACAGCCTCGAGCGCCCCCATTGAGGTCCTCCCCCGGACGAAGTCCGGGGAGAAGCGAGCCCAAAAACCAGCTCAGCGCATCAGCACCCCCGCGCCCTCGCCCGTCGCCTCCGTGGGCAGGGCGACCAGTCCGAGGTCCGCGCCGGTGGCGAGCAACCGATGGGCCGGCAGGATGCGGACGGTGTAGCCGAAGGGGCCCGTGCGGTCGAGGGCGAGCGGTCCCTCGTACACCCAACTGCCGTCGAGGTCCGCGTTGCCGGCCGGTTTCAGGGGGAAGGTGTGGGCGTCCGCGATCGCGTCGTCGGAGTCGACGCGCCCGGCGACGGCCTGCACCTCCACGTCGTCCGGCTGCAGTCCGCCGAGCGTGACGCGGACCCGCAGACCGAGGGCGGAGCCGAGCTCGGCGGTGCCGTTGACCGTGGCCGGTTCGGCCACGGCCTCCACATGGCCGACGCTCACCTGCGGCCAGGCGTCGCGCACACGGGCCTTCCAGGCGGCGAGTTCACGGGCGGTGGTGCTGTCCAGGGCACGGTGGGCCTCGGCGGCCGGGGTGTACAGCCGCTCCACGTATTCACGCACCATGCGTCCCGCCAGGACCTTGGGGCCCAGGGTCACCAGGGTCTGGCGGACCATCTCGATCCAGCGGCCGGGCAGTCCGCCGGTGCCGCGGTCGTAGAAGCGGGGCGTGACCTGCTGCTCGATCAGGTCGTAGAGAGCCGTGGCCTCGATGTCGTCGCGCCGCTCCGCGTCGATGGCTCCCGAGCCGCCGTCGCCGTCGGCGGTCGGAATGGCCCAGCCGAAGTCGGGCCCGAACCATTCGTCCCACCAGCCGTCCAGGACGGAGAGGTTGAGGCAGCCGTTGAGCGCGGCCTTCATACCGCTGGTGCCGCAGGCCTCCAGGGGCCGGAGGGGGTTGTTGAGCCAGACGTCGCAGCCGGGGTAGAGATTCTGCGCCATCGCCATGCCGTAGTCGGGCAGGAAGACCAGCCGGTGGCGCACCCTCGGGTCGTCGGAGAAGCGCACCAGCTCCTGGACGAGCCGCTTGCCGCCGTCGTCGGCCGGGTGGGCCTTGCCGGCGACCACGATCTGCACCGGGCGCTCCGGGTGGAGGAGCAGGTCCATCAGCCGGTCGCGGTCGCGCAGCATCAGGGTGAGGCGCTTGTACGAGGGGACTCGGCGGGCGAAGCCGATGGTGAGGACGTCGGGATCGAGTACGGAGTCGATCCAGCCGAGTTCGGCGGCTCCGGCGCCGCGCTGCCGCCAGGACGCGTGCAGCCGCTGCCGTACCTCCAGCACCAGCCGTTCGCGCAGGACCCGCCTGAGGTCCCAGATCTCGGCGTCCGAGATGTCGGCGAGGGCGTCCCAGCGTTCGGAGCCGCCGACGGTGAGGGCGTCCTCGGCACGGCCCGCGCCGATCCGGCGGGCGCCGATCCGGAACACCTCGGGGGCGACCCAGGTGGGTGCGTGCACCCCGTTGGTCACCGAGGTGATGGGGACCTCGTCCGGATCGAAGCCCGGCCACAGACCGGCGAACATCTCCCGGCTGACCCTGCCGTGCAGAGTGGACACGCCGTTGGCCCGCTGGGCCAGCCGGAGGCCCATCACGGCCATGTTGAAGAGGTTCGGCTCACCCCCGGGGTAGCTCTCCGTGCCGAGCTGGAGGATCCGGTCGACGGGTACGCCGGGCAGTTCGCCGCCCTCGTCGAAGTGGCGGGCGACCAGCTCACGGTCGAAGCGGTCGATGCCGGCCGGGACGGGTGTGTGCGTGGTGAACACCGTGCCGGCCCGCACCGCCTCCAGCGCGCCGTCGAAGTCCAGGCCGGCCGCGGCCAGCTCCCGGATGCGTTCCAGGCCGAGGAAGCCCGCGTGACCCTCGTTGGTGTGGAACACCTCGGGCGCCGGCCGGCCGGTGAGCCGGCAGTACGCCCGTACGGCACGGACACCGCCGATGCCGAGCAGCATCTCCTGGAGCAGCCGGTGCTCGCTGCCGCCGCCGTACAGCCGGTCGGTGACCTCGCGTTCGCCGGGACCGTTCTCCTCGACGTCGGAGTCGAGCATCAGCAGCGGCACCCGGCCGACCTGCGCCTGCCGGACGTGGGCGTGCAGCAAGCGCCCGCCGGGCAGCGAGAGGACGACCCGGCTGGGGGTGCCGTCCGCCTCCCGCAGCAGGGCCAGCGGCAGCTCATTGGGGTCGAGGACCGGGTAGTGCTCCTGCTGCCAGCCGTCCCGGGACAGGGTCTGCCGGAAGTACCCGTGCCGGTAGAGCAGGCCTACCCCGATCAGCGGTACACCGAGGTCGCTGGCGGCCTTGAGATGGTCGCCGGCCAGGATCCCGAGGCCGCCGGAGTACTGCGGCAGGGCGGCGGTGATCCCGAACTCGGGCGAGAAATAGGCGACGGCGGCGGGCAGCGAGGCGCCTTCGGCCTCGCGTGCCTGGTACCACCTGCGGCCGCGTACGTAGTCGTCGAGGTCGTCGGCGGCGGCCGACAGCCTGCGCAGGAAGCGGCGGTCGCGCGCCAGCTCGTCGAGCCGCGCGGCGGACACGGTCCCGAGCAGCCGCACGGGGTCGCCGCCCACCGCGCGCCACCCCTGGGGGTCGACGGACTGGAAGAGGTCACGGGTCTCGGTGTGCCAGGACCAGCGCAGATTGCGGGCGAGGTCGCTGAGCGGGCGGAGGGGATCTGGGAGGACGGGGCGTACGGTGAACCGACGAATGGCCTTCACGTGCTCCACCTTCGCAGGGGACATACGGATCCGGGCGGACGCACGGCGAGACGTGCTCCGCCCTTCACCCTCGACGTTAGCCCGCACCGGCCCCGGCCAACCACGGCGCGATCCGCTGCGCGGGGCGGCGCCGGGGGCGCGGTGTTGCCGAACCGCGTCGGACGACCGGTGTGTCCGTCCTCGAACGCCGGACAGGCCGGGGGCGGCGCACCCCATCGAGCCGGAACGCCGGCCCCGGCTCGCCGAACCTCCTTCTGCAGGTGGACAACTGATCCACGCGCAGCACCGCAGCAGCCGGCCCCGTCCTGCCGGCGGGGCCGGTTTCCCTGTCCGCGCCATTACGGGGCAGTAGTTGGCAAAGAGCCGGAATGCTCGCCCCGCGTGCGTGGAAGGCTTGTCCGGTACGCAGCCAGTAGGTCCTGTCCGGTTGATCAGGCCGGATCAGCGAGCGCCCGCCGCAGAGCGGCTGGTGTCCCGGTGGTGCCGTGCATCGCAAGGCGGAGGAGGGAGTCCATGCGGTGGGGGCACCTCCCAGCGGCAGCTGGGGGACATCGGCGGCCGACGACAACGGTGGGGGCACCTCCCGTGCCCGAAGGGCTACGGGGGAGAGGCGCGGTGCCTGGGGGCACCTCCCAGCGGCAGCTGGGGGAGTGTCGCGAGCCCGGCATGGTCGACCGGACAGGACCTGACACCCCCCATGCATCCGTATCCGCCCACCCGAGTGAACGCGGACAGGAGCGGCCATGCCCGCAGCCCGGCAGCAAGTACAAAGGACGAACCCCCACGAAGATCTGCACCTCGTCACGCCCGCGCACCCACCCGCGGGCGCACCCGCACCCGTGCAGACCCGACCCTCAGGTGAGCCCATGATCGGTCGCATCCCCGTTCTGGATGTACACCCAGCCGTCGAGTGCGGCAGAAGGCCGGCGAAGGCCGTGGCCGGCGAGTCCTTCCTGGTCAGCGCGACCGTCTTCCGGGAAGGCCATGAGGCGGTCGCCGCCGATGTGGTGCTGCGCGACCCCTCGGGACGTACCGGCCCGTGGACCCCCATGCATGAACTCGCACCCGGTACGGACCGCTGGGGCGCCGAGGTCACCCCGGACGCCGAGGGCCACTGGACGTACACGGTGGAGGCCTGGGCCGATCCGCTCGCCACCTGGCGGCGCCACGCCCGGATCAAGATTCCGGCGGGTATCGACACCGCGCTGGTCCTGGAGGAGGGCGCCGAGCTGTACGAACGGGCAGCCGCCGGGGTGCCGGAGAAGGAGGGCCGGGAGGCGGTCCTCGCGGCCGCGGAGGCGCTGCGCGACGAGTCGCGTCCCGCCGCGGAACGGCTTGCCGCGGCCCTCGGCCCCGACACGGACGCCGCACTGGCCCGTCATCCGCTGCGCGAACTGGTCTCCTCCTCACCGCCCATGCCGCTGCTGGTCGAGCGGCGCCGGGCGCTGTACGGATCGTGGTACGAGTTCTTCCCACGCTCCGAGGGCGCGAAGGTGGAGAAGGACAGCCCCCCGGTCTCCGGCACCTTCGCGACCGCCGCCGAACGGCTGCCCGCCATCGCGGCGATGGGTTTCGATGTCGTCTATCTCCCGCCCATCCACCCCATCGGCACCACCCACCGCAAGGGCCCCAACAACGCACTCTCGGTGGGACGGCACGATCCGGGCGTCCCCTGGGCGATCGGCTCGCCCGACGGCGGCCATGACGCCGTCCACCCCGACCTGGGCACCTTGGAGGACTTCGACCGCTTCGTCGCGCGGGCCCGTGAGCTGCAGCTGGAGGTCGCCCTGGACTTCGCCCTGCAGTGCTCCCCCGACCACCCCTGGGTGGAGAAGCACCCCGAGTGGTTCCACCATCGCCCGGACGGCACGATCGCCCATGCCGAGAACCCCCCGAAGAAGTACCAGGACATCTACCCCATCGCCTTCGACCAGGACATGGACGGGCTGGTCGAGGAGACCACGCGGATCCTGCGGTTCTGGATGGAGCGCGGTGTACGGATCTTCCGCGTCGACAATCCGCACACCAAACCGGTGGTCTTCTGGGAGAGGGTGCTCGACGACATCAACGACAGCGACCCCGACGTGATCTTCCTGGCCGAGGCGTTCACCCGCCCGGCGATGATGCGCACCCTGGGCGCGATCGGCTTCCAGCAGTCGTACACGTACTTCACCTGGCGTACGGGCAAGCAGGAACTGACCGACTACCTCACCGAGCTGTCCGGTGAGACCGCCCATTACATGCGGCCCAATCTCTTCGTGAACACCCCGGACATCCTGCACGAGTACCTGCAGAACGGGGGCCGTCCCGCCTTCGGGACACGGGCGGTGCTCGCCGCGACACTCTCGCCCACCTGGGGCGTCTACGCCGGATACGAGCTGTGCGAGAACACGCCGTTGCGGGAGGGCAGCGAGGAGTACCTGGACTCGGAGAAGTACCAGCTGCGGCCCCGCGACTGGCGGGCCGCCGAACGCGAAGGCCGTTCGATCGCCCCGCTCATCACCGCGCTCAACCGCATCCGGCGCCGCAGCCCCGCGCTCCAGCAGTTGCGCCGGCTGCACTTCCACAGCGTCGACAACGACGCCCTGATCGCCTACTCCAAACGGGAGGGTTCGAACACCGTTCTGGTGGTCGCCAACCTCGACCCCCACCACACCCAGGAGGCAACCGTCTCGTTGGACATGCCGGAGCTCGGCCTGGACTGGGACGAGACCGTTCCGGTGCGCGACGAGCTCACCGGCGAGACCTATCACTGGGGCAGGGACAACTATGTGCGCCTCGAGCCGGGTGTCGCCCCTGCGCACATCCTCACCCTGCGACCGTCCTCACCGATCGGAGGGTCAGCCACACGATGATCGTCAATGAGCCCGTCCCCGACACATTCGAGGACACGCCCGCCAAGGACCGCGACCCCGACTGGTTCAGGCGAGCGGTCTTCTACGAGGTGCTGGTCCGTTCCTTCCAGGACAGCAACGGTGACGGCGTGGGCGACCTCAAGGGCATCACCGCCAAGCTGGACTATCTGCAGTGGCTGGGCATCGACTGCCTCTGGCTGCCGCCGTTCTTCAAGTCCCCCCTGCGCGACGGCGGATACGACGTCTCGGACTACACGGCCGTACTGCCGGAGTTCGGCGATCTCGCCGACTTCGTGGAGTTCGTCGACGCGGCCCATCAGCGGGGCATGCGCGTGATCATCGACTTTGTGATGAACCACACCAGCGATCAGCATCCGTGGTTCCAGGAGTCGCGCAACAACCCGGACGGCCCGTACGGCGACTACTACGTCTGGGCGGACGACGACAAGCAGTACCAGGACGCGCGCATCATCTTCGTCGACACCGAGACGTCCAACTGGACCTTCGACCCCGTGCGCAAGCAGTACTTCTGGCACCGCTTCTTCTCCCACCAGCCGGACCTGAACTACGAGAACCCAGCCGTGCAGGAGGAGATCCTCGCGGCCCTGCGCTTCTGGCTCGACCTGGGGATCGACGGCTTCCGGCTGGACGCCGTGCCGTACCTGTACCAGGAGGAGGGCACCAACTGCGAGAACCGCCCGGCCACCCATGACTTCCTCAAGCGGCTACGGGCCGAGATCGACACGCACTACCCGGACAAGGTGCTGCTCGCCGAGGCCAACCAGTGGCCCGAGGACGTCGTCGACTACTTCGGCTCCTTCGAGGGCGGCGGCGACGAATGCCATATGGCCTTCCACTTCCCGGTGATGCCGCGCATCTTCATGGCCGTACGGCGGGAGAGCCGGTACCCCGTCTCCGAAGTGCTCGCCAAGACCCCGGAGATCCCGTCCAGCTGCCAGTGGGGCATCTTCCTGCGCAACCACGACGAGCTGACCCTCGAAATGGTGACGGACGAAGAACGCGACTACATGTACGCGGAGTACGCCAAGGACCCGCGGATGCGCGCCAACATCGGCATCCGGCGGCGGCTGGCGCCCCTGCTGGACAACGACCGGAACCAGATCGAGCTGTTCACCGCGCTGCTGCTCTCCCTGCCCGGCTCGCCGATCCTCTACTACGGCGACGAGATCGGCATGGGCGACAACATCTGGCTCGGCGACCGGGACGGGGTGCGCACCCCGATGCAGTGGACGCCGGACCGCAACGCGGGCTTCTCCTCCTGCGACCCGGGGCGGCTCTATCTGCCCACGATCATGGACCCGGTCTACGGC
The DNA here is from genome assembly GCF_039536205.1 of Streptomyces sannanensis. Classification (GTDB taxonomy): domain Bacteria; phylum Actinomycetota; class Actinomycetes; order Streptomycetales; family Streptomycetaceae; genus Streptomyces; species Streptomyces sannanensis. The sequence continues at coordinate 4,846,751 of NZ_BAAAYL010000001.1, read as the reverse complement.
TACCAGGTCACGAATGTCGAGGCGGCGATGTCGTCGCCGTCCTCGCTGTTGCACTGGACCCGCCGGATGATCGAGATCCGCAAACAGAACCGGGCCTTCGGGCTGGGCTCCTACACCGAGCTGCCCTCGTCCAACCCGGCGGTGCTCGCCTTTCTCCGCGAGGCCCCGCCTCAGGAGGGGCAGGGGGACGATCTCGTCCTCTGCGTGAACAACTTCTCGCGGTTCGCGCAGCCGACCGAGCTGGATCTGCGGGCGTTCAACGGGCGGTATCCGGTGGAACTGATCGGCGGGGTGCGCTTCCCGGCGATCGGCGAATGGCCGTATCTGCTGACCCTCGCGGGGCACGGCTTCTACTGGTTCCGGATCCGGCGTGAACACCGTGAGTAGTACGCTCACAGCGCTCTGCCCGGCAGAACCCGAGCCCGCCGGGCGGGCGGCTCGGTCACCAACGGCACGCACACGCGCGTGAAAGCTCTCCGAGTGATCGGAGAGAACTCGGCACCGACATCGGTGACGAGAACGCCCATGGTTCCGGATCAGGATTCACGTTCACGGCCGATGGCCATGCACGAGGGTGGGGCGGTTTCCATTGCCCCGCCCTGGGCACTCTTCCCGGATACCGTCGGCAACTGGGCCAACCGGCCCTACCTGTACGGATCATCCTGAACCGACACGTCCCGCACCAACGGACAGCCAACGCCGCAATCCGGGACACTCTGCGCATTCTTTATGGGTGTGCCCGGGGAAAGGACGCGTTGCCATGCCGAAGGCTGCCTCCACCCGGATCACTCCGCGCCTCACCCCTCTGCTGCTCTCACTCGCCCCATTGCTGCACGCCTGGCTCCCCCGACAGCGCTGGTTCGCCGGCAAGGGCACCCCGGTCACCGGCTTCTCCCCGGTGTCCGCCACCGAACTGCTCCCCGTGGACGGCGGGGGTCTGCTGCATCTGCTGGTACGGGCCCACCAGAACGGCACACCCGGACCCGGTGACTGCTACCAGCTGCTGCTCGGCGTACATCACACCCTGCCCACCCGGCTCGCCCCCGCGTTCATCGGCCGGCCCCAGGACGGCCCGCTGGCCGGCCGGGCCGTGTACGACGCGCTCCAGGACCCCCGGCTGGCCGGACTCCTGCTGGAGCGGCTGCGCACCCCCGGACAGCTGGGCACCCTCCGTTTCGACCGCGCCCTCTCGACCGCCATCCCGGCCGGGCTCCCCCCGCGCCGGCTCGACGCCGAACAGTCGAACTCCTCACTGGTGTACGGAGATACGTTCATCCTGAAGGTGTTCCGCCGGATCCACCCCGGCGTCAACCCCGACCTGGAACTCCCCCTCGCCCTGGCCCGGCAGCACTGCTCCCGGGTACCCGCCCCCGTCGCCTGGTTCGAGGCCACCGACCTCGACGGCACCGGCGAACCGGCAACACTCGGGGTGCTCCAGCCCTATCTGCGCGGCTCCGAGGACGGCTGGCAGCTCGCGCTGCGCGCCCTGTCCGCCGGATCCGGCTTCCTCGCCGAGGCCCGTGCGCTCGGCCGCGCCACCGCCGAGGTGCACACCGCGCTGGCCGCCGCCCTGCCCGCGGTCACCCTCGGCCGGCCGCAGACCCGGCTGCTCGCCGCCGGGATGAAGGACCGGCTCGAGGCCGCCGCCCGGGCCGTACCGGCGCTCTCCCCCTACGTACCAGGGCTGCGCGCCGCCTTCGAGGCCGTCGCCGGCACCCCCGACGACGGGCACAGCCTGGAGGCCCAGCGCATCCACGGCGATCTGCACCTCGGCCAGACCCTGCGCACCCCGGACGGCGACTGGTCGGTCATCGACTTCGAGGGCGAACCGGCCCGCCCCCTGGCCGAACGCCGCGAACCGCAGCCCGCGGTGCGCGACATCGCCGGAATGCTCCGCTCCTTCGACTACGCGGCCGGCACCCTTCCCCAAGCCCTCGACTCCGCTCGAGCAGGGGAGACCCCATCGCCCTGGAACGCCGAATGGGCCGCCGGCTGCCGGGAGGCGTACTGCGAGGGCTACGCGGAGGCGTCCGGGACCGACCCCCGTTCCGAACCGGCGCTGCTGCGCGCGTACGAGACCGACAAGGCGGTGTACGAGGTCCTCTACGAGGCCCGCCACCGCCCCGACTGGCTCCCGGTCCCGATGGCCGCGGTCCGCCGCCTGGCCCTGCCGTGACACCACCAACGAAGGAGGCCGTACCCGTGACGCACCGATCGTCCTCTCACCGTCCGTCCGAGCCCCAGGCCGCACCGCGAGCCCCGGCCGCGGAGACATCGCCGACACCCGACAGTCCGGCGCCGGACCATCAGGCCGCCGCCCCCGGGGCGCCGCATACGCGGCGCAGCGGGAGCCATGGCGTACGACCCGCGCCGCCGCTGCCGGGCGAGGACCGGGAGCGGCTGCTCAGCGGTACGCACCACGACCCGCATGCCCTCCTCGGCGCCCACTCGGTGCGCGGCGGCGTGGTGTTCCGGGTCCTGCGTCCGTACGCGCAGTCCGTGACCGTGGTCGGGAAGGGGCTGTGCGCCGAGCTGCACGACGACGGTGACGGTCTCTTCTCCGGCGTGCTGCCACTGCAGGCCCTTCCCGACTACCGGATCGTCGTCGAGTACGACGGCACCGACCACGAGATCGACGACCCGTACCGCTTTCTGCCCGCCCTCGGAGAGCTCGACCTCCATCTGATCCGTGAGGGCCGCCACGAGGAGCTGTGGCGGGCGCTCGGCGCACGGACGATGACCCACCAGGGCGTCACCGGGACCCGTTTCACCGTCTGGGCCCCTAACGCACGCGGGGTGCGGCTCGCCGGTGGCTTCGACTACTGGGACGGCACCGCCCTGCCCATGCGCTCGCTCGGCGCTTCCGGCGTCTGGGAGCTGTTCGTGCCGGGCATGGGCGAGGGCGCGGTCTACAAGTTCGACATCGCCCGGCCGGACGGCAGCCACACCCTGCGGGCCGATCCGATGGCGCGCCGCACCGAGGTGCCGCCGCACAACGCCTCGATCGTGACCGAGTCGCACCACGTGTGGCAGGACGGCGACTGGATGGCGCGGCGCGGGGAACGTGCGCTGCACGAGTCGCCCTTCTCGGTCTACGAGGTGCATCTCTCCTCCTGGCGGCCCGGGCTGACCTACCGGCAGCTCGCCGAGCAGCTGCCGTCCTATGTGAAGGACCTGGGCTTCACCCATGTGGAGTTCCTGCCCATCGCCGAGCACCCCTTCGGCGGATCCTGGGGCTACCAGGTCACCGGCTTCTACGCCCCCACCTCCCGGATGGGCACCCCGGACGACTTCCGCCTGCTCGTCGACGCCCTGCACCGGGCCGGCATCGGGGTCATCATGGACTGGGTGCCGGCGCACTTCCCCAAGGACGACTGGGCGCTCGCCGAGTTCGACGGGCGGCCGTTGTACGAGCACCCGGACCCGGCCCGCGCCGAGCACCCCGACTGGGGCACGCTCGAGTTCGACTACGGGCGCACCGAAGTCCGCAACTTCCTGGTCGCCAACGCCGTGTACTGGTGCGAGGAGTTCCACATCGACGGCCTGCGGGTCGACGCCGTCGCCTCCATGCTCTATCTCGACTACTCGCGCGAGCACGGGCAGTGGAGTCCCAACCGGTTCGGCGGACGGGAGAACCTGGACGCGGTCTCCTTCCTGCAGGAGATGAACGCGACCGTCTACCGTCGCTGCCCCGGCGTGGTGACCATCGCGGAGGAGTCCACGGCCTGGGACGGTGTCACCCGGCCCACGCACCACGGCGGACTCGGTTTCGGCCTCAAGTGGAACATGGGCTGGATGCACGACTCGCTGGTCTACATGTCGAAGGAGCCTGTTCACCGGAAGTACCACCACAACGAGATGACCTTCTCGATGGTGTACGCGTACAGCGAGAACTACGTCCTGCCGATCTCGCACGACGAGGTGGTGCACGGCAAGCGGTCCCTCGTGTCGAAGATGCCGGGCGACTGGTGGCAGCGGCGCGCCGACCACCGGGCGTATCTGGGCTTCATGTGGGCGCATCCCGGCAAGCAGTTGCTCTTCATGGGCCAGGAGATCGCCCAGGGCGCGGAGTGGTCCCACGACCACGGCCCGGAGTGGTGGCTGCTGGACGACACGTACCACTCGGCGGGCGATCACCGGGGCGTACGCGACCTGGTCCGCGACCTGAACCGCGCGTATGCCGAAACCCCGGCCCTGTGGGAACGGGACACCGTCCCCGAGGGCTTCTCCTGGGTCGACGGCGGCGCGTGGGAGGACAATGTCCTGGCCTTTCTCCGCTTCGACGCCTCGGGCTCGCCCCTGCTGGCGGTCAGCAACTTCTCCCCCGTCGTCCGGCACGAGTACCGCCTGGGTGTCCCGGAGCACATCCCGGCGTGGACGGAGTTCCTCAACACCGACGCGGCGGAATACGGCGGCAGCGGCGTCCTCAACTCGGACCCCGTCAAGCCGGAGCAGGAACCGGCCCACGGCCGCGCGATGAGCGTCCAGCTCACGCTGCCCCCGCTGGCGACGGTCTGGCTGCGCCCGGCATAGCCTCTCCGGCGGGCCGGCCCCTCCCCCATGGGGCCGGCCCGGGCTCTCAGCCGGCTGCGCGGGTGAGTACGCCACGCAGCGTCGTGACCGTCCGGGTCCACTCCTCGGCGTCGGAGGTCTCGCCCCACAGGTCGCACAGCTCCGACGCGGGGGCGAGTATCCGGTCCACGGCCCGGATCGCCAGGGGCGTGAAGTCCGCGGGCAGGGCGGGGATGCGCCCGTCCGGGCCGTACACCGGATCGGCGGAGGCGCCGCCGGGAAGGTGCGCCGCGACGAGGGACGCCGCAGCGAGGGCGTCGGCGGCGGAGTCAAGCAGGCCGTCCAGCGGCCCGTCGTGGGGGCCGACAAGGTGGGCCGCCTGCTGATCGGCGGGCTGGGCAGGTTCGCCGCCGAAGCGTCGCTGCGACCGACCCAGGTCAACGGCTACCCGGCGCTGGTCTTCCAGCTCGACGGCGAGCTCGACACCGTCATGGCGGTGCGGATCGACGACGGCCTCATCACCGGGCTCTACGCCGTGCGCATTCCCGAGAAACTGTCGCACATGCAGCGGGAGACCGCCCTGCGCCGCTGAGCCCGGGCCCCTCGGACTACGCGCTCGACGGCGCGGACGACATCTGCCGGCTGCCGGGCGTGGTCGCGGAGGCCGTCGCGCTGCAGGCCGGGGGCGGCCCCGGCCAGGAGTGCGGCGGGCGCGGTCAGGCGCCGGGGGCCCGGAAGCGGACCGACTTCTTCGCGGCCGCGTCGATCTCCTCGGGGGTGAGCAGCGGGACCGCCTTGGACATCACGGCTCCGGTGGCGCGGACCGCCATGGCGGTGGCGACCATCGACACGTCGTCGGGCATGTCGATGACGCAGTACAGGTCGTCCTCGCCGAGCGCGAAGTACATGGTCTCGAGCGTGCCGCCGCACGATGTGACATTTTCCTGCACGGCGGATCTGCGGCCCGTACCGCCCTCGGCGAGCAGCCCCTTCGTTCCCTCTGCGGTGTAACTGGCCTGGACCAGGTACTTCGGCATCTGGCTCTTCCCTTCTCCGGAAGCACCGCGGGTGCGGTCACGCCTTCACCCTTGGGCAACCCGCGCCGTCCGGCCACCCGGAGGCCGCCGAGCGGGAACGGCGCTGCCCGGACCGCCGCGAGGGCGGGCCGGGCAGGGCGGGAACGGTGCCGGTCAGGCCGGGACCGATGCCTTCTCGGACTCGTCGCGCTGGGGCGCGGTGTCCGCGGGGGCGCTGTGGCCGTCGTCGACCAGGGTCTTCTCGTCGAACGGCACACGGCCCTCCAGGACCTCGGCCATCCGCGCCTTGTCGATCTCCTTCGTCCAGGTGCCCACCAGCACCGTCGCCACCGCGTTGCCCGCGAAGTTGGTCATGGCGCGGGCCTCGCTCATGAAGCGGTCGATGCCGACGATCAGGCCGACGCCGTCGACCAGGTCGGGGCGGTGCGACTGGAGGCCGCCGGCCAGGGTGGCCAGGCCGGCGCCGGTGACGCCTGCCGCCCCCTTGGAGGCGATGATCATGAAGACGAGCAGCGAGATCTGCTCGCCGACGGACAGCGGCTTGCCCATCGCCTCGGCGACGAAGAGCGAGGACATCGTCAGGTAGATCGCGGTGCCGTCGAGGTTGAAGGAGTAGCCGGTCGGCACGGTGATGCCGACGACCGGCTTGCTGACGCCCAGGTGCTCCATCTTCGCGATGAGCCGCGGCAGCGCGGACTCGGAGGACGAGGTGGAGAGGATGAGCAGGAACTCACGGCCCAGGTACTTCAGCAGCGCGAAGATGTTCACCCCGGCGACCAGCCGCAGCAGCGTCCCCAGCACGAGGAAGACGAAGAGCGCGCAGGTGATGTAGAAGCCGATCATGATCACCGCGAGGGACTTCAGCGCGTCGACGCCCGTCTCGCCGACCACCGCGGCGATCGCTCCGAACGCGCCCACCGGCGCCGCCCACATGATCATGCCGAGCATGCGGAAGACCAGCCGCTGGATGTGGCCGATGCCGCGCAGGACCGGTTCTCCGGACGTGCCCATCGCCTGCAGGGCGAAACCGGCGAGCAGGGCCACGAGCAGCGTCTGCAGCACCTGGCCCTCGGTGAAGGCCGACACCAGCGTCGTCGGGATGATGCCGAGCAGGAAGTCGGTGGTGGACTCGCTGGCGCCCGAGGCCGCCTTGTCGCCCGCCGCGCGTGCCGCTTCGGTCAGGTGGAGGCCGGAGCCCGGCTCCAGGATGTTGCCGACGACCAGGCCGATGGCCAGTGCGACGGTCGACATCGCGAGGAAGTAGCCCAGCGCCAGTCCGCCGACCGTGCCGACCTTGGCGGCCTTACGGACCGAGCCGACGCCCAGCACGATGGTGCAGAAGATGATCGGCGAGATCATCATCTTGATCAGGTTCACGAACCCGGTGCCGAGTGGCTTGAGTTCGACGGCCACGCCCGGGGCCGCGAAGCCCACCACGATGCCGAGCACCACCGCGCCGATCACGGCGAGATAGAGATAGTGTGTCCGGTCCCGCCTTGCGGCCACGGCAGTCACCAGGGAACCTCCTCTTCGATGTCTCAATGCCCTCGTCCCGGAGGGCCCTGGTGAATATCCAATGCCGTGTGACTCCCGTCACCCTTATGTACATAACGTTCACACGATTTCCGGCCAGGCATCCTTGAAGCCATGCACATACGCCGCCCCCGCAGCCTCGCCGGCCAGCTCTTCACGATGCAGGTCGTGCTGATGGCCGTGGTCGTGACCGGGTGCGCGGTCTTCGCCTATGTCGCGGGCCGGACCCGGGCCGAGGAGACCGCCCGCCGCCAGGCCATCACCACCGCCGCCGCGGTCGCCGCCTCGCCGTGGGTGGCCCAGGCGGTACGGTCCGAGGACCCCGCCTCCGCACTCCAGCCGTACGCCGAGAAGGTGCGACGCTCCACCGGGGTCGCCTTCGTCGTGATCATGCGGCCGGACGGCACCCGCTGGACCCATCCGGAGCCGGACCAGATCGGCAGGAAGTTCCTCGGCCACACCGGTCCGGCGCTGCAGGGCCGTACGTTCAGCGAGACCTACCGGGGCGTGCTCGGACTCTCGGTGCGGGCCGTGGCCCCGGTGTACGACGGCTCCAAAATCATCGCCCTGGTCAGCGCCGGCATCACCGTCGACAAGATCAGCGAACAGGTGCGCGGACAGCTGACCGCGCTGCTCATGACGGCCTCGGCGGCACTCCTGCTGGGCGGCGCCGGAACGTATGTGATCAACGCCCGGCTGCGCCGCCACACCCACGGGATGAACGCCACCGAGCTCAGCCGGATGCACACCTACCACCAGGCCACCCTGCACGCCGTGCGCGAAGGGCTGCTGATGGTCGACGGACAGCGCCGCATCGCACTGATCAACGACGGCGCACGGGAACTCCTCGGCCTCGGCGAGGACACGGTCGGCCGTTCGGTGACCGAGCTCGGCCTGCCCGCCGCGCTCACCGGCGCCCTGCTGGCGAGCCGGCCGCGGGTCGACGAACTCCATGTCACCGCCGGCCGGATCGTCGTGGTCAGTACGCAGCCGGTGACCGGCGGCGGACGGCGCGGCACCGTGGTGACCCTGCGCGACCACACCGAACTGCAGGCGCTGGCCGGCGAACTGGACTCCGAGCGCGGCTTCACCCAGGCACTGCGCGCCCAGGCCCATGAGGCGGCGAACCGGCTGCACACCGTCGTCTCGCTGATCGAGCTGGGCCGGGTGGAGGAGGCGGTGGAGTTCGCCACCGCGGAGCTGGAGCTCGCACAGGAGCTCACCGACCAGGTCGTCGGCGCGCTCGGTGAACCCGTGCTGGCGGCGCTGCTGCTCGGCAAGACCGCACAGGCCCATGAGCGCGGCGTCGAGCTGGTCCTGACGGAAGGCAGCGGCATCGAGGACGGGGTCCTGCCGGACTCGTTGCCGCCCCGCGATCTGGTGACCGTCCTGGGCAACCTCATCGACAACGCCCTCGACGCGGCCCAGGGCAGTCCCGGCGCCAGGGTCACGGTGACGGTGCGCACCGAGCACGGCGGTCTGCTGCTGCGCGTCACGGACACCGGCGACGGCGTCGCGGCGGCGGACCAGGACGAGATGTTCGGCCTCGGCTGGTCGACCAAGGGCGCCGGCCGCGGTCTCGGCCTGGCCCTGGTGCGCCAGACGGCGGTCCGTCACGGCGGCACGGCGGAGGCCGCCCCGGCCCCGGACGGCGGTGCGCAGTTCACGGTGCGGCTGCCGCTGCGTACGGATGCGGAGGCGACGCGGGCATGAGCGAGCCGATCAGGGTCCTCGTCGTCGAGGACGACCCCGTCGCCGCCGACGCGCACCGGATGTACGTCGGCCGGGTGGAGGGGTTCACCGTGACCGGGGTGGCGCATTCACGGGCCGAGGCGGTGCGGATCCTCGACCGGACGCCGGTCGATCTGCTGCTGCTCGATCTGTATCTGCCGGACGGGCACGGACTACAGCTCGTACGGTCCCTGCGCGCCGCCGGGCACTCCGCGGACGTCATCGCCGTCACCTCGGCCCGCGATCTGGCGATCGTCCGCGAGGGCGTGTCGCTCGGCGTCGTCCAGTACGTCCTGAAGCCCTTCAGCTTCGCCACCCTGCGGGACCGGCTGGTCCGCTACGCCGAGTTCCGCGCCGCGGCCGGTGAGGCCAGCGGCCAGGAGGAGGTCGACCGGGCGCTCGCCGCGCTGCGCGCCCCTCGGCCCGCATCCCTCCCGAAGGGGCTGAGCGCCCCGACGCTCGAGGCGGTGACCCGTACGCTGCGCGGCTCCGGGACGGGCATGACGGCGACGGCCACCGCGGCGGAGGTCGGGATATCCCGGATCACCGCGCGCCGCTATCTGGAGCATCTGGTCGACACGGGCCGGGCCGTGCGCAGTCCGCAGTACGGGCAGGTCGGCCGTCCGGAGCTGCAGTACCGGTGGCTCTCGGAGAAGAGCTGACCGTCACCGGCAGTTCTGCGTCGCGTACGGACTCCGCGCCCCTCAGTAGACCGACTCGGCCTCGTCCATACGCTCCTCCGGCACCCTCTTCAGCGTCGTGATCGCGTCGGCCAGCGGCACCATGACCACGTCCGTGCCGCGCAGCGCGGTCATCTTTCCGTAGTCGCCGCGGTGCACCGCCTCCACCGCGTGCCACCCGAAGCGGGTGGCGAGCACCCTGTCGTACGCGGTCGGGGTGCCGCCGCGCTGGATGTGACCGAGGATGACCGGACGGGCCTCCTTGCCGAGGCGCTTCTCCAGTTCCACGGCGAGCCGGTTGCCGATGCCGGCGAAGCGTTCATGGCCGTAGACGTCGATCTCGCCCTTCTTGTAGTCCATGGTGCCCTCGGCCGGGTGGGCGCCCTCGGCGACACAGACGACGGCGAACTTCTTGCCGCGGTCGAAGCGTTCCTCGACCATCTTGACCAGGTCGGCGGGGTCGAAGGGCCGCTCCGGCAGGCAGATGCCGTGGGCGCCGGCCGCCATGCCGGACTCGAGCGCGATCCAGCCCGCGTGCCGCCCCATGACCTCGACGACCATGACCCGCTGGTGCGATTCGGCGGTGGTCTTGAGGCGGTCCATGGCCTCGGTGGCGACGGTGACGGCGGTGTCGAAGCCGAAGGTGCGGTCGGTCGCGGAGATGTCGTTGTCGATCGTCTTCGGTACGCCGACGACAGGCATTCCGGCGTCGGACAGCAGCCGCGCCGCGGTGAGGGTGCCCTCGCCGCCGATCGGGATGAGCGCGTCCAGGCCGTAGCGGCGGGACAGTTCGGCGCAGTTCTTCGCGGCTTCGCTCAGCCGGGCCCGCTCCAGGCGGGAGGAGCCCAGGATTGTTCCGCCACGGGCGAGGATGCCGCTGACGGCGTCGAGGTCGAGGGCGCGGAGGTGGCCTTCGAGGAGCCCCCTGAACCCGTCCTCGAAACCGACGACTTCGTCTCCGTGCCCGGTCAGGGCGCGGTGCACGACCGACCGGATCACAGCGTTCAGGCCGGGGCAGTCGCCGCCCGCGGTGAGCACTCCGATGCGCATGGTCCGATTATCGCGCTTTGGCCTGTGCCTGGCGCTTCCAGCCGCTCTATGGAAGCGGCAACTAGAGGACACGCAGAGGTATTGTCAAGAGGGCACGACCGGCCTGTCCGGCATTTCCGCGACATGAACAAGAACGGGAGAGCACGCGTGACGCGCAGCGTGTACGTGACCGGGATCGATCGGGGAGACGGCCGCCAGGTCATCGAGCTGGGAGTCATGGAGCTCCTGACCCGCCAGGTGGACCGCGTGGGCGTGTTCCGCCCGCTGGTGCACCACCGCCCCGACCGGATGTTCGATCTCCTCCGCGCACGCTACCGGCTCACCCAGGACCCGGCGTCCGTGTACGGCATGGACTACCACGAGGCCGCCGCGATCCAGGCCGAGAAGGGCACCGACGAGCTGGTCTCCGAGCTCGTCGACCGCTTCCACGCGGTGACCCGCGACTACGAGGTCGTGCTCGTCCTCGGCACCGACTTCGCGGACACCCAGCTCCCCGACGAGCTGGCCCTCAACGCCAGGCTCGCCAACGAGTTCGGCGCCTCCGTGATCCCCGTGGTGGGCGGCAAGGGCCAGCCCGCCGAGTCCGTACGGGCCGAGGCGCGCAACGCCCACCGCGCCTACCAGGGCCTGGGCTGCGACGTCCTCGCCATGGTCGTGAACCGGGTGGCCGCCGAGGACCGCACGGTCATCGCCGAGCGGCTCCAGGCCCGGCTGCCCGTCCCCTGCTACGTCCTCCCCGACGAGCCGGCGCTGTCCGCGCCCACGGTCGCCCAGATCACCCGCCACCTCGGCGGAACGGTTCTGCTCGGCGACGACTCCGGACTCGCCCGCGACGCCCTCGGCTTCGTCTTCGGCGGCGCGATGCTGCCGAACTTCCTCGCCGCCCTGACTCCCGGCTGCCTCGTCGTCACCCCTGGCGACCGCGCCGATCTGGTGGTCGGCTCCCTGGCCGCGCACAGCGCCGGCAACCCGCACATCGCGGGCGTGCTGCTCACCCTCGACGAGCGGCCGGGCGACGAGGTACTCACGCTCGCCGCCCGCCTCGCACCCGGCACCCCGGTGATCTCGGTGCCGGGCTACTCCTTCCCCACGGCCGCCGAACTCTTCGCCCTCGAAGGCAAGTTGACCGCCGCGACGCCCCTCAAGGCGGAGACCGCACTCGGCCTCTTCGAACGCCACGTCGACACCGCCGATCTGCTGCGCCGCCTCTCCGTCGCCCGCAGCGGCCGGGTCACCCCGATGATGTTCGAGCACGAACTGCTGGAGCAGGCCCGCGCCGACCGACGCCGGGTGGTGCTGCCCGAGGGCACCGAGGAGCGGGTGCTGCGCGCCGCCGACGTACTGCTGCGCCGCGACGTGTGCGAGCTGACGCTGCTGGGCGACCCCGACGTGATCGGCAGAATGGCCGCCGAGATGGGCGTCGATCTGTCCCGCACGCAGATCGTGAACCCCCAGACCTCGGAGCTGCGCGAACGGTTCGCCGAGCGGTACGCGGCGCTGCGCGCCCACAAGGGCGTCACGGTGGAGCTGGCGTACGACGTGGTGTCGGACGTCAACTACTTCGGCACCCTCATGGTCGAGGAGGGCCTCGCCGACGGCATGGTCTCCGGATCCGTGCACTCCACGGCCGCGACCATCCGCCCCGCCTTCGAAATCATCAAGACCAGGCCGGACGCCGGAATCGTCTCCTCCGTCTTCTTCATGTGCCTCGCCGAGGAGGTCCTCGTCTACGGAGACTGCGCGGTCAACCCCGACCCGGACGCCGAGCAGCTCGCCGACATCGCCGTCCAGTCGGCGGCCACCGCCGCCCGGTTCGGCGTCGAACCGCGGATCGCGATGCTCTCGTACTCCACCGGCACCTCCGGCACGGGCGCGGACGTCGACAAGGTGCGCACGGCCACCGGGCTCGTACGGGAGCGCCGCCCCGACCTCAAGATCGAGGGCCCGATCCAGTACGACGCGGCGGTCGAACCCTCCGTCGCCGCGACCAAGCTGCCCGGTTCCGAGGTGGCGGGACAGGCGAGCGTGCTGATCTTCCCGGACCTCAACACCGGCAACAACACCTACAAGGCCGTACAGCGCTCGGCCGGCGCCGTCGCCGTGGGTCCGGTGCTCCAGGGCCTGCGCAAGCCCGTCAACGACCTGTCGCGCGGTGCGCTCGTCCAGGACATCGTCAACACCGTCGCCATCACCGCGATCCAGGCCCAGGAGACCTCCATATGACCGCCGCCGCGCGCGACGCCAGCCGCGTCCTCGTCCTCAACTCCGGCTCCTCGTCGGTGAAGTACCAGCTGCTCGACATGCGCGAGGGCTCCCGGCTCGCCGTGGGCCTGGTCGAGCGCATCGGTGAGGAGACGTCCCGGCTGGTGCACACCCCGCTGGTGGGCGGCACCGGGCAGCGCGAGCGCAGCGGGGCCGTCCCCGACCACGCGGCCGCGCTGAAGGCCGTCGCCGAGGAGCTGGACGGTGACGGGCTCGGCCTCGACTCCCCCGAACTGGCCGCGATCGGGCACCGGGTGGTGCACGGCGGGCTCAGGTTCACCGAGCCCACCCTGATCGACGAGGAGGTACTGGCCGAGATCGAGCGTCTGGTGCCGGTCGCCCCGCTGCACAACCCGGCCAACCTGCTCGGTATCCGTACCGCCCAGGCGCTGCGCCCCGACCTGCCACAGGTCGCCGTCTTCGACACCGCCTTCCACGCGACGATGCCGGAGTACGCCGCCCGGTACGCCATCGACGTGACGACGGCCGACGCCCACCGCATCCGCCGCTACGGCTTCCACGGCACCTCGCACGCCTATGTGTCGCGCAGGACGGCGGAGCTGCTCGGCAAGTCGCCGGAGGAGGTGAACGTCATCGTGCTGCACCTCGGCAACGGCGCCTCGGCATCCGCCGTGCGCGGCGGGCGGTGCGTGGACACCTCGATGGGGCTGACCCCACTGGAGGGCCTGGTGATGGGCACCCGCTCCGGCGACATCGACCCGGCGGTCACCTTCCATCTGAAGCGGGTCGCCGGAATGTCGGAGGACGACGTCGACGTACTGCTCAACAAGAAGAGCGGTCTGGTCGGACTGTGCGGCGACAACGACATGCGGGAGATCCGGCGGCGGATCGACGCGGGCGACCAGCAGGCGCTGCTCGCCTTCGAGATCTACATTCACCGGCTGAAGAAGTACATCGGCGCCTATTACGCGGTGCTGGGGCGGGTGGACGCGGTGGTCTTCACCGCGGGCGTCGGCGAGAACGCCGCCCCGGTGCGGGAAGCCGCCATCACCGGACTGGAGGAGCTGGGACTCGCCGTGGACGGCGACCTCAACGCCGTACGGTCCGGAGAGCCGCGGCTGATCTCTCCGGCGCATGCGCGTGTCGCGGTGGCCGTGGTCCCGACGGATGAGGAACTGGAGATCGCCCGGCAGACCTATGCGCTCGTGAGCGGCCGAGAATACGACTGAGCAATACAACGGAGTAATACAGCTGAGCACCCGGCAGCCCATTTGCACTTTCCACCAGACGGAATATTTCGTTGAGAAACAAACCGATAGGATCCGCCTCATGCGCCGTTCCAAAATCGTCTGCACACTGGGCCCCGCCGTCGACTCCTACGAGCAGCTGAAAGCGCTGATCGAGGCCGGCATGAACGTGGCCCGGTTCAACATGAGCCACGGAACCCAGGCAGAGCACCAGGAGCGGTACGACCGCCTCCGCAGGGCGGTGGCGGACACCGGCCGCGCCGTGGGCGTGCTCGCGGACCTCCAGGGTCCGAAGATCCGCCTCGAGACCTTCGCCGAGGGCCCGGTCGAGCTGGTGCGCGGTGACGAGTTCGTCATCACCACCGAGGACGTCCCCGGTGACAAGTCCATCTGCGGCACCACGTACAAGGGCCTGCCGGGCGACGTCGCCCACGGCGACCAGATCCTCATCAACGACGGCAACGTCGAACTGAAGGTGACCGAGGTCGACGGCCCCCGGGTCAGGACCATCGTCATCGAAGGCGGAGTCATCTCCGACCACAAGGGCATCAACCTGCCCGGTGCGGCGGTCAACGTCCCGGCCCTGTCCGAGAAGGACGTCGAGGACCTCCGCTTCGCGCTCAGGATGGGCTGCGACTTCGTCGCCCTCTCCTTCGTCCGCGACGCGGACGACGTCAAGGACGTCCACAAGGTCATGGACGAGGTCGGCCGCCGCGTCCCGGTCATCGCCAAGGTCGAGAAGCCGCAGGCCGTCGACAACATGGCCGACGTCGTCGCGGCCTTCGACGGCGTCATGGTCGCCCGCGGCGACCTCGCCGTCGAGTACCCGCTCGAGCAGGTCCCGATGGTGCAGAAGCGGCTGATCGAGCTCTGCCGCCGCAACGCCAAGCCGGTGATCGTCGCGACCCAGATGATGGAGTCGATGATCACCAACTCCCGCCCGACCCGCGCCGAGGCCTCCGACGTCGCCAACGCCATCCTCGACGGCGCCGACGCCGTGATGCTGTCGGCCGAGTCGAGCGTGGGCGCGTACCCGATCGAGACGGTCAAGACGATGTCCAAGATCGTCCAGGCCGCGGAGCAGGAGCTCCTCTCCAAGGGCCTCCAGCCCCTGGTCCCCGGCAAGAAGCCGCGCACTCAGGGCGGCTCGATCGCCCGTGCGGCCTGCGAGATCGCCGACTTCCTCGGCGGCAAGGCCCTGATCGCCTTCACCAAGTCCGGCGACACGGCCCGCCGGCTGTGCCGCTACCGCGCTGTGCAGCCGATCCTGGCCTTCACGACGGACGAGTCCACCCTCAATCAGCTGACCCTGAGCTGGGGCGTCGAATCCTTCCTGGTCCCCTTCGTGGAGACCACGGACGCCATGGTCGAGCTGGTCGACGCCGAGCTGCTGAAGCTCCGGCGCTACAGCGAGGGCGACACGATGGTCATCACCGCCGGCTCCCCGCCCGGCGTGCCCGGCACGACCAACATGGTCCGCGTCCACCACATCGGAGGCGGCGCCCGCGACTGACGTCGCAATCGCGCGCACGACTCGTGGGCGGCAACCCGGCCGGGTTGCCGCCCACCGTTCGTCAATGGCGTGCCGAGTGACCATCACTTCGGGTGACGATACTGTCGAACGCGGGACCGCGCTCCGCGCCCACGCGCACACTCGCGTTCATGGGAGCAGTCATGGCTACTGGTCGAGCCGAAGAGGCCACCCCGGACAACTGGATGTTTCCGCCTGCTGAGGGCTGGACGATCGATCAGGTGAAAGACCTCGAGCTGCCCTTCGACTGGGAACTCTTGGACGGAGCGATCGTGGTCCGTGGGCAGACCAAGTACTGGCACAATCATGTGCGGGACGAACTCGCGGACAGATTGAAGCTGGCACGGACTCCTCCTTACAAGGTCGTCACCGAGCAGTGCGTGCTCTACGACGATCAGAACGCACCCAAGCCGGACGTGATCGTCTTCGACCCCACGGGGCTCGAATTCTTCGAACTCGAGTGTGTTCCTGTGGAGAAGCTCGCCCTGGTGGTCGAAGTGGTGTCACCCGGGTCCCGCCAGGACGACCGCATCCGCAAACCCGCTCTCTTCGCCGAGGCCCTGGTGCCCTACTACTGGCGGGTGGAGCTGGGGCGGGACCGGCAGATCGCCGTGCACGAGTTCTGGCTGCACCACAAGCACCGCGAATACATCGAGGCCCCGGAGCAGCCTGTGCACCGCAAGGTGCTCATCACGGATCACCCGTTCCCCGTGGAGATCGACCTCCGCCCCCTGGTCGGCTTCTGACCGGACGTCACGTTTACGCGGTACGAGCTGACCGTGGTGCCGGAAATGTTCGTGGCCCGCATCGTGCGATGCGGGCCACGAACATTTCCGCAGCTCCCGTGGGGGGTCAGTTGCCGCCGCCGGTGAAGAAGTTCTTCAGGCCCGGGACGGTGAGCGTGCCGCCGAACTGACCGGCCTGGGTGACCTTGCAGTCGGTGAAGAAGGCGAAGGGGACGTCCAGCGGGGGCGGGGTCTGCGGGCTGAACGTGACCGGGATGAGGCCGAAGAGGTTTCCCTTCAGCTCCTCCGTGTACATGGTGACCGTGCCGTTGCGGATGGTGGATGTGGAGCCCTTGTCCGAGGTGACATGGGCCGTGGTGCCGTCCGGGCCGACCACGAGCTGGTGGAGGTCCTTGATGTCGACCGACGTCGCGGTGAACTTCAGCACCTTCTTGATCTTGCCGCTGTAGGTCTTGACCTCGACGATGCCGTGGTACCGCAGGCCGCTCAGCGTCAGCATCGTGGTCTCCAGCTTCCACGGTTCGTCGGGCAGCCGCGGGATGCCCGTCTCCAGCTCGGCCGCGGCCAGCGCCTCCGGGTCCGCGGTGGGGCAGGGGAAGTGCGGCTTGGCACCGTCCGGGATGTCCTCGTCCTTGACCGGGTCCGTGCCCTTCGCTTCTTCGGGCAGTTCCTCGACCTTCGCGCCCGCCTTCTCGGCCGCGTCGCGGATGGCGTCGGCGGTCCTGTCGGTCTCGTCCTCGGCCGCGTCGGTCCTGGAGCCGGTGGCGGGCTTGGTGGCCGGCTTCCCGGCAGGTGCCTCGGCCGGCTTCCCGGCCGGCTTGGCGGGGGCGGTGGGGGCGCTGGGAGCTGTACTCGGGGGCGCCTTCTCCTCCTCGGACACGCCGAGCAGGTCCCCGAGCGCGTCGCCGACACCCAGCGGGTCGAGCGGGTCGGTGCCCCTGTCCGGTGTTCCCGTGGGCGTGGGCTCCGGGGCCGGGTCGGCCGCCTTGGGGGCGGTGGTCCCGTCCGCGTCGGGCCTGCCGGCGTCGGCCGACGGGCTTGCCCCCGGGGCTGGTTCCCTCTCGTCCGCGGTACCGGACGCCTGCGGGGACGGCGTCTCCGACGCCTCGGCGGAGGGCTTGTCCTCGTCGGCCTTGTCGTCCTCGTCCTTCGACGCGGACTCGGAGGGCGACGGCGACACCGGCTCGTCCGAGCGCGTCACACACGGCCCCGGGGCGAACGGTATCTCGCCGTCGTCGGCGATCGCGAGCCTGGGCGTGAGCCCCATGCCGACGAACACCGCCGTGGGCATCGCGGCCAGGGCCATGGCCTTGCCCGCGGGTATACGGACCTTGGTCAGCAACGACTTCTTGGGGGCCGCGTGACGCGGCCCCGTTCTCTCACGGGATCCGTCGCCTCCAGCCGCTGTCAGCTGTGTGTCGTCACCCCGCACTGTTCCTCCCGCCGTTGGCGTCGACTGTCGCGTCCGTGGTGCTCTCACCGACGCCCTCGCCGCTCTCCTGAGCGTGCACCGCGTCGTCCTCGGGGGCGCCGTCCTTCGCCGCCCGGCGGACCGCCCTGCGGCCCGGCTGCTTCTCCGGCACCCAGGCGACGGAGAGGGCACCGCCGAGCATGGCGAACAGGAAGCCGATGAAGAAGCCGCCCAGGTTCGACACCGGGATCGAGACCAGGGCCAGCAGAATCGAGGCGATACCGGCGAAGACCCGCACGATGCTGTGGAACCACATGGTCAGACCCAGCGTCACCAGCAGCACCCCGATGATGAGCGAACCGGCGCCGGCCGTGGTCGCCAGGGCGAGCGTCATATGGCCGAGCTTGAAGGTGGCGTACGGGAAGTAGGCGATCGGCAGTCCGCCGAGAATGGTGAACAGCCCCGCCCAGAAGGGACGGCTGCCCCGCCAGTCGCGGAAGCGGCGCCGGAAGACGCGGAGAAAGTGCTCGTGCTGCCCCTGTGACTCGGCGCTCATGGAAAACGCTCCCTGGAACCGGTGTTGCTCTGAGAAAGAAAAGAGGCGGGCGGGCCGGACAGCCGTGGGGACCGTCCGGGCCGCCCGCGAGGAGCGTCCTAGTTGACGTCCTTGTCCTGGAAGCACTCGTTCTGAACGGCCTTGTCGCCGGCGTACAGACGCAGCTTCAGACCACTGAGCTCGAAGCTGGCGGCGGTGGTCGCCCACGCCTTCTGCTTCACATCGGTCAGCACCGCGCGGTCCGCCTGCTGGGCGAAGCCGCCGGGGTTGACGTTCTCCTTCGGCTTGATCGGAGCACCCTTGCCGCCCATGTCGGGGTTGCCGGTGTCCTTGGTCGCGACGCCGATGTCGATGTTCTCGAACTTCGCGTCACCGTCGAGCTGGGAGATGTCGAGGTAAAGGTTGCTGGCCTTGACCGCGTGCGCCTCGTCCGGACCGGCCTCGAGCCGCATACCGATCTTGCCGAACACCGGCACGTCCGGGGTGACCACGGACTGGCACATGCCGACGATCTTGGCGCTCTTGAACGACGAGATCGCGACCGGGCGAATGGTCTTGCCCTCGCCCTTGACGTCCGTGTAGCCGGCGTCAAGACCGCCGTACTGCGCGAACCCGCGGCCGTCCAGGTACTTGGCCGTGACCTTGAACTCCTGGCCGGAGACCGCGAACGAGGCGGCGAGCGCCCCTTGGGCCATGCCGACGCCTATCGCGGCCGTCGCGGCCACGCTCGGGACCATGACGACGGCGAACCGCTTCCATCTGGTCCCACCACGAACCTGGGACTTCATGAGTTTCCTCCTTCTCGGACGTACATCTCCGGTCCGGGCAGGGGCCCGTCCTGGGATGGGAGAAGTGCTACGTCCTCGGGAAGAAAGCGCCGCAGCCGGAGGCGCGCATCGCGTCCAGACATCCGGCGATCACCCCCGAGCGACAACCACTGGCCACGCCTTCGCGCAACCGAACTGGACAGGCCCTGCCGACGAGACAGAGACCCCCCTGTCCAAGAGCCGGTGACGTCGTCGCCGACCCGCCCGGTGGGGACCCAAGGTCTGCCGCGGCACCGAGTGGTTGTCGGGCCGGTGCGGTTGGGACCGAGCGTGGCCGATCGTGGTGCATTCGGGGCCGGGGCACAAGAGGTCCCGTTACTCGCTAGTAACGGTGGGGTGAACACGCCCCGTCCGCACGGCGGCGAGCAGCGACAGAGGGTGCCGTCAAGCCGTCCACAAAAGGAGGCCAAGGGGCACTAAAACCGGACAGACAGGGCCCCTCGGTTTACTGGAAGTAACAGCGGCCGCGTTTCCCAAGTTTTGGCAAAGCGCGGCCGCGTTGTGTCTCCGTGTCAACAAATCGTCAGCGGCGCACCGGGCGCCACCACGACATCAGAAGAGAACCCTCGCAAGGGCCGTACGGGCCGCCGTCACCCGCGAATCCTCCGCGCCGACGACCTCGAAGAGCTCCAGCAGCCGCACCCGCGCCGCGTCCCGGTCCTCGCCCGCCGTACGGCGGACCGTCTCGACGAGCCGGCCGAAGGCGTCGTTGACATGACCGCCGACCAGGTCGAGGTCGGCCGCGTCGATCTGCGCCCGCACGTCGTCCGGGTTGTCGGCCGCGCTCTTACGGACCTGCTGGGCGTCCAGGCCCTGCACACGGGAGAGCAGTTCGGCCTGGGCAAGCCCCAGCTTGGCCTCGGGGTTGGTCGGGTCGTCGACCAGCACGTTCTTGTACGCCTGGACGGCACCGCCGAGGTCGCCGGCGTCCAGCGCCTGCGCCGCCGCCTCCAGCAGGGCGTCGTACGGGCCGGCCGGGACGGCGGGCCGCACACCCTCCGCGGCCGCGTCGGCGTCGACGGCGAGCCCGGTGAGACCGAAGCGGTCCTCGGCGACCTGGATCAGCTGGTCGAGGGTGGCCCGGATCTGCGCCTCGGGAGCCGCGCCCTGGAAGAGCGGCAGCGCCTGACCGGCGACGACCGCGAAGACCGCCGGAATGCCCTGGATCCCGAACTGCTGCATCAGCATCTGATTGGCGTCGACGTCGATCTTCGCCAGCAGGAAACGGCCGTTGTAGTCGACCGCCAGCCGCTCCAGCAGCGGGCCGAGCTGCTTGCACGGCTCGCACCATTCGGCCCAGAAGTCGATGACGACCGGAACCTCGTTGGAGCGCATGAGAACGTCGCGCTCGAAGCCCGCCTCATCGACGTCGATCACCAGGCTCGCAGGGGACACGGCGCCACCGCCGCCCTGCCGGGCGGCCTCCGCCCGCACCTGCTCGGCCTTGGCCTTGGCCTCTCCGGCCGCCTTCACCGCGGCGAGGTCGACGGCGCCGCTCACTGACATGTTCCTAGGCTGCTGCTGCATGAGTACATCCTCCCCCTTCCGCGCGCATGCCGTGACGATCCCGTCGTACGCGAACCGGGCCCGCCCGCGGCCACGCCGGTGTGCGGGCCCCTGACGGACTCGGTCCGTTTCCTGCTGTGCGGCGCTTGGGTCCCCACCCGGGCGCCAGTGGTCGTCGCTCGAGCCGATCAAGACTTTCGGCTTTCGCTACGAGCCGTAGCGTAACTGGACGGGGACGCACCGGAACAGGCGTTCACCGGTGATCTCCCTCACGGGCCGTTCGGCAAACACTCCCCCGTGCGATAGCTACCGGCGGGTATGGTCTCCGGCATGCCGAGCCGCAACCCTTCCCAGAGCGCCCGGACCGGCCGCCCGCGCAGCGCCGCGGCCGACGCCGCGATCCTGGACGCCACCAGGGCGGCCCTGGTCGAGCTGGGCTGGTCCAAACTGACGCTGGGGGATGTGGCCAGCCGTGCGGGGGTCGCCAAGACGACCCTGTATCGCCGCTGGCCGGGCAAGAACGAACTCGTCGTGGACGCCGTCGCCGTCCTCTTCGACGAACTGGAGGTACCGGACCGGGGCAGCCTCGCGGCCGACATCGAGGGTGTGGTGCTGGAGTTCGCGGCACTGCTGGAGCGCCCGGAGGCCCGTACGGCCCTGATGGCCGTAGTGGCCGAGTCCACCCGGGACGAGGCCCTGCGGGAACGCATCCGGGACTCGATCGTCGACCGCCAGAAACGGCTGGTCCTGCTGGGCCGCAGACGCGCCCAGGCCCGCGGCGAGCTGCCCCCCGCACCGGACGAGGCCTCCGCGGCGCATGTCGACGACCTGATCTTCGACGTGATCGCGGGCGCGGTGGTCCACCGCGCCCTGGTCAGCGCGGAACCGGTCGACAAGGAGTGGATACGCGGACTGACGGGCCTGCTGCTGGGCGGACTGTCCGCGGCAACGGAGGCCTGAGCGCGTCCGGGGCCGCGTCGGCCGCCCGCGTCACAAGGCGATCAGCCGTACGAATCCTTCCCACTGGGCCGCGGTGAACGTCAGCACGTCACCGTCGAGGGGCCGCTTGGAGTCACGGACATGGACGAGATCGGGGGACGCGTCAACCTCGACGCATTCGCCGCCTGCGCCGCCGCTGTAGCTGCTCTTGAACCAAGCGTACGTCTACGATGCGGCCGGCCGACTGCGACAGGCGTGGAATCCGCAGATCAGCCCGTCGCTCAAGACCGAGTACAGCTATGACGCGGCGGGCCGGGTCATCGGTCTGACCCCGGCCGGTGAACTTCCCTGGTCCTTCACCTACGGCAAGGCCGGCAACGCCGCCACCACCGGTGAAGGCATGCTTCTCAATGCGTCCCGCTCCGGCCTGAAGCAGGGCACCAGCGACGTCCAGGAGGGCACCGCGACGACTTCCGTCGTCTACGACGTTCCGCTCACCGGTACGGCAGCGCCGTACAAGATGGGTGCGGCTGACGTGAAGACGTGGGGCCAGCTCGACGCGCCGACGGACGCCACCGCTGTCTTCCCGGCCGATGTCGTCCCCGCGTCCAACGAAGGCAGTGGCCTGACGGCCAGCTCCTACGCCCGTGCCGAGGTCACCTACATGGGCGTGTCGGGACGGACCGTCAACGCGGCAACTCCTGGCGGGCACATCACCACCACGGAGTACGACCGGTTCGGTAACAAGGTCCGCGAACTCAGCGCCGTCAACCGGGCCGTCGCCCTGGGCGCCACCGCGGCCGACAGGGCGCTTCAGGCCGATCTGGGCATCGGCCAGCTCACCAGCGCCGAGCGTGCCGACCTGCTCACCACGAGGTCCGTCTACGACGAGAACGGCACCCGTGAGCTGGAGGAGTTCGGCCCGCTGCGGCGCGTCGACCTCGCGGCTGACCTGAAGTCCGGAACCACCACCCTGGTTCCCGCGGGTACGTCTGTCACCGCCCGCACCTGGACGGTCAACGAGTACGACGCCGGTCGGCCCACCGACGGAACGGCGAAGGTCAAGGACCAGATCACCAAGACCACGACCGGCGCCCAGGTCCGGGAGCACCCCACCGTGCTCGGTGAGGCCCGGGCTCGGCAGACGGTTTACGACTGGGCGCTCGGCCTGCCGACGAAGACCATCAAGGACCCCGGTGGCCTCGCGATCACCGAGACCACCGAGTACGACGCCCAGGGGCGCGTCACCAAGCAGCTCCTGCCCGGCGCGACCGGCACGGACACCTCGACCCGGTTGACCACGTACTGGTCCGCGAGCGGAACGGGCACCTGCCAGGGCCGCCCGGAATGGGCCGACCTGGTGTGCTCCACCGGCCCGGCCGGTGCCATCACCGGCGGCGGCACCAACCCGACTCAGCTGCCGACCACGACCACCGAGTACAACTGGTGGGGCAACCCGGCCAAGGCCATCGAGACGGCCAACGGCGTCACCCGCACCACCACGACCACGTACGACAACGCAGGACGGCAGACCAAGGTCGCCGTCACGGGCGGCGTCGGCCAGGCGGTGCCGGAGTCCACCACCGAGTACGACCCGGCCACCGGCCAGGCCGTCAAGACCACTTCACCGACCGGCGGAACGATCACCAAGGCGTACGACAAACTCGGCCGCCCCATCTCCTATACCGACGCCGACGGCGGTGTCACCACAACCGAGTACGACCTGCTGAACAGGCCGGTCAAGGTCGGTGACAACGTGCCGTCAACCGTCACCTACACCTACGATCACACCGTCGAGCCGCGCGGTCTGGCCACCAAGACCACCGACTCCGTCGCCGGCGCCTTCCAGGCCACCTATGACGCCGAGGGTCAGGTCAGGACCGAGAAGCTGCCCGGCGGTTACACCCTCACGGTCACCAAGGAGACCACCGGCAGCACGCTGCAGCGGACCTATACCCGCGACAGCGACGGTACGGTCGTCTACTCCGACACCGTGACAGAGTCCATCCACGGGCAGGTCGCCTCGCACGACGGCTGGTCCGACCAGACCTACCGTTACGACGCGATCGGCCGCCTGGTCACCGTCGAGGACACCGCGGACACCGTTTGCGAGCGGCGCAGCTACACCTTCGACGGGCGTACCAACCGCAAGACCCGCACCACCACGACAGCGGCCCCTGGCCTGGACTGCACCACCACGGGAGGCATCACCACCAGCCACACCTACGACAGCGCCGACCGGCTCATCGACACCGGCTACACCTACGACGCCTTCGGCCGCACCACCGCCCTGCCCGGGAGCACCATCGGCTACTACGCCAACGACCTGGCCTACCAGCAGATTTCCGGTGGCAAGCGTCAGACCTGGCAGCTCGACGCCGACCTGCGCTTCCGTTCCTGGAAGGTCGAAACGGGCAGCGGCAGCACCTGGACCCAGACTGGTTCCAAGCTCAACCACTACGCGGGCGACGGTGACAACCCGCGGTGGATCGTCGAGGACACCGCCACGGGCACCATGACCCGCAATGTGAGCTCGGCGACCGGCGACCTGGCGGCCACCACCAGCAAGACCGGCGACGCCGTCCTGCACCTCACCACCATCCATGGTGACGTCGCGCTCCAGCTCCCGCTGGACACCAGCAAGGCGCCCGTGGCCCTGGACGGCGACGAGTACGGCAACCCACGCGCCGGCCAGGCGGCCACCCGCTACAACTGGCTCGGGGCCAAGCAGCGCTCCACCGAGACCCTCACCGGCCTCACCCTCATGGGCGTCCGCCTCTACAACCCGAACACCGGACGCTTCCTCTCCATCGACCCCGTCTACGGTGGCGGCGACAACGCCTACGCCTACCCCGGCGACCCGGTCAACCAGTTCGACCTCGACGGCAAGAGCTGGTGGAGCAAAATAAAGCGCGGTGTCAAGAAGGTTGGTCGGGTTGCCTGGAAATATAAGTGGGACATCGCACTGACCGCCGCCGGCTTCATCCCTGGCGTCGGCGCAGTCGCATGGGGCATACGGGGATACCGCGCCTACCGCGCCGTACGAGCTGTGCGGGCCGCCAGACACGCGGCACCGAGGGTCCGCTCCATCAGCCGCTACGCGCGCGCGGGTAAGCACAGGGCACCACGAGTCAACGGCCGATCTATCAGAGGCTGCCTCTCCTATGGAGCAGGGCTCTGGGGCGCTGTCTCTACGGCTGGCTACGTCGTGCGAGGCAAGAGCGTGAACGGAGACGTGGTCGGCGGAGCCATGACCATGGGGGCGGGGTGGCATCTTGGCCGCTACGCTCGCCGAGGTCACTGTTAGGACACTGCACCCGCAACCGCGTCTTTGAGCGATGATAGGGGACCGGGTGGCGCGCCTTATCGCTGCGCCACCCGGTCACCCGAGATCTGCTCTTGAACAGCGGCAGGAGAAGACGAGGAAACCATGAGCGATGCGGACAGGAATACGCGAAATCGGGTGGCTCTCTGCCTGGCTTATATGTGGCTGCTACTCGTAGGGGCAGCCGGTGCTGCGGCGACACAGCCGGGGGGGTTCATTGATCATCTTCTGGGATACGTTTCACGTACATCGACCATCATTGTTTCGATCGCCGTATTCCTCTATGCCGCCTTAGCTCCTGTGGTGGCACCTGTGTTCATCTCGCCAAGTGCGAGCATCAGGCCGACCGGGCCCTGGTCCCGCTTTACGGCTGGACTTCACCTCCTGGTCCTAAGCGCTTTTTGTATCTTTGCCTCCGGCCTCCTGCAGGGTGCAGGAGGCGTGATCGGCAGAGTCAAGGCTGTTGGTCAATTTCTCTTGGCACCTGGGTTCCTCATTGTGGCCGTATTGGTCGCTGCCTACTGTCTATGGTCGCCAGTCGTCTGGCCGACCGGCGCGTACCTTCGCGGACTGGCCAAAAGGCCGAAGGGGCGACATGCGGGGCCGTCGTCATGATAGTGAACCCTCTCGGTACGACGGCCACAGGCGATGGACAGATGCGACGACATACGGCGGTGCGGGAACCTCGGGAACATCACGAAGCTTTCCCGGCTTCTGCGCCAGAGCCGATCGGCGCCGGGGAGCGCGCTCCCCAGATCTCCTCGAAGAAGAGTGACGCCCCCCTGGCCGGCTGGCCTGTCCCGCGCGCCGGCATCCGCATCGCTCGCGGCGGTCGGTGTCGTCGCTCACCAACCGCTACGGCTACCCCGGCGACCCCGTCAACCAGTACGACCTCGACGGAAGGAACTGGTTCAAGAAACAATGGAACCGGTTCACCAACAAGATGACCAGGGTCGGCCGGAATCCGAACCGGCGCTCCATCTACTGGTCCGGAAAGTTTGCGATCGGAGCGGTCGGACTTGTCGTTCCATTTGGTCGAGCCAGGACCATAAAGAGGATGTGGACGGCGGTACGGACTCCCAGAAAGACCCTCAAGCGCTGCGGCGCCTCCGGTGGCAGGTTTGCCACCTGTGAGCTTGCCGGGTGGGGCGTGCAGACCGTAGCCAATGACTTCAGGAACTGGAACAAAAACCGCCGATTCAGGAATGACTGGAACGACTCCCTGACCAATTCGGGGCGGGAAGCAGTTTGCAGGAAGTACACCGGCAAGCGAAGCTGCTGGCGGCGGCCGATGCTGCGATGCCGAGCGTCGTCAGCGCCACCGAGAAGGCCACGCAGGATGCCACGATCCTGCTTCTGCGTATAGGCCGATTTCCTTGCCCAACACGGCTGTTACCACCTTTCCCTGACTCACTGCCTTGCGCGATTGCTGTTCACATGAGGTCCTTTGCGGATCCCCAGTCCGTGGCGGTCGACATCTTCGACGGGGCGCCGTACTTTCCGTTTCCGTCGCCGGGCCACCACCAGAGGGAGCCGGCGGAATCCACTGCGGCCAGATCACCCCTGCGGTCGCCATTGAAGTCGCCCGAGAAAACGTTGCTCACCGTGCCGAAGCCGGCCGCCGGCCAGGTCTGCAGCGTGCCGTAGTCCCAGCGTCCGAGGCCGTTGCCGCCCAGCAGATGAAGACTTCCGCCGGACAGCGCGGCCGCCAGGTCCATGCGGCCGTCGACGTTGAAGTCCGTGGCAAGGGCCGGTTGGTAGAACTGGTGGTCCGACATGTATCCGGCGGGCGCGTACTCACCGTTTCCATTGCCGCGCCACCACCACAGGACGTCCGTGTCAGGGTCGATCTCCATGACACCGCACACGGCGGCGATGTCGCCCTTTCCGTCGCCGTCGAAATCGGCCGAGAAGAAGTTCTTGCACCGCGGCGGCCCCCATCCCTCCGCGAAGGTTCCCTGGAGGTGGCTGACCTCGTCGGTCAGGGGCAGAGCGGCGCCGGCGACTCCGCCGTTGCCGTCCCCCGGCCACCACCAGACACGATTGCCGCTGTCGACGGCCGCGATGTCTCCCCTGCCGTCGGTGTCGAGGTCCGCGGTGAAGACCTCCTTGTAGCCGCTGCCCCGGCCGTCGGACCAGATGAGGCGCTTGTTCGCCAGAGTGCCGTTGCCGTTGCCCGGATGCAGGGCCAGGTTGCCATCGGACTGGAGGGCCACCACATCGGACAGGCCGTCGGAGTTGAAGTCCTGCGGCGCGAACAGGCCCGGGGTGAGGCTGTGGACATTGCAGGCCGGCAGTCCCGGGAACGGCTCAGGTCCGGCGCCGATGATCTTGTCGGCCGGAACGTAGCCCCAGCCCTGCCAGCTCGTCCAGCCAGAGGACGTATCACCCTTGACGTAGTACCAGATGCGATTGCCCGCACCGTTCATGTCACCGCTGCGCCAGCACACGAAGCCGTGCGGACCGGCCAGCAGTTGCCCGGTCACCTGCGAGGTGCCGTACGGTTCGATCCTGACGTCCGAGGCCTGGCTCTCGCAGCTCAGCTCCGTTCTGAAGGAGTTGCTGTCGGGGTCCTGGTAGGACACCTGGTCTCGCAGCAAGCACTCGCCGTTGTAGGCGATCTCCGCCGTCAGCCGGACGAAGCCCACGTTGAAGAGCATGTAGCTCGTTGCCGGCGGGGTCTCGCCCGCCGCCGTGGCCCTCAGTCCGAGATCCACCAGGTTCGTACCGCTCTGCGCGGCCGCCTGTGCCGCCCCCAGGACGTCGATGCCCGAAGTCCCTGTCGAACAAGCGAGTCTGGAGAGCCATGCGGGCTGGTTGTTCCATGTGTGCGCAGGAGTGGCACGGGCGGTGTGCCAGATCTCCACCGTGGGGGCAGTGCACTGCCCTCCGGACCCGGAGCCGTTCACGAGACTGAGGGAGGCACTCAGCACCTGGCGGCCCGCAAGGTATGGAACGTCCACCTGGAAGAAAGTGCGCATCGGGACATAGGCGCCGCGGACGTTGTCCATCCCCGCCTGCAGGAAGTCCGAGTACATCCAGCCGGATCTGTCCGGATACCCCGCCCTGACCACGTTCCAGGCGGACGGCGCCTTGGTGAACGAGGGATCCAGGTAGACGGGGTAGGTGGTGTCCGGGGCCGCGAGCAGCTTCTGGTCGGGGACGACCGCCAGGCTGCCGACGGTGGCCTCGGCCGACATGACCGCTTCCTTCTTCCGGCCCTTCGAGCTGTCCCACATCCGCGGGGCGGGGCCGGTGAACACGGTGCGGCCCTTGGCGTCGACGGCCTTCAGGCCCTGTTTGTGATCACCGGACACCTTCAGGCCGGGCGCGACCAGTCCGTAGGCGATCTTCTTCAGCTTCGGGTTCTTCGCCGCCCCCGCGTCCTTGACGACCAGTAGCTGCGCGAAGCCCTCCGCCTGTGCCGTGACCCGCAGATCGACGCCCGGCAGCACCTCGGGGTACGTGGCCACCGGACCGTCCAGCTTCGGCTTCGGCAGCTTCCCCGGCCAGCCCAGCTCCAGCACGTGCTGCTTGTCGTTCAGCCGTACGAGGGGGCCCTCGCCGCCGTTGGACAGTTCCAGGCCCGTCACGGCGGCCTTGGGCCGCACCCGGCCCTTGTCGGTCACCAGGTCCGTGTCGACCGGCACCCACGCCCGGCCCTGACGCACCCGCACCGGCGTCAGGTGCGTCGTCACCGTCAGCGTGCCGGACGGATTCGCGTACACCCCGGACGTCTCGGTCCGGTGCTCGACGATCTCCACCGGCTTCCCGGAGGACTTAGCCTTCGCCAGCGCCGACACCTCGACGCCCCTGGGCGGTTCCCCGTCACGCTCTGCGGCCGACGCGACCACGCCGATGGTGCCGAGCACCACGGAGAACGCCGCGCAGGACGCCAGAACTCTTCGCAGGTGCGGAACACGTCTCGCAAACACCCACTACCTCCACTTCCCGTGTGGACTGGCCTCCAGCGGTTCAGGTGCGTCACATGAGGTCCTTGAAGCTCCCCCAGTCCGTGGCGGTCGACATCTTCGACGGGGTACCGAAACCGCCGTTGCCGTCACCGGGCCACATCCAGAGCCGGCCGGCGGAATCCACGGCCGCGACGTCGCCCTTGCGGTCACCGTCGAAGTCTCCGGAGAACATCTGGCTCACCGTCGAGCCGAAGTCGGCAGCCGGCCAGGGGTTCGAGGGCGCGAGCGGACTCAGCTCACCGCCACCGATGTTCTTGTTCAGCCAGAGCCTCCCAAATCCATCCATCTCCGCCACATCGGGGCGGCCGTCGCTGAAGAAGTCGGCCGAGGTGTGACTGCCGTTGGGCGTGGCGCCCCCGGGTCCGCTGTCGTCGGATCCGAGGCCGTTGACCCCGCCCTTGCCGTCACCGGTGAACCACCAGTACTGGTACTCGTCCAGTCCCTGTTCGTCGACTCTGCAGACGGCGCCGACATCGGTCTTTCCGTCTCCGTTGTAGTCGAGAGAGAAGAAGTCACGGCACGGCACGTTACGGTACGGACGGAAATAGGTCTGACTGTTGGTCAAGGGGTCGGTCGCCGGAACAGCCGCATCGGCCACACCGCCGTTGCCGTCGCCCGGCCACCACCACAACTTGTACGCGCTGTCGACCGCGGCGATATCGGCGATGCCGTCCGTGTTGAAGTCGGCGGTGAACACGTCCAGGTAGTTCCGACCCCGGCCGTCCGTCCACAGCATGGTCTTGTTCGCGAGGGTGCCGTTGCCGTTGCCCGCAAACAGGGCGAGGTTTCCGTCTGCCTGGAGAGCCACCACATCGGAACGGCCGTCGGAGTTGAAGTCCCACGGCGACATCAGACCGGGGGTGACGTTGTGGACCTGGCAGGCCGGAAGCCCGGGGAAGGGCTCGGCGCCGGCGCCGGTGATCTTGTCGGCCGGTACATAGCCCCAGCCCTGCCAGTCGGTCCAGCCACTCGACGTATCGCCCTTGACGTAGTACCAGATGCGATTGCCGGCGGCGTTCATGTCACCGCTGCGCCAGCACAGGAAGCTGTGCGGGCCGGCCAGCAGCTGGCCCGTCACGGCACTGCTCGTATAGGGCTCGACGCGGACATCGGATGCCTGGCTCTCGCAGTTCATCTCCTTGGTGAAGGACGTGCCGTCGGTGTCCTTGTGATCGACCCCGTTCACAAGGAGGCACTCGCCGTTGTACGTGACCTCCGCAGTGAACGTGGCGGACTCCAGCAGGAAGCGTCTGAGGCTGCTCTGCTGTCGGTTCTCGACGGTGTCCGAGGCGCGCAGCCCCAGGTCCACCACGGTGGTGTCACCCAGCGAGGCCGCCTGTGCCGCACCGGTGGCGTCCAAGGTGACCGTCCCCTTAGGGCACGCGTACGAGGAGTTCTTCGTCTTCCATTCGGGCTGGTTGTTCCAGGTCGTCGTGGAACCGGCACGACCGGTGTGCCAGAGCTCCACGGGGTGGAGGGAACAGTCGCCCGAGTACGTCGCGTGATCCTGGAGTACCAGCTTGGCGTTGAGAACCTGGCCCCCCAGATAGGGCACATCCACCTGGAGGAGCGAGCGCGTCCTACTGACCGTGCTGCCGGTGCTCCAGTACGCCGCGGTAGTGAGTTCGGCGAACATACCCTCCTGCCGCCAGACCGTATCCGGGTACGCCTCGGACACTTGCCACGCTCCGTACACGCCCGTGCTGAACGACGGGTCCACATGGACCGGGTAAACGGTGTCAGGGCCGGTGAGCAGCTTCTGATCGGGCGTGATCTCCAGGGTCTTTCCCGAGACCGCGGCCGGCATGACCGACGTCTTCTTGTTCCCCTTCGAGCTGTCCCACATCCGCGGGGCCGGTCCGGAGAAGACCGTCTTTCCCCTGGCGTCGACGGCCGTCAGGCCCTTGTTCCGGTCGGCACCGATCTTCAGACCGGTGCCGGTGAGGCCGTAGGCGATCTTCTTCAGCTTCGGGTTCCTCGCGGCCTTGGCATCCTTGACCACCAGCAGCTGCTGGAAGCCCTCCGCCTCGGCGGTGACCTGGAGGTCCACTCCGGGCAGTACCTCGGGGTAGGTCGCCACCGGCCCGTCCAGACGCGGCTTGGGCAGCTTCTCCGGCCAGCTCATCTCCAGTACGTGCTGCTTGTCGTTGAGCCGCACCAGCGGGCCGTCGCCGCCGCTGGACAGTTCCAGGCCCGTCACGGCGGCCTTGGGCCGCACCCGGCCTTTGTCGGTCACCAGGTCCGTGTCGACCGGCACCCACGTCCGGCCCTGACGTACCCGCACCGGCGTCAGGTGCGTCGTCACCGTCAGCGTGCCGGACGGATTCGCGTGCACCTCCGCGTACGGCGTCCTGTGCTCCGTGATCTCCACCGGCTTCCCGGAGGACTTCGCCTTCGCCAGCGCCGAGACGGCGACGCCGTCACCACCGCTTTTCTCGGCCTTCTCGGCCGCCGCCGCGGCGACGCCGAGCGTCGTCAGCGCCGTCGAAAGCGCCACGCAAGAGGCCACGAGCCGGCTTCGCCGCCGGAGCCACAGCTCTTTCACCAACACAGATACCACCCGTCCATGTCCGAGGTCGTGCGGGGCTCCGCAGATGAGGAGGGGCCGGGCGTCGCACTTCGGGCGACGCCCGGCCCCGTGATCACTCGCCGGTCACAGGAGGTCCTTGAAGGTCCCCCAGTCCGTGGTGGTCGACATCTTCGACGGGGTGCCGAAGGTGCCGTCGCCGCTGCCGGGCCACCACCACAGCGAGCCGGCCGAGTCGACGCCCGCCATGTCGCCCTTGCGGTCGCCGTTGAAGTCGCCGGCGAACACCTTGGTGACCGTGCCGAAGCCGTTCGGCGCCCAGGGGATCCTGGCGCCCGTGCCGTAGGAGGCGTTGGGCGCGAGGGGGCCCGGGTTCAGCTCCAGGGTCGTCGCGTAGGGCATCCGGGCGATGTCCATGCGGCCGTCGCCGGTGACGTCCATCGGGGAGAACTCGGTCTCCGTGCGGTAGGCGTAGAGGTACTCGTTGCCGAGGCTGGCGCCGCTGGTGGCGTTGATGCCGCCGTCGCCGTCGCCGGGCCACCACCAGAAGGCATCGGCGTCGTAGTTGCCCTGCTCCGAGCCCTGACCACAGATGGCCATGATGTCGGTGTTGCCGTCGCTGTTGAAGTCCGAGGCGGAGGCCACCCGGCACGGGGCGTGCAGCCCGGGGTCGAAGTAGTACTGCGTCTTGTACCGGTTGTCGATCAGCGGCAGCCGGGTGTCACTGACGCCGCTGCTGCCGTTGCCGGGCCACCACCACACGACACCGCCGGTGAAGCCGGCGACGTCGCCGATGCCGTCCTTGTTGAAGTCACCGGTGAACAGGTTGGTGTAACCGGTGCCCCGGCCGTCGGTCCACAGCATCTTCTTGCTGCCGAGGGTGCCGTTCCCGAGGCCCGGATAGAGGGCGACGTTCCCGTCCGTCTGGACGGCCAGGACATCGGACACTCCGTCGGAGTCGAAGTCCTGCGGTGAGGCGATACCGGCGGTGACGTTGTAGACGTTGCAGGCCGGAAGCCCGGGGTAGGGCTCGGCGCCGACCAGGTTGAGCTTGTCGGCCGGGACGTATCCCCAGCCCTGCCACTTGGTCCAGTTGGAGGAGGTGTCGCCCTTGACGTAGTACCAGATGCGGTTGCCGGCGGCGTTCACGTCACCGCTGCGCCAGCACACGAAGCTGTGCGAGCCCGCCAGCAGGCTTCCCGTCACCGCACCGTTGGTGTACGGCTCGGCCCGGACCGCGGAGGCCGTGTTCTGGCAGTTCACCTCCTTGGTGAAGGTGGTGCCCTCGGGGTCCTTGTAGTTCACTCCCGTGTACAGGAAGCACTGGCCGAGGGAGTTGTACTCCACGCTGAGGCTGACCTTGCTCAGGTCGAACCGCAGGCTGTTCGTCGCGGCCTGTTCCACCGCGTCGGTGCTGCGCAGACCGAAGTCCACCAGGCTCGAGCCGCCGGCCGCGGCCGCCTGCACCGTGCTCTTGACGGACAGCGTGCCCGCACCGTTCGCGCAGGCGGGCGACGCGAGCATCGTGTTCCAGGTGGGCTGGTTGTTCCAGGTGGTCGCTGAGGAGATGCGACCGGTGCTCCAGATCTGCAGGGGCACACAACTGGAGTTCGTCGTCGTGTAGTTGAGGGTTGCGTTCAGCACACTGCGGCTTGCGTTCAGATTCGGCACGTCGACCTGGAAGAACCCGCGATATGCGTCCGTCACGCCGAGGTAGTTGGTCGTTCCACCGACGCTGAGGTTGAGCTTGGACCGGTCGTTCCAGTAGGACGTCGTCGGTGTGGTCCGGCGCACCTCGGCCCAGTTGGACACACCGGCGCTGAACGTGGGGTCGACATACACCGGGTAGGCGGTGTCGGCGCCGGTGAGAAGCTTCCGGTCCGGGACGACCGAGAGGCTTCCGCCCGCGGCCGCGGTGTCCATGACCGCCTGCTTCTGCTTCCCGCCCTTGCCGCTGTCCCACATGCGGGGCGCCGGGGCGGAGAAGACCGTACGGCCCTTGGCGTCGACCGCCTTGATGCCCTGCTTCTCGTCACCGGTCATCTTCAGACCGTTGCCCTTGACGCCGAACGACAGCTTCTTCAGCTTCGGGTTCTTCGCGGCCTTGGCGTCCTTGACCACCAGCAACTGCGAGAAGCCCTCCGGCTCGGCCGTCATCCGCAGATCGACGCCCGGCATCACCTCGGGGTAGGTGGCCACCGGACCGTCCAGCTTCGGCTTGGGCAGCTTCCCCGGCCAGCTCAGCTCCAGCACATGCCGGCGGTCGTTCAGCTTCACCAGCGGGCCGTCGCCACCGTCGGAGAGCTCCAGACCCGCCACGGCCGCCTTCGGCACCACACGGCCGTTGACGAATGCCAGGTCGGTGTCGACCGGTACCCATGTGTCACCCTGGCGCACGCGCACCGGCACCAGATGGGTCGTCACCGTCGTGGTGCCGGACGGATTGACGTACACCTCCGAGGTCTCGGTCCTGCGCTCCACGATCTCCACCGGCTTCCCGGAGGACTTCGCCTTCGCCAGGGCCGACACGTCGACACCCTTGCCCGCTCCGCCCGACGAGTCGGGGGCCGCCACGGCCATTCCCAGTCCTGTGCCCAGGGTGGAAACGGCCACGATCAGACTGAGGGCGAGCACGGACTTGCGGCCGCGCGGCCCCATGACTTTCTTCGACATGAGATTCACCGGATCCGTCAGTACCAGGGGCAGCGGGGAAGACCGGGGAACGGATGCGGGGTTCCGGCCGGTACGAGAAGCTTGTTGGACTCCATGGCACCCCAGCCGTCGTACGCCGTGAACGGAGCCACTGCCGTGTCGCCCTTGCCGTAGTACCAGACGGTGTTTCCGCCGGAGTGCGGCTGACCGCGCGTCCAGCAGACGAAGGTGCTCAGCGTCGAGGTCTTCTTTCCGGTGACCGGGCTGTCGAAGGAGGCCCGGCCGTAGACATCGCCGGTGAGGTTGTCGCACTTGACGTCGGTCCGGAAGACGTTGCCGAGCTTGTCCTGCTGGAGGACGTTCTCCTCCAGGACACAGGTGGCGGCGTGGGCGGTGCCGGTGCCGAGACCGCTGGTCAGCACGGGGACGGCCAGGGCCATGACGGCCAGTCCACGGGCGGTCCGGGCAAGGCGGCCGAGGCGGGGGCGGCGGTCCTGCCTGACAGTGTTTTCAGTTGCGCGCATGTGTACGGACACCCCTATCCCCACGAGCACTTTCGCAGCCCCGGGAAGGGCGCCTTGGTGGTGCCGAGCGCACTCGCCGGCATATAGCCCCAGCCCTGCTGGCCGGGGTTGTTCACGACCTCGTCGCCCTTGGTGTAGTACCAGACGCTGTTCTTTCCGGCGTGCGGAGAACCGATCTTCCAGCAGACGAACCAGCTGGTGGTCTTGGTCATCCGCCCGGTGGCGGGCGATCCGGCGAAGGACTGTGACGTCACATCACCGGTGGTGTTGTTGCAGTAGAGATCGATGGGCCAGGTATATGATCCCCAGTCGGTGTGCGGCGAGTTCTCGCGGATCTCGCAGCCGGGATCGGCGGAGGCGGTGGGGGCGCTTCCGGCCACTCCCAGCGCGCTGGCCATGGCGAATGCGGGCAACCAGACTCGCAGCCAGGTCTTTCTTGTTTTCATCCGAGCTCCCTGTGAGGCAGACCTCGCCAGCGTGCCCGAGAGCTCTGACATGACCCTGACGCTTCACTGTCGCACCAGTGACACCGGCCGCCCCACGGGCCCCGGCCTGTGGACGGGAGTTCGAACGTCCGCTTGACTGCTGCGCCGCAGACGTTCCATGGAGAGGACGAGGAATATGACCGCGGAACCATTCCGGAACTCGTGGGATTCCAGGGTCGGGCGCGACCGAACGGATTTCGGCACATCGCGCGCCTCGAATGCCCTGTAAGGCGTGCGGATGTTATCCGGAAAACTCTCCGACCGGGCCCGTAACGGTATCTCCCTGGTCTTTCTCGGCCTGGCCGTCTTCGTGGTGTACACGGGGACCACGGTCGCCGATGTCGCCCTGCCCTCGGTCCGGGCCGACCTGCCCGCGACGGAGGCCGAGCTGCGCTGGGTCGCCAATGTCTATGTCCTGGCGTCCGCCTGCCTGTTGCTCAGCGCCGGCACCCTGGGTGACGTCCTGGGCCGCAAGCGGGTCTTCCTCGCTGGTCTCGCCG
This sequence comes from Streptomyces sannanensis, assembly GCF_039536205.1. GTDB lineage: Bacteria > Actinomycetota > Actinomycetes > Streptomycetales > Streptomycetaceae > Streptomyces > Streptomyces sannanensis. Next base: position 4,811,235 of record NZ_BAAAYL010000001.1, on the reverse strand, counting down.
GGTTCGGCGCCGCTTCGGCGCTGTGCGCCTCGGCCGGTTCCATCGAGGTGCTGCTCGTCGCGCGAGCGGTCCAGGGGGCGTTCGGTTCCGTACTGATCCCGGTCTCGCTCGCCCTGGTGGCAGCGCTCTTCCCGGACCCGGCCGCCCGCGCCCGGGCCATCGGTATCGGCGCGGGCTTCTGCGGGCTCGCCCTCGGCATGGGGCCGGTGGTCGGCGGACTGCTGGTGGACGGCTGGGGCTGGCGTTCCATCTTCTGGCTGGACGTACCGGTGACGGCGGCCGCCCTGGTGGCGCTGGGCTTCGCGCTGCCCGACGGACAGCCGCGCCGGCACCGGCGGCTCGATGTGACGGGCCAGCTGCTGTTCGTCGTCGCCGTCGCCGCCGCGGTGTTCGGTCTCGCCGAGGGGAACGACCGGGGCTGGACCTCGCCGCCGGTGACCGTCTCGTTCGCGCTGGCCGTCGTGGCCCTGCCGGCCTTCCTGTGGTGGGAGGCCCACACGGCGGAGCCGATGCTGCCGCTCGGGCTCTTCCGCAACCCGGTGGTCGTGGTCGCCTGCACGGTCAATCTGCTGAGCCTCTTCGGCCTGTACGCCGCCATGTCGCTGCTGGCGCTGCGCATGTACGAGCTGGAGCGGCTGGCCGCGGCCGAGATCGCCGTACGGTTCCTGGTGCTCAACGGCGGGATCACTGTGGCCTCCTACGCGGCGTCGGTCATGGTGGTGCGGACCGGTCCGCGCGTTCCGATCGTCGCCGGCACCCTCTGCTCCGGGGCGGGACTCCTGGGCCTCGCCGGTCTGGACTCCGCGGACGGGTACGGCGCCTACTGGTGGCTGCTGGTCCTGCTCGGCACGGGCATCTCGCTGGCCGCGGCACCCTCCACAGTGGCACTGCTCGGCTCCTTACCGGTGGCCTGGGCGGGCACCGCCTCCGGGGTGTCCAACACCTTCCGTCAGCTGGGCAGTGTGCTCGGGGTGGCGGCGTCCGGGGCCATGGTGTCCGCCCGGAGCCTTCTGCCGGGTTCCGCGTCGGCACTGCTGCTGGCCGCGGGACTGGTGCTGACGGCGGGCGTGCTCGCCCTGGCGCTGCTGCGGCAACGGCCACGGCAGGACGGCCCGGCGGGCGCCGCCGCGCCCCGGACCGAGCAGCCCACCCGGGTGGGCGGCGCCTGACCGCACCGCCCACTCCGTATGCGTACGGTCACGCCGCGGCGGGCGAGGGCCGGTGCGGTCATCCGCGCCCCCGCTCGTGCGGAATCACGCCGCCATGTCGTGCCGGCGGATTGCCCGCATGCGGGACTGCACGGCGGGCGTCGGCTCCAGGCCGAGCTCGCCGTGCAGTACCGTGCGCAGCCGGTGGTAGGCGTCGAGCGCCTCGGCCGGGCGGCCCGAGCGGTACAGGGCCACCATCAACTGTTCGGAGAACCGTTCGTGCAGCGGGTACAGCATGGTGAGCCGGTGCAGTTCCGCGACCGTGTCGGCGTACCGGCCGCCGCGGTGCTCCAGTTCGACCTTGTCCTCCAGGGCGAGCAGGCGCTTCTCGTCGAGGCGTATGGCGGCGCTTCTGCACAGCACCCCACCGCCGACGCCGTGCAGCGCGGGGCCGCGCCACAGTCCCAACGCCTCCTCGAGTACGGCACCGGACCGGGCCGGGTCGCCGGCCATCAGCCGGCGCGCCTCGTCGTACAGCGACTCGAACTCCCGGAAGTCGATCACAGGGCCGTCCAGCCGGAGGCTGTATCCCGACGGTTCGGAGACGAGGCGCTCGCGGGCGAAGCCCGCCCCGCACCAGGTGTCGAGCGATCGTCTGAGCCGTGTGACCACGGCCTGCAGAGCGTTGCCGGCCTGGCCCGGCGGGTCGTCGCCCCAGATCTCGTCGATGAGCTGTTCCTTGGAGACGGAGGTCCCTTCACCGAGCAGAAGAAGGACCAGGAGGGTGCGCTGGCGTCCTCCTCTGATATGCGCCGGTCGGCCGTGTACCCGGACCTCGAGAGGGCCGAGCAGGTTGAACCGCACCACCATTGCCACCTTCCTGGGAGCCGGCCGACGGCGTCCGTGACGCTCCGACCGCCGGCATGCAAGCAGTAATGGACCGATCCGGCGGTTTTCCGGTCTCCGCACGGCGGTCGATCATGTTCATGACCCGGAAACGGGACGAGGAAACGGTAGAGGGCATGGCAAACGGCCTGCCTCCCGTGCGGCGGCAGGCAGGCCGCCGGACCATTCCCGTCAGAAGCCGGCCGGTTCCGTGTACGTCCCCCACTCGCCCCGCAAGGCGTCGCAGATCTCGCCCAGGGTGGCCTCGGCGCGTACCGCGTCGAGCATCGGCCCGATCATGTTCGAGCCGTCGCGCGCGGCGGCCAGCATCGCGTCCAGGGCAGCGCGCACGCCCGCGTCGTCACGGCGGGCCCTGCGCTCGCCGAGGACCCGGACCTGCTCCCACTCGACCTCATGACTCACGCGCAGGATCTCCAGGTCACCGGTGACCGAGCCCTCATGGCAGTTGACACCGACGACGCGCTTGTCGCCCTTCTCCAGGGACTGCTGGTAGCGGAAGGCGGACTCGGCGATCTCGCCGGTGAACCAGCCGTCCTCGATACCGCGCAGGATGCCGGAGGTGACGGGGCCGATCGGGTGCCGCCCGTCCGGATGGGCGCGCAAGCCCCGTTCCTTGATCTGCTCGAAGATCTTCTCGGCGTCGGCCTCGATACGGTCCGTCAGCTGCTCGACGTACCAGCTGCCGCCCAGCGGGTCGGCCACACCGGCGACGCCGGTCTCCTCCATCAGCACCTGCTGGGTGCGCAGGGCGATCTCCGCGGCCTGCTCGCTCGGCAGTGCGAGGGTCTCGTCCAGGGCGTTGGTGTGCAGGGAGTTGGTGCCGCCGAGCACGGCCGCCAGGGCCTCGACGGCCGTACGGACCACGTTGTTGTACGGCTGCTGGGCGGTCAGCGACACACCCGCCGTCTGGGTGTGGAAGCGCAGCCACTGCGCCTTGTCGGTCCTGGCGCCGTACACCTCGCGCATCCACCGCGCCCAGATCCGGCGGGCCGCGCGGAACTTGGCGATCTCCTCGAAGAAGTCGACGTGCGCGTCGAAGAAGAAGGACAGGCCGGGGGCGAAGACGTCGACGTCCAGCCCGCGCGAGAGCCCCAGCTCGACATATCCGAAGCCGTCCGCGAGCGTGTAGGCGAGCTCCTGCGCCGCCGTCGCCCCCGCCTCGCGGATGTGGTACCCGGAGACCGACAGCGGCTTGTACGCGGGGATACGGGCCGTGCAGTACTCCATCAGGTCGCCGATCAGGCGCAGATGGGGCTCGGGCTCGAACAGCCACTCCTTCTGCGCGATGTACTCCTTGAAGATGTCCGTCTGCAGGGTGCCGTTGAGCACGCCCGGATCGACACCCTGCCGCTCGGCGGCGACCAGGTACATGCAGAAGACCGGAACGGCCGGGCCGCTGATCGTCATCGACGTGGTGACCTCGCCGAGCGGGATGTCCCTGAAGAGGACGTCCATGTCGGCGGCCGAGTCGACAGCCACACCGCAGTGGCCGACCTCACCGAGCGACCGAGGGTCGTCGGAGTCCCGCCCCATGAGGGTGGGCATGTCGAAGGCGACGGACAGGCCGCCACCGCCGTGGCGCAGGATCATCTTGTAGCGCTCGTTCGTCTGCCCGGCGTTGCCGAAGCCGGCGAACTGACGGATGGTCCAGGTGCGGCCCCGGTAACCGCTCGGGTACAGACCGCGCGTGTAGGGGTACTCGCCAGGCCAGCCGATCCGCTCGAAGCCCTCGTACATGTCGCCGGGCCGCGGCCCGTACACGGGCTCCACGGGCGCACCCGAAAGGGTTGTACGCGTCCAGTCCCTCGGGGACCGCGCCCGCGGCCCCGCGGCCGCGTCCCGCTCGCGGGCCTTGTCGTAGCGGGCCTGCCAGCGACGGCGGCCTTCCTGGATGGCCTCAGCGTCCATGTCGTCTTCCGCCTCTCGGCGCCGGGCCCGGGGGGAGGGCCGCTCGAAATGTACTAGGACGTCCTAGTAATTATCGGCGCGGAAACGCCCCGGCACAAGCTTTTCGGGGCTCGGTTCGCCTCCGGGGCGCCCTGGGCCTGTGCCGACGGTCGACCGTGCTCAGTCACTCCTTCGTCGGGACCTGCGCGCGCTCTCCCTTTCGGCACAGGCGGCACCCCCTTCGGCGGGATGCCGGGGCGCGGTGGAGTGACTCCGGAGGTCAGACCTTGACGGGCTGCGGCGAGGTGCCGATGATCAGCGGCTCGACCTCGGCCACGACCTTGCGCTCGACGAAGAACGCGGCGGTGGGGATCGTGCCGGACACCAGCACCCAGGCCAGCTTGCCGAACTTCCACTTCGCCTTGGAGCCGAGGTCGAAGGCGAAGATCAGATAGACGATGTAGAGCACACCGTGGATCTGCGACACGACGAGCGTCAGATCCTCGCCCTTGTCGAAGCCGTACTTGGCAACCATGCAGGCACAGAGCACGAGCAGCATCACGGCGGTGACATAGGCCATGACCCGGTAGCGGGTCACCACGCTTCGTTTCATGCCGTCGAGCGTAACCGCCCGCTATGGGGGATCTTCCGCCGGGCTCACCGCTCCTCGAAATCTCCCGCGGCCACCCGCAGGGGACGCAACATGGCGAAGATCTCCGCGCACTCCTCCGCGTCGTACACGCCGAGGCCGAAGTCCATCCCCATCAGATCGCGCGTGGCCGCCTCGACGACCTCGCGGCCCTTCTCCGTGATCGAGGCGAGCGTGCCGCGCCCGTCGTTGGGGTTGGGCCGCTTGGCGACCAGGCCGGATCTCACCAGGCGGTCGACCGTGTTCGTCACCGAGGTGGGGTGCACCATCAGCCGCTCCCCGATCTTGGACATCGGGAGCTCGCCCGCCTTGGAGAAGTTGAGCAGCACGAGCGCCTCGTAGCGCGCGAAGGTCAGTCCGTAGGGCTTCACCACCGCGTCGACCTCGGCGAGCAGGATCTGGTGGGCACGCATGATCGAGGTGATCGCGGCCATCGAGGGGACGGGACCCCAGCGCTGCTTCCAGAGTTCGTCGGCGCGAGCGATGGGGTCGAAGGGGAGACTGAGCGGCTTCGGCACGCTTCCGACCTTACCCACTGGTCATATGCCGGTCAGCCCTGTCTCGTACTTCGGTCCGCAGCAGCTCGGCGAGGAGGACCAGGACGCAGAGGGTTCCCAGGACGCCGCAGACCGCGACCGCATGATGCGCGGGCAGCAGCTCGGCCGGCGCCCCGCGACGGCCGTGCCGACCCCCTGGACGTTCATCATGCCCGCGGTCATCAGGGTCATCGCCCGGCCGCGCAGCTCCTCGGGCACCGCGTCGACGTACCACTGGCCCAGGCCGCACAGTACAAGGACGGCCACGGCCACGGGCAGGCCGGGACGCAGGAACGGCAGCACGCGCACTGCCGCCGGCGGCACCACCAGCCGCTCCCCTGCCGCCGGGCCGAGCCGGGACCCGGCCAGGAGCTCGCCCGTGATCGTGCCCACCGGCATCGCGCACATCAGCAGGCCCAGCCCGGCATGCGAGACGCCGATGCCGTCGGCGTACGGGGCGGCGAGGCCTCAACCCGCACCGCCACCGCTCAGGGCCGCGTCGTACGCCGCAGCCGGTGGCGTACCGCCCGCTGGGCAACCGGGCCGAGTTCCTCGAGGGCACCGACCAGCACGGCCAGCTGTTCCAGCGCGTCCAGCGCGGACCGCGCACCGGACGGGTCGACGCCCTCGTACAGCTCGAGACCGACGAAGGAGGCGGCGACCGCGCGGGCCAGGCCGGCGGAGTCGGTGAACTCCGCGATCGGCGTCCCGGTCAGCACCCGGGCGAGCACCTTCTCGATCTCCGCTATCCACAGCTCGAGTCCGGCGGCCGTTGCGGGCGCGAGCCGTGGCTGGGTCTGCGCACCGGCCAGCAGCTGCCCGAGCTCCGCGACATGGCCGCCGGCCTGCTCCTCGGCGTGCATCTCGCGCCCGAACGCGAGCAGTTCGCCGAGCGAGCCGATCCCGGCGAGGCGGTCGCGGTAGCGGGCGACACGCTGCTCGGCGCCGTGGCGGCAGGCTGCGGCAAGGAGTTCGTCGACCGAGCCGAAGTGGTAGAACACCAGCGCCTGGTTGACTCCGGCGGTCGCCGCGATGGAGCGTGCCGAGGTCTTGGCGATGCCCTGCTCGGTGAGCGTGCGCAGGGCCCCTTCCAGCAGCTTGACCTTGGTGTCCTGGCTCATGTGCGGATCTCCTCGCGTACCGGGCGCAGCCCGGCGCGCACCCCGAGGGAGCGTACGTCGGTGTACTCGGCGGCAAACGACCCCTCGTAGCCGAAGAGCGGCCCGAAGCGCCGGTTGGTGACCCGCACCCGGATCCGGAAGCGGCCGGTGGTGTCGTCGTAGGACTCACGCACCTCGGCGTCGCCACCGACGGCCTCCGGCACCCTGATGTCCAGCGGCCCCTCACGGAAGCGGTGTTCGCCGGAGCGGACGACGAGGGAGCCATCGGGTTCGGCGGCGAAATGGAGGTCGCTGGCGAGGTGCTGATGGGTGCCCAGGTAGTCGAGGATGCAACCGCGCTCAGGGCTGTGGATCATCGTGGCGTCGAAGCGGCGCGGGCCTCCCGGAAAGGCGAAGGTCCGGACGAAGGTGACGGTCTCGCGGCCGAACGAGTCGGTGTACGGGACGTTCTCGATGGTGAAGGGGATCCGGCGGCCCGCGCGCGGCACCAGGATGCTCCGGGTGCCGCCGAGTGCCAGGAAGGGCTTGACGAAGGCCGGGCCGTGCCAGATGCGGTCCATCACTCCGCGTCCGGTGCAGGCCTCGCCGCTTGCGAGGCCGACCGAGAAGCGGCGTTGCAGCTGGGGATGGAGCCGTTCGAAGCCGTCACCCATGACGGCGCGGAAGATGGAGGTCATGACAGCGGCTCCAGGGGGGTGAGGCGGGGCAGGGCCGGGGCGCGCAGGCAGCGGCGGGCAGCGGGGGTGCCCGGCAGCGGGGGCAGGAACAGGGCGAGGGGGAGCAGTACGAGCCCGATCAGGGGCGCGCCGTAGCCCAGGAACGGGAAGAGACGGGCCAGTAGAGGGATCATCAGCCGTCCGCCGTCCCACAGCACCGCCGTGACGGCCGCCAGTCGGACGGCGGTCTCCGCCAGGGCGTGGGCCAGCGAGCGGGCCGGGGTGATGCCGCGTTCGCACCACAGCCGGAGCCGGTCGAAGGACCAGGCGGTCGCCCACCCCATGAGCGGCCGGAACACCAACCGGTCGGCAATCGCGCCGAACCACCCCCAGCGCGGCCGGTAGTCGTAGCCGGTCAGGAATCGGACGCCCTCGCCGTCCGGAACGTACTTCCAGTAGCCGCTGCCCTCCTCGATCAGTGAGAGGGGATGCGGCGAGGAGAAGCGGAGGGCCGAGGTGCGGGCGCCGTCCGGGCGGTGCCGCTCCCCGGCGGCGACGCCCGTTCCGGAGACGGCCAGGAAGGGCAGCAGCCGGGTCGTGTACCGGAAGTGCTGCGGCTCGCCCTCCGCGCGCGGCAGGTAGTCGATCTCGGTGAATCGGAGGTCCCAGCGCTGATGCTGCGCGGGCTGCTGGGTGCGTTCCCAGAGCAGGTCCAAGTCGGCCCGTATCCGGGTCTCGATGTACAGCCGCATGCCCGCCCCCAGGTCAGCCAGTGTTTTGAGCGACCGCTCAAAGCGTCGCGAGCGCGAAGCTACATCGTTTTGAGCAGTCGCTCAACCCTGGGATACGGAATAGCCCCCTGCCGCACGCACGGTCAGGGGGCTTCGACGAGGCAGGTCGGTCCAGCCGACGAGGTGCCGTTCGGCCGCCTCCACCTTGGACGTCAGGCCGTCGGTCACCCGGAGTGATTACGCACAGGGTGCGACCACCCTGCAGGATCGAGTGATCACGGGGGCGGCTCAATTCTCCATCGAGTCGCCCCCGTTGTTCATATTTTTCCCGAAGAGAGAGGATTGATGACCATGCAGCAGCAGAGCCCTCCGGGGGGAGGGAAGGATTCCTACAGTGCCGCCGCCTGGGTGATTGGCTGGCTTGTCTTTCTGGTGTCCGGCTATGCGGCGTCCGTACTTCTGAGCAGTGCTTGGGTGGACTGCGAGATCGGAGTCAATGCTGGTGCCAACCTCGGAGATCTCGCCCTGGCATCAACGTCCATGGCCACAGTATCGACGCTGCTGTGGGCCGCGATGCGCAGAATAACGGGCCGTCGCGGGCTGCTGGCCCCTCTGCTACTCACGATCGCCCCAGTGGTGGTACTGCTGTGGCCGCTAATGGCTGTTTGGCACGCCCCCGCCGGCTACCCGGTCAGCACCTGCCCGCCGGACAACATCCCTCCGTGGTGGCCGAACTTGCTGCCCCTCTGACTTGGGTGGTTCGGCGCGAATGTCGAAAATTCGATCGGAATCGGGGGCGACAGATGTCTCATATCGAGATTTCGGGAAGTATCTCGGTGACGAGGTAGCCTTGAAGTTCTCGACAGATGCAAGGGGAGTTGAAGACCTCGTTGAGAACATTTCTCCCGGCGGGCATCTTGCGCAGGGCAGGAATCCTATAAGTTCGCACCGGGTCGATAAAGCGGGCTGGAAGATATCTGAATCCTTGCCCCACGAGGGAGGCACGCTCTATGGGAGCAACGAGAGCGGTACTGAATTCGACATACTGGCAGTTACCGACGGGAAAGAGGTGACCGTATACATCTATGCCTCAAAACCTAAAGCGCCTCGGGGGTAGATCAATCCGTCACGTGATTGACGGAAGGGGGAGGTCGGCACTTTTCGGAGTATCAGTCAGGCTGAAGTTGTCCGCTCTGCTGGAGTGCGACTCCGGGCAGGTCTTGCGCGCGGACGCCGGGATAAGGAGTCCCGCTCAGCCCCTCGCGTGGATGCTCGATGAAGTACGCCCGCGCGCTGGCCACGTGGCCAGGGCGCGGGCGTGCTTCGTCGAGCGCCACGTGGAGTGGGGTTACGAACTCTGCTGGACGGGTTCCTTGAGGGTGGTGATGAAGGAGTCCCAAGCGCAAGCGGCGACCATGAGGACCGGGCCGTGCGGGGTCTTGGAGTCGCGGACTGGGACGATGCCAGGGAGACCGGCGGCGACCTCAACACAGTCCCCGCCGGTGCCGTTGCTGTAGCTGCTCTTGCACCAGACAGTTACGCTCAAGTCAATGTCGTTGCTTGCCATTTCGGTAATCCTCAGCCGCTTCCTCGATCATGGCCAGGGACGCCTCAGGCGATAGTGCGGCGGCCCTGAGCAGATCGTACGACCTGCGGTACTCCTCGACGAGGGCTGGATCGTCGATGGTGTCACCGGTGTGTTGCGACTCCAGGTAGACCAGGGGCGGGGCATCCGGGAAGGCCATGATCTTGGCCATGCCCATCATGAGGGGATGTGGCCCGCAGTTCCACGGAAGGATCTGTGGAACGATCCGGTGGCGCCTGGCCAACGCTGCGATGCGGTCCAACTGTTGAGCCATCTCCTCCGGCGGGAGAATCGGCTGACGCAGCAGCGACTCGGGCAGGATCGCCCAGTACATCGGGGTGTTGTGGTTGTCCTCGAAGAGGTGGGCCCGCGCCAGCCGAGCGCTTACCTTCTCTTCCACCACGTCGTCGGACGCCAGCGGCATCGCTGCCCGCACCACCGCCCGTGCGTAGGGCTCGGTCTGCAGCAGGCCGGGAATGAGGGTGGGGCACCACTCCTCGATAGTCTTCGCGTGTTTCTCCGCCTCCAGAACGCGCTCGAAGTAGCGGGCGTGACCTCGTCTCTTCGCCTTCCGGACGTCCTCGCAGCGGCGCTTGAAGAAGCCGTCCGTCTTCAGCACCCGGTCGACGTGGTCGGCCAGGTCCGGCGGCATGCGCCGCTGGCCGCGTTCGATCTCACTGAGGTGACTGGGGCCGTAGAAGCTGCCCTCGACCAGCTGCTGGAGGGTCAGCCCGGCCCCCTCCCGCTGCCAGCGCAGCTCCTTGCCGTAGAAGGTGGGGACGCCCGCCGATCCGTCGATGTCCTTGCCCTGTGCCATCGTTCGCCGCCTTGCCAGGTGTGCCGGTTCCACGTCGCGCCCGGTCAAGACCCGGCGATTCCTTACGTGTTTCCGGCACCTCGCCGGAGTTTCACAGGTCACGGCCGGGAGCCCGAACCTCTTTTACGGTACGCCGCACAGCGCCATTGTGTGAGCGATTCGTCACACAGCGCTACAGGAAGACGTACGGCCATGCCCGACCCCACCCACCACCGCGACGCCCACGACTGCACCGAACAGCTCCGCGCCGCCCTGGCCGCCCACGGCATCACATTGCCATCCCTCGGCATCGACCTGCCGAGCTTCGCCGGGCGCCACCACAGCCCGCCCCTCATCGCCCTCGGCAACTGCAACCTGCTCACCGCCCGCGCCCTGATCGTCGCCCTGCGCAAGGGAGTTGCCCGATGAGACCGCTGACCCTCGAACTCCTCGCCACCCCCAAGGCCGTGGCCGAAGTCCGCCGCACCGTACGCGAACACGTCGGCGCCCCCTGCGCCGACCTCCAGCTGTGCGTCAGCGAGTTGCTCGCGAACGTCATCCGCCACCTCGGCGAAGGCGCCCCCGTGACCGTCCGCATGGCCCGCACCCAGGGACGTACGCGGCTGGAGGTCACCGACACCGCTCCCCGGGCCTGGCCCGTTCTCCGCCAGGCAACCGGCGACGACGAGGCCGGCCGCGGCCTCGCACTCGTGGAGGCCCTCACCCTCCGCTGGGGCGTGGACCAAAACTCCGGCACGAAGACGGTCTGGTGTGAACTTCCGTGCGACGAGTCCCTTTGATCCCGCCCGTGGCCACTGAAGGCCGAACGGGCCGTACGGCTCGGCGCGCGGGCGGGATCAAGGCGGACCCCGCCGCGCTACGCGCCGTAGTAGAGGCGCTGGGTATCCACCAGGACGATGTCCCGTTCCTCGGAGGCCAATTGGGCCAGTTCCTCGGTGAAGCCGACGCCACTGAAGAGCAGCAGGCGGGTGTGCGAGGCGTTCAGTGCGGGATGAGCCTCAAGGATGGAGCGGATGCGCCGCAACCGGTCGAGGTGGCCCATGCCGATGACGTCGCCCCACTTGGCCTCGCCGATGGCCAGCAGCGGGCGGCGCTCGCCGTCGGCGTGGCCGAGGACCGCGACGTCGACCTCGTGGCTGCGGCGCTGGGCTGCGTCATTGACGATCCCTCGGCCTACATGGGACGGGATTCCGCCGAAGGATTCCGGATCGGCATGGAACTGGCACCAGTCCCGGCAGATGGCCTCGAAGCGTGGGCCGACGACCGTTCCGTAGAAGCGCTTGCCGCTCTGTTCCCAGACTCGTGCGGCGAGGCCCGGGCGGTCGAGCCGGGACCATTCGGGACGCATGACGGCGTGGTAGAAGGTGACCAGTGGTTCAGCGATGCTGTACGTCGAGCGGCCGGCTCTGAAGGCGTCCGCTTCTCGCAGTACGAGTCCGGAATCCTCGAGGACCGTCAGTGGGTGACCGAGGTCCGACGCCTTGCGCCCTATGAATGATGCGATGCCGCCCCGCGTCGTGTTTCCTGCGGCGACGGCGGCCAGTACGGAGTGGTAGAGGCCGGTGTCGCGCAGGCTGGGTTCCTCCGCCAGGAGGTGGCGGGCTTCACGGAAGAGCGGACTGTCGCGTTCCAGCACGTTGCGCACGACCCACCCGTCGAAATCCTCGCGGTCGGCAGGGGTGTCGCCGAGCGTGAACTCGTTTCGGTAGGCCGGCGTGCCGCCGACGACGGAATTCAGCAAGACGGCCAGATTCGGGTCCGGCACTCTCCAGAACTCACCGGCCAGGCGGTAGTCGAGGGTGTGCACCACCATCTCCAGTCCGGCCCTGCCGCGCAGCGGTGCGCTGCCGGAGAGGAGCCGGCTCATGAACGACAGTGCGGAGCCACAGAGCAGCAGCCGGGTCTGCGAGGACGTGCGTTCCTCACGTCCGGGCGCATAGGCGCGCTGGACGATCGACGGCAGGGCCGGTGTCGCCTGGACGAGATAGGGGAACTCGTCGATGACCACAGGGATGGGTCCTTGCCGCCCCAGACTGAGCAGGGCGTCGACAGCCTGGTACCAGTCGGTGAAGGAGAGGGGTGACGGCAGCCCCAGGAACGCGGAGAGCTCGGCGCCCAGTCGGCTCAGGGACTCCGCCTCCGTCGCCTCGGTGGCCGAGAAGTAGAAGCCTCCCAGTGCTCTGCAGGCGGCGTCGAGCAGGAAGGTCTTGCCCTGTCGGCGTCGTCCGTAGACCACGCCGAGCGCGGCCCCCTCGCCCGGATGTGACGCAAACCGGGTGAGCGAGCGCCACTCGCTGTCCCGGTCGAACATGTTGGCCGGCTTCTCCATGGACCCAGGCCCCCTGATTACGTAACCACACTTACGGTAAGTGTACCTACGTAATCACTCGAGCACACATTGTTCCCAGGCGGATGTCGGCCTTCAGGACGACCGACACGCGCGGCGCGCGCCTCCACCGCGGCGACGGCGAGGCCGGCCGCGGTCTCGCGCCGGTCGACGCGCTCACCCTGCGCCGGGGCACGGAAGGGGTCGACACCAAGACCATCCGGTGCGAACTGCCGGATGGCGGGACGCGATCGATGCCGCACTGGCCGTCGTCGCGCGGGAGCGCAAAGGCCGGGTGCCCGTCTTCACGTCGGACGTGGACGACCTGGAACGGCTGGTCCCGTCCACCGTGGTGGTGCGCAAGGCCTGAACCGGCCGGTCGGACCCTGGTAGGGCCCGACCGGTATGGCCCTACAGGGCCGGCGTCAGCCGGCCAGGTGGCGCTCCACCGTCTCCACCTTCGACGTCAGCCCGTCGGTGACGCCCGGGCGGATGTCGGCCTTCAGGACGACCGAGACGCGCGGCGCGCGCGCCTCCACCGCGGCGACGGCGCGCTTCACGACCCCCATCACCTCGTCCCACTCACCCTCGATGGACGTGAACATCGCGTCCGTACGGTTCGGCAGCCCGGACTCGCGGACGATCCGGACGGCGTCGGCGACGTACTCGCCCACGTCCTCGCCCACACCGAGCGGAGTGACGGAGAACGCGACGATCACGCGTTGACCACGCCCTCCTTGCGGGCGCGGGAGGCGATCATGCCGTCCGCCTCGTACCGCTTGAGCAGCCTGTCGCCGTACAGGCCACCGAAGGGCACCAGGGCGAGCAGGAAGAAGAGGGCGACCCGCTTCAGGGGCCACTTCGCCTTGTTCCACACGTCCAGCAGGAACAGCGCGTAGAGGACGAACAGCACACCGTGGACGAGGCCCAGCGGCATCATCAGGTAGTCGATGTCGGAGATCCGGCTCAGCAGCGAGCCGAAGATCAGCAGAGCCGGGAAGGACAGCGCCTCGGGAACGGAGACGAGGCGCAGCCGGTGCAGGGCGGTGGCGGTTTTGACGTCCACAGGGGCACCTTCGCTGGGAGGGGGCGGTAACGGGGCTTGTGAATGCGGGCACAAGCGTTCACATCGTACCCGGGGTGCTGTCGGTGCCCGGGTCCAGGCCGCTAACGTCACCCCGTGGCAACCTTCCGACTCCAAGGCAGCAGGGTGCTCGCCGTCGACATGACCGGCGATGCCGTCAAGGCGAAGAACGGCTCGATGGTCGCGTACGACGGCCAGATGGCGTTCAAGAAGATGACCGGCGGTGGCGAGGGTCTGCGCGGCATGGTGACCCGTCGGCTGACCGGCGAACAGATGACCGTGATGGAGGTGAAGGGTCACGGCACCTGCTACTTCGCCGACCGCGCGAGCGAGATCAACCTCGTCACGCTGCACGGCGAGAAGCTCTGCGTCGAGGCGAGCAATCTCCTGTGCACGGACAGCGCGCTGCGCACCGGCACCACCTTCACCGGGCTGCGCGGCGGCGCGACCGGCAACGGTCTGTTCACGACGACCGTCGAGGGCACCGGGCAGGCCGCGATCGTCTCGGACGGCCCCGCGGTGGTGCTGCGGGTGACCCCGCAGTACCCGCTCTCGGTCGACCCCGGCGCGTACATCGCGCACCAGGGCCATCTCCAGCAGCACTTCCAGTCCGGGGTGACCTTCCGCACCCTCATGGGCGAGGGCGGCGGCGAGGCCTTCCAGATCCGGTTCGAGGGCGACGGACTCGTGTACGTCCAGCCGAGCGAGCGCAACACCATCGGGGGGGACGTCTGATGCCGTTCCGCGAGATCAATTCCAAGATGGTCGAGGCGACGATCATGCCCGGCCAGAGAATGTTCAGCCAGCGCGGCGCGATGCTCGCCTACCGGGGCGACGTCGGCTTCACGCCCAACATCCAGGGCGGCCAGGGCGGCATCATGTCGATGATCGGCCGGCGCGTCGCCGGCGAGGCGACCCCGCTGATGACCGTCGAGGGCAACGGCACCGTGATGTTCGGCCACGGCGGCCACCATGTGCAGGTGATCAATCTGACCGGCGACACCCTCTGTGTCGAGGCCGACCGCCTGCTCGCCTTCGACGGCACCCTGCAGCAGGGCACGATGTTCATGGGCTCGCAGGGCGGCGTCATGGGCATGGTGCGCGGCCAGGTGACCGGGCAGGGCCTGTTCACGACCACCCTCAAGGGCCACGGCGCGGTCGCGGTGATGGCGCACGGCGGTGTCATCCAGCTGCCGATCACCCCGCAGCGCCCGGTCCATGTCGACCCGCAGGCGTATGTCGCACACCACGGCGACGTACGCAACAAGCTGTCGACGGCGCTCGGCTGGCGCGACATGGTGGGGCGCGGCTCGGGCGAGGCGTTCCAGCTGGAACTGTCCGGCAACGGCATGGTGTACGTACAGGCCTCGGAGGAGAAGCTTTGACCGGCCCGGTGGTGTTCGACCCCTACTCGCTGCCCAGCGACGACAACGTCAACGCGTACACCTTCTGTGTGGAGCTCAAGGGGAACCAGTGGTTCCTGCAGAAGGGCAAGATGATCGCCTACTACGGGCAGATCGAGTTCAACGGCATCGGCCACGGCCGGTTCGACCGGCTCCTGCGCACCAGTTTCCACTCCCCGCTGCATGCCGGCGACTGGGTGGTCGCCGAGGGCTCGGGCAAGATGCTGCTCGCCGACCGGGCCTTCGATGTGAACTCGTACGACCTCGATGACGGCAATCTCACCATCCGGGCCGGGAACCTGCTCGCGTACCAGCCCTCGCTGACGCTGAAGCAGTCGATCGTGCCGGGCTTCCTGACCCTCATCGGGACGGGCAAGTTCGTGGCGGCGTCCAACGGTTCGGTCGTCTTCATGGAGCCGCCGCTCCGGGTGGACCCGCAGGCGCTGGTGGGCTGGGCCGACTGCCCGTCACCGTGCCACCACTACGACCACGGCTACATGAGCGGGGTCATGGGCGGCCTGCGCGCGCTCACCGGGATCGGCGGGGCCTCGGGCGAGGAGCACCAGTTCGAGTTCGTGGGGGCCGGCACGGTATTGCTGCAGTCGACCGAGCTGCTGATGCCGGATCAGGACACCGGGGCCGTCCCGCACGAGCCCGGAGTGCCCGGCGGACACTCCCCAGCCGGGCACATGGCCAACACGCCGCGCCTTCCCGGCCAGCTTGGAGACCTCCAGCGTCGCTTCGGCCTGTGAGCGGTAGTCTGCGGAGTGTGACGTCGAACGTGTGCGCACTCGCTTGAGTGCGAGCACCGAGCGCCCGACGTCACGCTCCCGAACTTTATTAAATTATTCAACTTCTTAGGTAGAATCCACATATGGAGACCGAAACGGCCACCCCCCGCTGGCTGACCAACGACGAGCAGTGCGCGTGGCGCACCTGGCTGGACGCCAGCAAGCTGCTGGCGCACCAGCTCGAAAAGGACCTGCAGCCGTTCGGACTGACCAACAACGACTACGAGATCCTGGTCAATCTCTCGGAGTCGGAGGACCAGCGGATGCGGATGAGCGACCTCGCGGCCGCGACCCTGCAGTCCAAGAGCCGCCTCTCGCACCAGATCACCCGGATGGAAAGCGCCGGGCTGGTCCACCGGGTGAACTGCGAATCCGACCGGCGCGGGCTGTACGCGGTACTCACCGAGGCCGGCAAGGAAACCATGCAGAAGGTGGCGCCGCACCACGTCGACTCCGTGCGGCGGCACTTCATCGATCTGCTCTCGAGCGAGGCACTGGCGGACCTGCGCGAGTCGCTCGCCCCGGTGGCGGAGCACCTCCGCGACAAGCGCGGCAAGATCTGACGCCCCGGGGGCTCGAACGCCGGACGGGGCCGGCTTCCCGGCCCCGTCCGGCAACCGCGGCTACCGCCCCGTGAGGCCGTCGACGAGCTCGTCCGCGGCCGCGTACGGGTCGAGCGCGCCGGCCACTATGCGCTCGGCGAGCGCGTCCAGGCGGCGGTCGCCGTGCAGGTCGCCGATGCGCTCGCGCAGAGCCGTGACCGCGATCGTCTCGACCTCGCGGGCCGCGCGGGCGCGGCGGCGTTCGCCGAGGACACCGTGCTCCTCCATCCAGGCGCGGTGCTTCTCGAGGGCCTCGACGACCTCGTCTATGCCCTCGGACCGCGCGGCCACCGTCTTCACGATGGGCGGCCGCCAGTCGCCGGGGGCACGGGACTCCCCCAGTCCGAGCATGTGGTTGAGCTCGCGCGCGGTCGCGTCGGCCCCGTCGCGGTCGGCCTTGTTGACGACATAGACGTCGCCGATCTCCAGAATGCCCGCCTTCGCGGCCTGGATGCCGTCGCCCATGCCCGGGGCCAGCAGCACCACGGACGTGTCGGCCTGGGAGGCGATCTCGACCTCGGACTGGCCGACGCCGACCGTCTCGACGAGGATCACGTCGCAGCCCGCAGCGTCCAGGACGCGGATGGCCTGCGGGGCGGCCCAGGCGAGGCCGCCGAGATGCCCGCGGGTGGCCATGGAGCGGATGTAGACACCCGGGTCCGACGCATGCTCGGACATGCGCACACGGTCGCCGAGCAGCGCTCCGCCGGAGAACGGCGAGGACGGGTCGACGGCGAGCACGCCGACCCGCTTGCCGATCCGCCGGTACGCGGTGACGAGCGCCGCCGTCGACGTCGACTTGCCGACACCGGGCGAGCCGGTGAGGCCGACCACATAGGCGCCGCCGGTGAGCGGTGCCAGCGCGGCCATCACCTCGCGGAGCTGCGGGGACGCCCCCTCCACCAGTGAGATCAGCCGGGCCACGGCCCGTGGCCTGCCCTCCCGGGCCTGGGCCACCAGCTGGGGGACGTCCACCATCAGCGTTCCGCTCCTTCGCTCGTACGTACTGACGAGGGGTTACTTGCTCGGGACGCGGACGATCAGTGCGTCACCCTGGCCGCCGCCGCCGCACAGCGCGGCCGCGCCCACGCCGCCGCCCCGCCGCTTCAGCTCCAGCGCCAGGTGGAGGACGATCCGGGCGCCGGACATGCCGATGGGGTGGCCGAGGGCGATCGCGCCACCGTTGACGTTCACCTTTTCCGGGGAAATACCCAGGTCCTTCATCGACTGCACGGCGACCGCGGCGAACGCCTCGTTGATCTCGATCAGGTCGAGGTCCTCGACCTCGATGCCCTCCTTCTTCAGCGCGTGAAGGATCGCGTTGGACGGCTGCGACTGCAGGGAGTTGTCGGGACCGGCCACATTGCCGTGGGCGCCGATCTCGGCGATCCACTCCAGGCCCAGCTCCTCGGCCTTGGCCTTGCTCATCACGACGACCGCTGCGGCACCGTCGGAAATCTGCGAGGACGTACCGGCCGTGATCGTGCCGTCCTTGGCGAAGGCGGGGCGCAGCCTGCCCAGCGACTCGGTGGTCGTCTCGGGGCGGATGCCCTCGTCCTTCGAGAAGACGACGGGCTCGCCCTTGCGCTGCGGGATCTCGACCGGGGTGATCTCGGCGTCGAAGAGGCCCTTCTGCTGCGCGGCGGCGGCCCGCTGGTGCGACAGGGCGCCGATCTCGTCCTGCTCGGCGCGGCCGAGGCCCAGCCGGGTGTTGTGCTTCTCGGTGGACTCGCCCATGGCGATGCCCTCGAAAACGTCGGTCAGGCCGTCGTACGCCATGGCGTCGAGCATCTGCACGGCGCCGTACTTGTAGCCGTCACGGGACTTGGGCAGCAGGTGCGGGGCGTTGGTCATGGACTCCTGGCCGCCGGCCACCACGACGTCGAACTCACCCGCTCGGATCAACTGGTCGGCCAGCGCGATCGCGTCGAGGCCGGACAGGCAGACCTTGTTGACGGTGAGCGCGGGGACGTTCATCGGGATGCCGGCCTTGACCGCGGCCTGACGCGCCGGGATCTGGCCCGCCCCGGCCTGCAGCACCTGGCCCATGATCACGTACTGCACCTGGTCGCCGCTGATCCCGGCCCGGTCCAGTGCCGCCTTGATGGCGAAACCGCCCAGGTCGGCGCCGGAAAAGGACTTCAGGGATCCCATCAGGCGGCCCATCGGCGTGCGGGCGCCCGCGACGATCACGGAGGTGTTGCCGTTCGTACCTGTCATGGGGTGCGGCCCCTTCCGGCGAGAGGAGTTAACGAGGGTTTTCGTCAATGTACTGAGGCGTAAGGGCCCGGGTCACCGGGCAACCGGTGTGATCGCGCGCACGTTGCGTGACCACCTGTCCAGCGGTGCACTGGAACCATGCTGACGAGAATCGACCACATCGGGATCGCCTGCTTCGACCTCGACAAGACTGTTGAGTTCTACCGTGCCACGTACGGCTTCGAGGTGCTCCACACCGAGGTCAACGAGGAACAGGGCGTGCGCGAGGCCATGCTCAAGATCAACGAGACCTCCGACGGCGGAGCCTCCTACCTCCAGCTCCTGGAGCCCGTCCGCGAGGACTCCACCGTGGCGAAGTGGCTGGCCAAGAACGGCGAGGGCGTGCACCACATCGCCTTCGGCACCGCCGACGTCGACGGGGACGCCCAGGCCATCCGCGACAAGGGTGTCCGGGTCCTCTACGACCAGCCGCGCATCGGTTCCATGGGATCCCGCATCACCTTCCTGCACCCCAAGGACTGCGGCGGCGTACTGACCGAACTCGTCACCTCGGCGGACCCCTCGTCGACGGAGCACTGACCTCCGGATTCCCCGGCCGGTAGAGTGGGCGATTCCGGGCCGGGGCCAGGTCGGGGTCCCGTGCCCGTCGTCGATCTGACACCCTTGTCCGAGGGGGCCGTCCGCCGCAGGACGGCACTCGTTGCAGAGAGTTGCCGACCAGGGGACGGATGGGACCGCGCAGTGCGGGGCTACGAACGCCACGAACCTGACGACCACCTCTCTCGGTTCGAGGCCGAGATGGACCGGCTGAAGACCGAGCGGGAGAAGGCCGTCCAGCACGCCGAGGACCTCGGCTATCAGGTCGAGGTGTTGCGCGCCAAGCTCCATGAGGCGCGCCGCACCATCGCGACCCGCCCTGCGTACGACGCCTCGAACATGGGCTACCAGGCCGAACAACTCCTGCGCAACGCGCAGGTCCAGGCCGAGCAGATCCGCAGCGACGCCGAACGCGAACTGCGCGAGGCCCGCGCCCAGACCCAGCGCATCCTCCAGGAGCACGCCGAGCAACAGGCCCGTCTCCAGGCCGAACTGCACGCCGAGGCCGTGGCCAAGCGCCAGCAGCTCGACCAGGAGCTGGCCGAGCGTCGCGCCACTGTCGAGACGCACGTCAACGAGAACGTCGCCTGGGCCGAACAGCTGCGTGCCCGCACCGAGTCACAGGCCCGGCGCCTCCTGGACGAGTCCCGCGCCGAGGCAGAACAGGCCATGGCCACCGCCCGTGCCGAGGCGCGGCGGGTGGCCGACGAGGCCGGCCGGCGGCTGAACGCCGAGGCCGAGGCGGCCCGTGCCGAGGCCGAGACGATCCTGCTGCGCGCCCGCAAGGACGCCGAGCGGCTGATGGGCGCCGCGACCACGCAGGCACAGGAGGCCGCCGCCCACGCCGAGCAGTTGCGCACGACCATGACCGCCGAGTCGGACGCCGCCAGGAAGCAGGCCACCGAGCTCAGCCGGGTCGCCAAGCAGCGCATGCTGGAGGCCGAGACGGCGCTGCGCGAGGCACGCGTCGAGGCCGACCGGCTGGTCGGCGAGGCGGAGACGACCGCGTCGAAGCGGCTGGCGAGCGCCGAGTCCGACAACGAGCAGCGCACCCGGACCGCCAAGGCCGAGATCGCCCGGCTGGTCGGCGAGGCCACCACCGAGGCCGAGGCCCACAAGGCGGAGGCCGAACAGGCCCTCGCCGACGCCCGCGCCGAGGCCGACCGGCTGCGCGCCGAGGCCACCGAGCAGGCCCGCGCGGCCGCGGCCGAGGACTCCGCGGCCCAGCTCGCCAAGGCCGCCCGTACCGCCGAAGAGGTACTGACCAAGGCGTCCGAGAACGCCCAGGCCACCACCAAGGCGGCGGCCGACGAGGCCGAACGGATCCGCCGCGAGGCCGAAGCCGAGGCCGACCGGCTGCGTGCCGAGGCCGCGGACACCGCCGAGCAGCTCATGGGCTCGGCCGAGGACGACACCAAGGCGTACCGCGCCAAGACCGCCGAGCTGCAGGAGGACGCGCGCCGACTGCGCGCCGAGGCCGAGCAGCTGCGCTCCGAGGCGGTCGCCGAGGGCGAGCGGATCCGTGGCGAGGCCCGCCGCGAGGCCGTCCAGCAGATCGAGGAGGCGGCCAGGACCGCCGAGGATCTGCTGACCAAGGCGAAGAATGACGCCGACGAGCTGCGCGCCGGCGCCGGCGCCGAGAGCGAGCGGGTGCGCGCCGACGCCGTCGAGCGTGCCACCACCCTGCGCAGGCAGGCCGAGGAGACCCTGGAACGTACCCGCGCCGAGGCCGAGCGGCTGCGCGCCGAGGCCGAGGAGCAGGCCGACCGCACCCGCGCCGAGGCCGACGACGAGGCCCGGGCGACCCGCGAGGAGTCGGCCCGCGCCGCCGTCGCCCGACGCGCCGAGGCCGCCGAGGAGCTCAACCGGCTGCACGTCGAGGCCGAGCAGCGGCACCAGGCCGCCGAGGATGCGCTGGGCGAGGCGCGCGCTCATGCGGACAGGCTGCGCCGGGAGGTCGCGGAGGAGACCGAGCGGCTGCGCGCCGAGGCCGCCGAGCGGATCCGTACGCTCCAGGAGCAGGCCGAGACGGAGGCCGAGCGGCTGCGCGACGAGGCCGCGGGCGACGCGGCGCGGTCCCGCAGCGAGGGCGAGGCGCTCGCCGTACGGCTGCGCACCGAGGCCGCCACCGAGGCCGAACGGCTCAAGTCCGAGGCGCAGGAGAGCGCCGCCCGGGTACGCGCGGAGGCCGCAGCGGCCGCCGAGCGGGTCGGCGCCGAGGCCGCGGAGGCGCTGGCCGCCGCCCGCGAGGAGGCCAACCGCCGCCGCCGCGAGGCCGAGGAGCTGCTGGCCGCCGCCCGCGAGGAGGCCGGCCAGGAACGCGACCGGGCCCGCGAACAGAGCGAGGGACTGCTGGCCGCCGCCCGCAAGCGGGTCGAGGAGGCACAGGCCGAGGCGCAGCGGCTGGTCGAGGAGGCGGACCGCCGCGCGACCGAGCTGGTGTCCACCGCGGAGCAGACCGCTCAGGCCGTGCGGGACTCGGTGGCCGGGCTGCAGGAGCAGGCCGAGGAGGAGATCGCCGGGCTGCGCAGCGCGGCCGAGCACGCCGCGGAGCGTACGACGACCGAGGCGCAGGAGGAGGCCGACCGGGTACGCGCCGACGCCCACGCCGAGCGGGACCGCGCCTCCGAGGACGCCGACCGCGTCCGGCGCGAGGCCCAGGAGGAGACGGACGCCGCGAAGGCGCTCGCCGAGCGCACGGTCGCGGACGCCATGGCCGAGGCAGGCCGGCTGCGTACCGAGGCGTCCGACGTCCTGGCAGGCGCGCAGGAGGGCGCGGAGCAGGTCCGCGCAGAGGCGACGGCCGAGGCGGGCCGGCTGCGTACCGAGGCGTCCGAGTACGCCCAGCGGATGCGCACCCAGGCCTCGGACGCCCTGGCCTCCTCGGAGCAGGACGCCGCCCGCACCCGGGCCGACGCCCGCGAGGACGCCAACCGCATCCGCAACGACGCCGCCGAGCAGGCCGACCGGCTCATCAGCGAGGCGGCCTCCGAAGCGGAGAAGCTCGTCGGCGACGCCACCACGGAGGCGGAGCGCCTGGTCACGGAGGCCAACGAGACACTGGCCGCCGCCGAACAGGTCAAGATCGACGGCGAGGCCGAGGCCGAGCAGATGCGCGCCGCCGCCCGCGAGGACGGCGACCGGCTCCTCGACAGCGCCCGCGAGGACGCCGACAGGCGCCGCGCCGACGCCGCCGAACAGGCCGACCGGCTCATCAGCGAGGCGGCCTCCGAAGCGGAGAAGCTCGTCGGCGACGCCACCACGGAGGCGGAGCGCCTGGTCACGGAGGCCAACGAGACACTGGCCGCCGCCGAACAGGTCAAGGCCGACGGCGAGGCCGAGGCCGAGCAGATGCGCGCCGCCGCCCGCGAGGACGGCGACCGGCTCCTCGACAGCGCCCGCGAGGACGCCGACAGGCGCCGCGCCGACGCCGCCGAACAGGCCGACCGGCTCATCAGCGAGGCGGCCTCCGAAGCGGACCGGCTCGCCGCAGAGGCGGTCGAGCAGGCCGACCGGCTCGTCGCCGAAGCCACCGACGAGGCGGAGCGGCTGCGTGCCGAGGCCGCCGACGCCGTGGGCTCCGCCCAGCAGACCGCGGAGCGCATCAGGACCGAGGGCGAGCAGAACCGAGCGGACTCCGAGGAGGCCGCCGAGCGGACCCGTAACGAGGCCCGCGAGGAGGCCGACCGGATCCTGGACGAGGCCCGTGAGGCCGCGGCCAAGCGGCGTGCGGACGCGGCCGAGCAGGCCGACCAGCTCATCGGCAAGGCACAGGAGGAGGCCGTGCGCGCCACCACCCAGGCGGAGGAGCAGGCCGACGCGATGGTGGGTGCGGCCCGCAAGGAGGCCGAGCGGATCGTCGCCGAGGCGAAGGTCGCGGGCAACACCCTGGTCGAGCGGGGCCGTACGGACGCGAACGAGACGCTCGGCGAGGCCCGCAGGGACGCCACCGCCATAAGGGAGCGCGCGGAGGAGCTGCGGGCCCGTACCGAGAGCGAGATCGAGGAGCTGCACGAGCGCGCCCGCCGGGAGACCACGGAGCAGATGAAGTCGGCCGGCGAGCGCGTCGACAAGCTGGTCAAGGCCGCCACCGAGCAGCGGGCCGAGGCCGAGGCGAAGGCCAAGAACCTGGTGTCGGAGGCGTCTTCGGAGGCGAGCAAGGTACGCATCGCCGCGGTCAGGAAGGCGGAGTCGCTCCTCAAGGAGGCCGAGCAGAAGAAGGCCGCGCTGATCAAGGAGGCCGAGGGCATCAAGAGCGAGGCCGAGCGCGAGGCGAGCCGCATCGTCGCGGACGGCAAGCGCGAACTCGATGTACTCGTGCGCCGTCGCGAGGACATCAACGCGGAGATCTCACGTGTCCAGGCGGTGCTCGAGGCGCTGGAATCCTTCGAGGCACCGTCCGGTGGCGGAGCCAAGGAGGGCAGCGTCAAGGCAGGTGCGGCGGCCGGGGGAACCCGTTCGAGTGGCAAGTCCTCCGAGAGCTAGTGCTGTGACCGGAAAGGTTCACCGGCTCGCGACGCTCCTCCAGCTACCTCCCCCAGGCACGGCACCTCCCTGCGTTGTCGCATCGCGCGAGTACGGCCGGGTACGAGCTGCGATGCTCCGCCTTGCGATGGACCGCACCCGGGTGCACCTCCGGGGGCACCCTGGGGGCACCCTGGGGGCACCCCCAGCGGCAGCTGGGGAAGGCAGCTGGGGGAGGCAGCTGGGGAAGGTGGCTGGGGGAGCCGCGAGCTTCCCGGCAAACCTTTCCGGCCACAGCACCAGCCACTCAAAAGGCTGGACATTCTCCATACCAAACCTGCGTCTGCCCGATGACACGCCGTCCGGGCCCCTAGGATTCCCACTATCACCTCACCGGTCTCTTTCGACAGGAACCCCATGAGCGACACTTCCTCCCCCTTCGGCTTCGAGCTCGTGCGGCGTGGTTACGACCGCGGTCAGGTGGACGACCGCATTACCAAGCTCGTCGCCGACCGAGACAGCGCTCTGGCCCGTATCACCTCCCTGGAGAAGCGCATCGAGGAGCTGCACCTCGAGACGCAGAACGCCCAGTCACAGGTGGCCGAGGCCGAGCCGTCCTACGCCGGTCTCGGCGCGCGGGTCGAGAAGATCCTCCGCCTCGCCGAGGAGGAGGCGAAGGACCTGCGGGAAGAGGCCCGCCGTGCCGCCGAACAGCACCGCGAGCTGGCCGAGTCGGCCGCCCAGCAGGTGCGCAACGACGCCGAGTCGTTCGCGGTGGACCGCAAGCAGAAGGCCGAGGACGAGGGCGTACGGATCGTCGAGAAGGCCAAGGGCGAGGCGGCCACCCTGCGCGCCGAGGCGCAGAAGGACGCGCAGTCGAAGCGCGAGGAGGCGGACGCGCTCTTCGAGGAGACCCGCGCCAAGGCCGCACAGGCGGCGGCCGACTTCGAGACGAACCTCGCCAAGCGGCGTGAGCAGTCCGAGCGCGACCTGGCCTCGCGTCAGGCCAAGGCCGAGAAGCGGCTCGCGGAGATCGAGCACCGTGCGGAGCAGCTGCGCCTGGAGGCGGAGAAGCTGCGCACCGACGCGGAGCGCCGCGCCCGCCAGACGGTGGAGACCGCGCAGCGCCAGGCCGAGGACATCGTGGCCGACGCCAACGCGAAGGCGGACCGGGTCCGCAGCGATTCCGAGCGTGAGCTGGCGGCGCTGACGAACCGCCGCGACTCCATCAACGCGCAGCTGACCAACGTCCGCGAGATGCTGGCCACGCTGACCGGTGCCGCGGTGGCCGCGACCGGCGCGCCCGCGGACGACGAGCCGATCTCCCGCGGAGTCCCGGCGCAGCAGTCCCGCTGACGCCACGCACGCGTGCCCGGCACCGTCTCGGTGCCGGGCACGCGTGCGTTTCCCCTCGCAGCACCGCGCCTGTCGAGTCGGCCGGAGTGTCCGTCCTCAAGCGCCGACTGCAGTCCTTACGCCCACCGACAAGCGGGCTCGAACGCCGAACCAGGTGAGAATTCAGCCCGTCCGGCGATTGAGGACGACGCCCGCAGGGTGTTCCGGAAGCTGGGGGCTTCACACGTTCAAAGGCCACCGCTCCGGGATGCGGCGCGCGGGGGGCGCGCTTAGCGTGGGCCGCATGATCGAGCTTGACGGGCTCACCAAGCGCTTCGGCGGGCTGACCGCCGTCGACCATCTCTCGTTCCAGGTGAGACCCGGTGTGGTGACCGGCTTCCTGGGACCGAACGGGGCGGGCAAGTCCACCACCATGCGCATGGTGCTCGATCTGGACATTCCGACCGCCGGAACGGTCCGTATCAACGGCCGGCACTACCGCGACCTCGACGAACCCCTGAAGCACATCGGTGCGCTGCTCGACGCGAAGGCCATGCACGGTGGGCGCAGCGCGTACAACAACCTGCTCTGCCTGGCGCAGAGCAATCGCATCCCGGAGCGCCGGGTGGCCGAGGTGCTGGACATCGTGGGGCTGACCGCCGTGGCCCGGAAGAAGGTGAGGGGTTTCTCGCTGGGCATGGGGCAGCGTCTGGGTATCGCCTCCGCACTGCTGGGCGATCCGGAGATTCTCATGTTCGACGAACCCGTCAATGGTCTGGACCCGGAAGGAATTCACTGGATCCGCAACCTGATGAAGAAACTGGCGGCGGAAGGCCGCACGATCTTCGTGTCCAGCCACCTCATGAGCGAAATGGCACTGACCGCCGATCACTTGATCGTGATCGGCCAGGGCCGGCTGCTCGCCGACACATCGATGGCGGACTTCATTCACGGCAACTCCCGCAGCTATGTGCGGCTGCGCTCGCCGCAGCAGGAGCGGCTGCGCGACATGCTGGCCTCGGCCGGCCTCACCGCCGTGGTCACGGGCAACGGCGCCCTGGAGGTGGACGGCACCACCGCCGAACGGCTCGGCGAGCTCGCCGCCGAGCACCAGCTGGTGCTGCACGAGCTGAGCGCCCAACGCGCCTCGCTGGAGGAGGCGTTCATGCGGATGACCGCGTCCGCGGTGGAGTATCACGCGCACGAGCCCCGCTGGGGCGAGAGTTACGAGAAGAGCTGAGTCATGGCATCGGCACCCGCGGTCCTCACATCCGAGTGGACCAAGATCCGTACGGTCTCCTCCACGACCTGGACCCTGGCGAGCGCGCTGCTGGTCACCGTCGCCCTCAGTGCCGGGCTCTGCGCGCTCACCAGGGCGCGGTACCACGAGCTGTCACCGCTCGAACAGGCGACTTTCGACCCGACCTATGCCAGCTTCGCCGGGATGGTGCTGGGTCAGCTGGCCATGGTGGTGTTCGGGGTGCTGGTGGTGAGCACGGAGTACAGCTCCGGCATGATCCGTACCTCGCTGGCGGCGGTGCCGCAGCGCGGGGCCTTCCTGTTCGGCAAGATCACTGTGGCGGCGCTGCTGGCGCTGGTCACCGGGATGGCGGCCGGCTTTCTGTCCTTCTTCCTGGGGCAGGCTCTGCTGGGCGAGCACCGGACGGGCATCGGAGAGCCGCACGTACTGCGCGCGGTCATCGGCGCCGGCCTGTACATGACCTTGATCGCCGTCTTCTCCATGGGTGTCGCGGCGATGCTGCGCAGTTCGATCCTGTCCCTGGGCATCCTGATGCCCTTCTTCTTCCTGATCTCGCGGATCCTGTCGGTCGTGCCGGGCGCGAAGGAGGTGGCGCACTACTTCCCCGACCAGGCCGGAGCGAAGATCATGCAAGTGGTGCCGGGCGCGTTCGGCGGCGGCGCCCCGTACGGACCGTGGGGCGGGCTCGGGGTCATGGTGCTGTGGGTGATCGCGGCGCTGATCGGCGGCTACGCGGTCATGAAGAGGCGCGACGCCTGATCAGTGCGTTTTTGGAGGGAACCATCAACGTCTCGATATCCTCCTAACTCTTACGGGGTATTTCATCCATCGACGGGGCTGGAGCATGATCGAGGCAGTCGGCCTGACCAAGCGCTACGGCGCGAAGACAGCCGTGTACAACCTTTCCTTCCAGGTGCGGCCGGGGACCGTCACCGGCTTCCTGGGGCCCAACGGCGCCGGCAAGTCGACGACGATGCGCATGATCTTGGGACTCGACCAGCCGACCGCCGGGCAGGTCACGATCGGTGGCCTTCCCTTCCGCAAGCTGCCCAACGCACCGCGGCAGGTCGGCGCACTGCTCGACGCCAAGGCGGTGCACGGCGGGCGCAGTGCCCGCAGTCATCTGCTCTGCCTGGCACAGCTGTCCGGCATCCCGGAGCGCCGGGTGGACGAGGTGCTCGGTGTCGTCGGCCTCCAGGACGTCGCCAGGAGGCGTTCCAAGGGCTTCTCGCTCGGCATGGGCCAGCGTCTGGGCATCGCGGCGGCGCTGCTCGGCGACCCCCAGGTGCTGCTCTTCGACGAGCCCGTGAACGGGCTCGACCCGGAGGGCATCCTCTGGGTCCGCAATCTGATGAAGTCACTGGCGGCAGAAGGCCGTACGGTCTTCGTTTCCTCCCATCTGATGAGCGAGATGGCACTCACCGCGGATCACCTGATCGTGATCGGGCGGGGACAGCTGCTGGCCGACATGAGCGTCAAGGACTTCATCTCGCGCAACTCGGCCGACTTCGCACGGGTGCGCACCCCGGACGGAGAAGCGCAGCAGCGGGAGAAGCTCTTCGCCGCACTCTCCGAGGCGGGCGGCCAGGTGATGCCTGAGCCGGACGGCGCGCTGCGGGTGACCGGTCTGCCGCTGCCCCGGATCAGCGAGCTGGCGCACGACGCCGGCGTACGGCTGTGGGAGCTCTCCCCGCACCAGGCCTCGCTGGAGGAGGCCTATATGCGGATGACCGCGGCGGCGGTGGACTACCGCTCCGCCGACGACCCCCGGGTCGGCCTCCAGGAGCTCCCCCGGCCCGGCTACGCCCCGCCGCCGCTCCCCGAGGTCCCCCAGCAGGGCTGGTACGCCCCGCCGCCGCCCGGACAGAACCCGTACGCGGCCCCGGCCGCTCCGGCCGCCGACACGACCCAGCGCAGCGAGGACGCCCGATGAGCAGCCCCTACCCCCAGCAGACGTACACCTCGCCGATTCCGGTGCGGTCCACGCATCTCGGGCATGCCATCACCTCGGAGTGGACGAAGATCAGGTCGGTCCGGTCCACGATGTGGACGATCGGCATCATGCTGCTGCTCGTGCTCGGCATCGGACTGTCCGGCGCCCTGCTGACCACGGACAGCGACTACGCCGCCACCCCGGTCACCACGCCCGCCGCGTTCGGGCTGATGCTGGGACAGATCTGCGTGATCACCCTCGGCGTGCTGGTCGTCACCTCGGAGTACGGCACGGGGATGATCCGCACCACGCTCACCGCCTGTCCGCAGCGCTCGCGGGTACTGGCCGCGAAGCTGATCGTCTTCGGCCTCCTGGCCTTCGTCACCACCGCGAGCGCCGTGGGGTTCGTGAGCCTGGTGTCGGCCTCGCTGCACAGCGACGCCGGCCGGGCGACCAGCGGCGCGGCATGGGCCGGCGGAGTGCTGGGCGGAAGCCTCTACGTCACTCTGCTCGGGCTGCTCGGTCTGGCCGTGGGCTCGATGCTGCGCCACTCCGCGGGCGCGATCACGACGATGCTCGGGGTCGTCCTGGTCCCCGCGGTGATGCCCGCGTTCCTCTACATCTGGGAGTCCACCCAGAAGGTGGCCGAAACGATCATGGAGTACAGCGCACCCAGTTCGCTGTTCACCCTGTTCCAGGTCTCCGGCGGGGAGACCGGCGTCAAGCAGCTGGTCTTCCTCGCCGTGGTGACCGCGGCAGCCGTCGCGGGAGCGTTCGCCCTGCTCGGCAGGCGTGACGTGTAGGCGTACAGGGCCTGGGGCGTGTTTCGAAAGTAGCGTCGTCCGCCCGGAGGGCGGGGTCGGGGGCGTCTGGTGCGTGCGATCGCAAGGCGGAGGGAGGAGAGCGCAGCGGGCTGCGCCGACGACCGACAACGCGGCGAGCGTGCGTGCCGGGCGTTCCCCACTAGGCGGGACTTTCGAAACACGCCCTAGTAGCGCGGGGCGTTACGGGACCGCGGCACCCGGGAGGTGCGGCGGTCCTTCGCGTTCCAGCAGGCCTTGTGCCAGTGCCTCCGGTCGTCCACGCCGCCGTATTCCGGCCATGCCACGACATGCGGCACCCCGGACGGGATCTCCTGGTCGCAGCCGGGGCAGCGGTAGCGCTTGCCCGCCGCGCTCGCGCCGCTGACATGGCGCACCGACCAGTCCTCGCCGCCCCAGCTCTCGCTGC
Organism: Streptomyces sannanensis; assembly: GCF_039536205.1. Taxonomy (GTDB): domain Bacteria; phylum Actinomycetota; class Actinomycetes; order Streptomycetales; family Streptomycetaceae; genus Streptomyces; species Streptomyces sannanensis. Next base: position 4,781,953 of record NZ_BAAAYL010000001.1, on the reverse strand, counting down.
TCTGGAAGCCGCCGTAGCGGCCTCCCTCCTCGCTCGCACGCTCGGTCGGCTTGTCGCCGCCTCGGGGGCGGTTGCGGCGCGGTGACACGTAACACCTCTCGGGCCGGAGCTGACTCGTCCCAACCAGCCTACGGGCAGTGAGTAGGGGTACCCGAACCCCCAGGGAAGGTGCTTACCGGAAAATCGCAACAACTTTGCGTGGGGCCGTTGCCTTTGGCACGTGTCGGACGTTGTTGCCCATAAGGGGGAGAGCCGCGTCGGCCGCAAGGAGGCTACAGGCGATGCGCATTGGGACTTCCGGAGTTGGAATCTTCGTCCTTGCCGCCCAGTTCCCGGGCCAGGGGCAGGGGGAGGCACTGCACCGGGCGATGCGATCCGCGGAGGTCGCGGAGGAGTCCGGACTCGACTCGGTCTGGCTGGCCGAGCACCACTTCGTGCCGTACGGCGTGTGCCCGTCGGCCGTCACACTGGCCGCGCTGCTGCTCGGCCGCACCCGGCGGATCCGGGTCGGTACGGCGGTGAGCGTGCTGCCGGCCACCCATCCGGTGGCGCTGGGCGAGCAGGCGGCGCTGCTGCATCTCACATCCGGCGGGAGGTTCAGCCTCGGCGTCGGCCGCGGCGGGCCGTGGGTGGATCTGGAGGTGTTCGGCGCGGGACTGGAGGCGTACGAAAGCGGCTTTCCCGAGTCGCTCGACCTGCTTCTGCGCTGGCTGCGCGAACCCCGCGTCTCGGCCCGGGGCGAGCGGTACGCCTTCCGCGAGGTGTCCGTCGTGCCCCGCCCGGACGAGCTGCTGAACGGTGCGCCGGACGGCCCCGAGGTGGTCGTCGCCTGCACCTCGCCGGCGAGTGTGAAGCTGGCCGCGGAACGCGGCCTGCCGATGCTCCTCGGGATGCACTGCGGCGACGAGGAGAAGGCCGAGATGGTCGCCCTGTGGCGTACGCACGCGCGCGCGGCGGGACACGCGCCGGACGCCGTCGAGCGCGCCGGACATGTCTCCGCCGGAGTCTCACAGATCGCGGACAGCCGTGAGGAGGCGGCCGAGACGCTGGCCAAAGCGCTGCCGGGATGGCTCAAGCAGGGACTCGACGCCCATGTGACGGTCGACGGACGGCACCGCGCGATGCGCGATCCGGGCGCCTACACGGAACTGTTGTGCGCACTGCACCCCGTGGGACCCCCGGAACTGGCCGCCGACCGGCTCGCGGCCACCACGGAACGTACCGGCATCACCCGCTTCGCACTGCTCGTCGAAGGCTCCGGCGATGTGGCTGCCACGGAGGAGAACGTACGCCGGCTGGGGACGGAGGTGCTCCCCCTGTTCGGCCGGCCCTGACCTGATCGCCGCCGCCCCGGGAGCGCAGCACCTGCCACGGGCCGGGGCGGCGGCGAAGAGCCTTCAGCAGTCCCGCAGTTCGGGCGACTGGTTCAGCAACTGGCCCCGTATGGAGGTGAAGCGGGCCAGCCGCTCGTCCACCGACGGATCGAGCGGGAACACCGCGACGCGGTGACAGTTCTGGAATGCCAGACGCACTCCGAAGTGCCGCTGCAGCGCCCCGCGTATGGCATCACTCGCCAGCGCGCGCAGCAGCTGGCCACGCGCCTGCTCGTCCGGCGGCGGCGTCTGGTTGTCGGCAAACTCGCCGCCCTCCACCTTCAGCTGTGCCACCAGAGAGCTGATCATCTCCCATGCGTACGGCAGGGAGGTCCGGACGCAGTCGACGAAGGCGTCTTCGTCGACCTCGCCTCGCTCGGCCTGCTCCAACAGTGCCGGTGAGACGTCGAGCGACATGGGTTCTCCTCTCGCGGCCCCGTAGGTCGGGGCCTTACGGGCAGGGAAGGAGGCGGACAACGCAGCGTGCGCGAACGACAACCTCCTGCATCCACGGTAGGGGCGGGGTCCTCACCGCACCAGGAGAATGGGCAGACAACCGGCCACCGACGCACACGGGCCGGAAAGAGGCTGCCCGACCGGAATCGGTCAAGGGCGGTACCGGGTGACGGGTGGGCGAATCGCGTTCAGGAGGTGTAGTCGAGTAGCGTTGCCGACCATGCGTCTCGTCATCGCCCGCTGCTCCGTGGACTACGCCGGCCGGCTCACCGCCCACCTGCCCTCCGCTCCCCGTCTGATCCTGGTCAAGGCGGACGGCAGCGTCTCCATCCACGCGGACGACCGCGCGTACAAACCGCTCAACTGGATGTCCCCGCCCTGCACGCTCAAGGAGGGCGACGACGTGTGGACCGTCGTCAACAAGGCCGGGGAAAAGCTGATCATCACGATGGAGGAGATCCTCCACGACTCCTCTCACGAACTCGGCGTCGACCCCGGGCTCATCAAGGACGGCGTGGAAGCACACCTTCAGGAGCTGCTGGCCGACCGGATCGAAACCCTCGGCGAGGGCTACACCCTGATCCGCCGCGAGTACCCCACGGCCATCGGCCCGGTGGACATCCTGTGCCGGGACGCGGACGGCCGGACCGTGGCGGTGGAGATCAAGCGGCGCGGCGAGATCGACGGCGTGGAGCAGCTGACCCGCTACCTGGAGCTCCTCAACCGGGACCCGCACCTCGCCCCGGTGAAGGGCGTCTTCGCGGCGCAGGAGATCAAGCCCCAGGCACGGGTCCTGGCCACGGACCGCGGCATCGGCTGCGTGGTCCTGGACTACGACGCGATGCGCGGCATCGAGGACGACAAGCTCCGCCTCTTCTGACCCACCCGGCACGCGTCACCCCGCCCAGGGCCCGGTGCGGCCGTCAGGTCGCGGAACCGCTGGGCGCCGGGGCGCTGCTGGTGGGGCTTGCGCCGGCCGTGGTGCCGCCCGTAGTGCTCGTGCCGGCCGTGGTGCCGCCCGTGGTACTCGTGCCGGCCGTGGTGCCGCCCGTGGTACTCGTACCGGCCGTGGTGCCGGCCGTGGTGCTGCCGCCGTCCCCGCCACCGGTGGTACCGCCGGTGGCCGCGCCACCGGTCGTCGTCGTACCCCCGTCCGCAGAGCCGCTGGTCCCCCCGGTCGTCCCTCCGGTGGTCGTCGTACCGCCGTCCGTCGAAGGAGCAGTGGTTCCCCCGGTGGTCGAACCGCCCGTCGAGGGTGGCGTCGATCCCCCGGTGGTCGGGGACGTGCTTCCGCCGGTCGTGGGCGAGGTGCTGCCCCCGGTCGTCGGGGGCGTGGAACCGCCCGTCGTCGGAGACGTGGAGCCACCGGTCGTCGGGGACGTCGTACCGCCTGTCGTCGGCGAGGTCGCGGTGCCGCCCGTGCCCGGGGGTGTCGTCGTACCACCCGTGGTGGTCGTCCCGGACGACGGGTCGCCCGGGGCGCCGCCGGTGCCGGGGCCGGTGGCACCCGTGGAGCCGGTGCTGCCGGGGTCACCCGGGTTGCCAGGGTTGCCGGGGCCACCGCCGCCGGGGTGACGCGTGGAGCCCGTGGCGGGCTCGTCCGCGGACAACCCGTTCGAGCCGTCCCCCTCGTTCGCCGACTGCTCGGACTTGACCCTGTTGCCGGGCTCGTCCTCCTGCCCGGACGTCGCCCCGAGCGTCACCACGGTGCCGAGCACCCCGGCGAGCAGCGCACCCGCGCCGGCGGCGACGAGATTGCGCCGGGCCCCGCTGAGCACGGCACGGCGGGCGCCCACGGCCTTGCCGCCGCCGTGGGGCGCGGCATGCGGGGCGAGCACGGCGGTCGGCTCCGCGGGCTGCCGCGGCGCCGCCACACCACCGGGCGGCGAGGCCGACTCCTCGTGGCGCGCGGCCGGGACCTCCTCACCCGCCGGGGTGCGTCCGCCGGGCTCCTGCCCGGGCAGCAGCGGCCCGCCCTCGCGGTCGGTGACCAGGGCGAGTGCGCGCCGCCCGGAGACGGTGCCGCGCTTGTCGGCGAGCGCCCCGCGCAGCGCGATCGACGCGTCCAGCTCGGCGCGGGCCCGGTCGAGGTTCCCGGCGCAGAGCGCGAGGACGCCCAACTCATGGTGGAAGTACGCCTCTTCGGCGACCTCGCCGGACAGCCTGGCCGCCTCGGAGCCGATCCGCAGCGCCCGTTCCCAGGCGCCCCAGTGCAGTCCGGCCGCGAAGGCGGGCGTGGCACTGCGGGCGAGTTCCACGGCGGCGCTGTGCTGCTCCAGGTCGTCCACCGGGCCGGACACCAGGGCGGCCATGGCCGCGAGTACGGCGTCGGCCTCGGCGGTGGCCCGCTCGGTGGTCACGGAGGGGTGCCCGGTCCACCATGCGTAGTGCCGGGCGGCGGTACGGGCGCGGCCGGCGGCGTCCTCGCCGTAGCCGGCAGCCTCCAGCTGGGTCAGTACACCCGCGGCCAGCCGGTAGTGCGAGCCGACCGGGGAGATCAGCGCGCAGCCGAGCAGCTCGCCGAGCGCGGCGTCCGCGCGGGTGTCGCCGACCAGCGCCGGCAGATGCGCCTGGTGCGGGACCTCTCCGCCGAGGGCCACCGCGAAGCGCAGGCTCTCGCGGGCGGACGCGCCGAGCCGGGAGGCGAGCAGCGCGGCGGGGGCGGCGCTTTCGCCGAGGGTGGGCAGCGGCACGTCGTGCCCGTCCTCGACGGCGTCGAACGGCGCGTCGACGGGCGCGTCGGAGAAGAACCCGAACTCGTCGAAGGCGTCGGGGTCGGCGCGCAGCGCGTCGCGCTGCCTCAGCAGCGCGGCGGCCTGCACGAAACGCAGCGGCAGACCCTCGGACTCGAACCACAGGTCCCCGGCCCAGTTGGTCTCCGCCTCGGTGAGCGGCCGCCCGGCGGTCCGCGCGAGCAGATCCAGTGAGCCGGCCCGGTCGAGGCCACCGAGGAGGACCTCTTCGAGGTGCGATCCGGCGGAGGGCGCGGCGACATCGGGGGTGACGGCGAACACGAAGGCGCACTCGGGGGTGGCCTCCAACAGCTCGTCGAGCGCGGCCCCGCCGAACTCCAGGTCGTCGACGACGACGACGGCGCCGATCTCATGGACGAGTTCCTGCAAGCCGTCCCGGTCGGGGCGGTACAGCGGCGCCTTGTACACGGCCGCGCAGAGGCCGTACAGCAGATCGGCGGGGGTACGGCGGTACCCGGAGAGCCGCACGACACCGTCCGGCGCGAGGTCGGCGCAGTCGGCGGCGACCGCGTCCAGCAGGGTGGTACGCCCGGAACCGGCTGATCCGGTGAGCCGCACGGAGCGCCCACGGGCCAGCAGCCGCACCAACTGCTCGCGTTCCTCCTCGCGCTGGAGCAGCGGGATGTCGGGCGCGGCAGGACCGGGCGGCACCGGGGGCGCCGAGGCGCGCAGCAGCTCGGCGCGTTCCTCGGCGTCGTACCGTACGGGCGGGCCCGGCCGCTCGTACGGCGGGCACGGCTCGATCTCGCTGCCGTCGACAGGATTGACGGTGAGCAGGAAGTCGCCGGATACGAGCTGAACGGTGCGGGCGGTCCCGGGAGCGGGCCGCGCCCCGCCCAGGCCCAGGGCCGCCGTGGCCGGGTCGCGCGGGGTGCGCTGCACCCCGGGCGCGTCCGAGCCGTCGTTGTCCTGTGCGAACTCTTCCGGTCCCCGGTTCGTCGGGTCCATGGTCACAGCCCCCCAGATGCGTCGCGTGCCGATGCCCCTCCCGGCCTTGCGCACGTCCGCTGTCGCTTCTGGTCCGGTGCCCGCCTTCCGGGTTGCTCAATCGGCGGGCGACCGAACCCTAGACCTTCGCACAGTATCCAGGAACATCCGGGGTGTAGCGCCGTCCAGGACATCACAGTCTCATGATGCTCGGGCTCGCCGTGTGATTCACACGGGCCGTTCACACACAGGACCGGTGTGTTCACACGCGCGGCAGCGCGTCCGCGGCGATCCCGCCCTCGATGGACAGGATCCGGTGCAGCCGGGTCGCCACCAGCAGCCGTTGCATCTGCGGCGGCACCCCGCGCAGGACGAGCCGGCGGCCGGAGCGTCCGGCCCGCCGGTGTGCGCCCATGATGACCCCGAGCCCGGTGGCGTCCCAGGAGTCCAGCTCGGTCAGGTCGAGCACCAGGTCTCCGACACCCTCGTCGAGGGCGGAGTGCAGGACCGTACGGGCGTCCGCCGCGCTGCGGACGTCGAGGCGCCCCCCGACGACCAGCTCGGTGTGGTCGCCCCTGATGTGCATATGTGCTCCCGAGAGTCCGTGGTCCGTCACTGCAACAACTGACTGCGGCAAGGGCAGGGAAGTTGCCGCCCGTAAGCGAACCGATACCCAAATCACCCGCCTGGGTGCGGGATCGTCAATCAGTGCTTGTAGAAGCCCTGCCCGCTCTTGCGGCCGATGTCACCCGCGTCCACCATCCGGCGCATCAGCTCCGGCGGCGCGAACTTCTCGTCCTGGGACTCGGTGTAGATGTTCTCGGTGGCGTGCAGCAGGATGTCCACGCCGGTGAGGTCGGCGGTGGCCAGCGGGCCCATGGCGTGGCCGAAGCCCAGCTTGCAGGCTATGTCGATGTCCTCGGCGGTGGCGACACCCGACTCGTACAGCTTGGCCGCCTCCACGACCAGCGCCGAGATGAGGCGGGTGGTGACGAAACCGGCCACGTCACGGTTGACGACGATGCAGGTCTTGCCGACCGACTCGGCGAACTCGCGGGCGGTGGCGAGCGTTTCGTCGCTGGTCTTGTAGCCGCGGACCAGCTCGCACAGCCGCATCATCGGCACGGGCGAGAAGAAGTGCGTACCGACGACCCGCTCGGGCCGCTCGGTCACCGCCGCGATCTTGGTGATCGGGATGGCGGAGGTGTTGGAGGCGAGAACGGTCTCGTCCTTCACCAGCTTGTCGAGCGCACGGAAGATCTCGTGCTTGACCTCGAGCTTCTCGAAGACGGCCTCGACGACGATGTCGGCATCGGCGGCCGCGTCCAGGTCGGTGGTCGTGGTGATACGGCCCAGCGCCGCCTCCGCGTCCGCCGCGGCCAGCTTGCCCTTGCCGACGAACTTGTCGTACGAGGCCTTGATGCCGTCCGTACCGCGCGTCAGGGCCGCGTCGGTGACATCACGCAGCACGACGTCCCAGCCCGCCTGGGCGGAGACCTGCGCGATACCCGATCCCATGAGTCCGGCTCCGATGACGGCGAGCTTCCTGGCCACTTCTCATCCCCTTAACGACTGTTTGCGTTCTGCTCTCCGGCGGAGATTAGCGTCCGTGACCGCCCGGTAGGAGGGGAAGAGATGCGCGTCACGTCCCGCATGGCGGACATCACACCGGCAACTAGGCTGGTCTCATGGTCAATCTGACGCGTATCTACACCCGCACCGGCGACAAGGGCACCACGGCGCTGGGCGACATGAGCCGGGTCGCCAAGACGGATCTGCGTATTTCGGCATATGCCGATGCCAATGAGGCCAACGCGGTCATCGGCACGGCGATCGCGCTCGGGCAGCTGCCCGAGGAGGTCGTGAAGGTCCTCACCCGCGTACAGAACGACCTGTTCGACGTGGGCGCGGACCTGTCGACGCCGGTCGTGGAGAACCCCAAGTACCCGCCGCTGCGGGTCGAGCAGTCCTACGTCGACAAGCTGGAGGAGGACTGCGACCGCTTCCTCGCGGAGCTGGAGAAGCTGCGCTCCTTCATCCTGCCGGGCGGCACCCCGGGCGCGGCACTGCTGCACCAGGCCTGCACGGTGGTCCGCCGCGCGGAGCGATCCACCTGGGCGGCGCTGGAGGTGCACGGCGAAGCGATGAACGGCCTCACGGCGACGTATCTGAACCGGCTGTCGGACCTGCTGTTCATTCTGGCGAGGGCAGCGAACAAGGAGGCCGGCGACGTGCTCTGGGTACCGGGCGGCGAACGCTGAGCCGGACCTGCCGGGGGTCCGGGGGTTGCCCCCGGGAAACACAGCATCCTGGCGAGGGCAGCGAACAAGGAGGCCGGCGACGTGCTCTGGGTACCGGGCGGCGAACGCTGAGCCGGACCTGCCGGGGGTCCGGGGGTTGCCCCCGGGAAACACAACATCCTGGCGAGGGCAGCGAACAAAGAGGCCGGCGACGTGCTCTGGGTACCGGGCGGCGAACGCTGAGCCGGACCTGCCGGGGGTCCGGGGGTTGCCCCCGGGAAACACAACATCCTGGCGAGGGCAGCGAACAAAGAGGCCCGCGACGTGCTCCGGGTACCGGGCGGCGAACGCTGAGCCGGACCTGCCGGGGGTCCGGGGGTTGCCCCCGGGAAATACAACATCCTGGCGAGGGCAGCGAACAAAGAGGCCCGCGACGTGCTCCGGGTACCGGGCGGCGAACGCTGGACGCGGTTGGACTCAGTCCCGCAGCCGCGCCGGGGCCTTCTCCTTCTTTGGCCAGATCGCGTACGACAGCGCGATCAGGCCGTGGATGAAGATGGCCTGCAGGGCCGTCCTCTGCCAGGCGGTGAGCGAGCTGATGTCGCCGTCGTCACCGACGTACCAGATGGCGAACTGGAGCAGGGCGCAGGCGACGGCAGCAGCCACGACCGTGCGGAGCCAGAGCTTGCCCTCGTGGCGGGCGCGGGCCATGCCGTAGCGCGGGGGCTTGACCGGGGGCGGCCCGCCGGCGAAGCGGTGGGCGAAGCGGGCGTCGGCCCAGCTGATGGTGTAGTGGCCGTAGGCGACCGTGAAGCCGATGTAGATCGCTGCGAGACCGTGCTTCCAGTCCGGCGCGGCGCCGTTCTTGAGATCGATCGCGGTGACGACGAGAAGAACGAGCTCCAGCAGGGGCTCGCACAGCAGCAGGCCGGCGCCGGCGCGTGGCATGCGGAGCAGGTAGCGTACGGCCAGACCGGCGACCAGCAGCACCCAGAAGGCGATCTCACAGGCGACGATCAGCGTGACGATCACGGTGCTCTCCTCTCGGATCCTGCCCACCAGCATTCCTGATGCGCGCTCGTTGATCATCGTCGGCGATGACGATGCTTCGCTGCATCTTTCGATGTAGTGCGGCCTCGCCCTGAACGGTGAGGCCGGGGCCGCGGGAGCCGTGTTGGATGGGGGTGTGACTTTCCCCCGCCCCCACCGCGACGACATCCGCATCGCGGTCGTCGGCCTGCTCGGCGGCCTACTGCTGTGGTCGCTCGGCCTGGACACCCAGTCGGGCGTCGATCTGCTGCCCCGCTGGGTGACGCTCGTGCCGCTCGCCACGATGGCCGCGATGGAGCTGCTGCGCAGGACACGGCCCAGGACCGCCGTCGTGGTCGGTACGGTCGCGGTGGTCGCGGACCAGTTCACCCGAGGTGATCTGGCGACGGTCCTGATGTTCACCGATGTGATGTACGCGGCCGTGGTGTACGGGACGCCCGCCCAGGCCCGGCGGCTGCCGATCTCCACAGGGCTCGTCACGGTGGCGGTGACGATCGGTTTCCTGGCCTGGTTCCGCAAGCCGGAGGCGCTGCTGATCGGTGTGGTGACCGGCCTGGTGTCCTTCGGCCCGGCCACCACGGGCGCGATCATCCGTAACCACCGGGAGGCGGCGATCGCGGCCGGGCTGCGCGCGGAGCAGACCGCGCTGCTCGCGGAGATGGATCGTACCCAGGCGGTGGTGGCCGAGCGTGCCCGGATGGCGCGTGAGCTGCACGACATGGTGGCCAATCATCTCTCGGCGATCGCGATCCATTCCACGGCGGCGCTGTCGCTGGACGACCACGCGACCACCCATCAGGCGCTCACGGTCATCCGGGAGAACAGCGTGGAGGGGCTGGCGGAGATGCGCCGGCTCATCGGGCTGCTCCGGGACAGCGGCGACGACAACGAGCCGGCCGCCGCGCCGACGCTCGCCGGGCTCGACGCGCTGGTCGCGCGGGCCGGGGCGAACGGCACGCCGAGCGGGCTGTCGTTCGTCCTGGAGGACGGCCGCGCGGCGGGCGGCCCGCTGCCCGTGTCGGTGGAACTCGCGGCGTACCGCATCGTGCAGGAGTCCCTGACGAACGCGGTCAAGCACGCGGCTCCGGGCGAGGTCAGGGTGTCCCTGTGGGAGGGCGCGGAGTCGCTGTGCGTACGGGTCGTCAGCCCGTACGCCGGTGAGGGCGGCCCCCGTGCCCCCGGTTCCGGGGCCGGTCTGACCGGGATGCGGGAGCGGGTGGCGCTGCTGGACGGCGAGTTCGAGGCGGGCCCGGTGGCCGGCGGGCCCGGCGGTCCGGCGAAGGTCTGGCAGGTGAAGGCGGTCCTGCCGGCGGACCCCTCGGTGCCGGGTGACCCCGGCCCGTACGGCGTTTGAGGACGACATACCGGCCGGAGAAGCGACCGGGCGGCAGGACCAACGAGGAGGGAGCAGCGGGATGGAAGCGTCGGCAGTGGGGACGGGCGGCGATCCGGCGGGCGCGGGCGCCGGGAGCACATGGGACCGGGCGGATCCCGTGCGCGTGCTGGTCGCCGAGGACCAGCAGGCCGTACGTGCCGGCCTGGTGCTCATCCTCCGCAGCGCCCCGGACATCGAGGTCGTCGGGGAGGCCGCGGACGGCGAGGAGGCCGTGGCGCTGGCCCGCGAACTGCGGCCCGATCTGGTGCTGATGGACATTCAGATGCCGCGGCTCGATGGCGTGTCGGCGACCCGTCAGGTCGTCGCCGAGCAGCTCGCGGACGTGCTCGTGCTCACCACGTTCGACCTCGACGAGTATGTCTTCGGTGCGCTGCGCTCCGGAGCGGCCGGATTTCTGCTGAAGAACGCGGAGGCCAAGGACCTGATCGAGGCGGTGCGTACGGTCGCCCGCGGCGAGGGGATGATCGCCCCGGCGGTCACCCGGCGGCTGATCGCCGAATTCGCCGCGCCCCTGCAGGTGCGGCCGGAGAGCGTGCCGGACCCGGCGGTGCTCGACGCGCTGACGCGACGGGAGCGCGAGGTGCTGGGCTGTCTGGGCAGGGGGCTGTCCAACGCCGAGATCGCCATCCGTCTGGAGATGGCCGAGGCCACGGTGAAGACCCATGTCAGCAGGCTGCTGGGCAAGCTGGAGCTGCGCAGCCGGGTCCAAGCGGCGGTTCTGGCACAGGAGTTGGGCCTCTGAGGGCATAGGTCCGGATCTCCAGCGGCACCGCACCGAAGATCACGTACATCAACTACGCCTTCGGCAACGTCCAGAACGCCAAGTGCACCATCGGCGACTGCTACGCCGCCTACGACAAGGCGTACACCGCCGACCGGAGCGTCGACGGTGTCGCCGACACCTGGGACCAGCCGCTGCGCGGCAACTTCAACCGGGCCGATCAGGCCACATTCACTCTCCCCCGGACTCCGTCCGGGGGGACCCCCAACCAGCGAGGGCCGATCAGGCCACATTTACTCGCTGGCCGGGCGGCGCCGCTTCCAGCCAGGCGAGGAAACCGGTGAGCGCGTCCTCGCTCATCGCCAGCTCCAGGCGCGTGTCGCGGTGGGTGCAGGCGAGGATCACCGAGTCGGACAGCAGCGCGAGCTCCTCCTCGCCCTCGGGCATCCGGCGGGCGATCACCTCGATCGCCGAGCGCTCCAGCAGCCGGCGCGGGCGCGGGGCGTACGAGAAGACACGGAACCACTCGACGCGGTCGCCGCCGTAGCGGGCCACGCCGTACACCCAGCCCTTGCCGGTGGTGTCGGGCTCCTCCGGGACGTTCCAGCGCAGGCTGCAGTCGAAGGTCCCGCCGGAGCGCTGGATCAGCCGCCGGCGAAGACCGAAGACGAAGAGTCCCACCACTACCAGCGCGACGACCAGGCCGCACACAAGCAGAGCGAGGATCATCTACACCGACCTCCTCGCTCCATTCGGGGTCCGGGAGTCGCCCGGACCGTCAAACTCCTGCATTGCCTCAGCCGCGGCCCGGTCTGGAAAATTCCAGTCCGGGCCGCGGCTGAGAGTATTCCGTCGGCCTCGGTCAGCGCTTGGAGACCGAAAGCAGCCGGACTTCGGCGCGGCGCTCGGCGGCGGCGTCCGCGTCCGACTTGGCGCGTTCCAGCGCCCGCTCCGCGCGCTGGACATCGATCTCGTCCGCCAGCTCGGCGATCTCGGCCAGCAGCGAAAGCTTGTTGTCCGCGAAGGTGATGAAACCGCCGTGCACGGCGGCGACAACCACCTTGCCCTCGCTCGTACGGATCGTCACCGGGCCCGACTCCAGCACACCGAGCAGCGGCTGGTGACCGGCCATGACGCCGATGTCGCCGGACTCGGTACGCGCGACGACCAGGGTGGCCTCACCGGACCAGACCTGGCGGTCGGCGGCGACCAGCTCGACGTGCAGCTCAGCAGCCAAGGGTGGCTCCTCGGGTCACCACCCGGCGGTTCTGCCGGGTGTTGGGTCAAAGTCTAGACGGGCTCGAGGGCGCGGATGCGTCCTCGGGCCCTCCCCGGTCATGTCGACCGGGGGTTTTCCGGGGGACGGCCCCCGGGGGACGTGACAAGGGGGGCGGGACGAAACCCGCCCCCCTCAGTACGTCACGGGACTCAGCTGACGCCGAGTTCCTTGGCGTTGGCCTTGAGGTCCTCGAGGCCACCGCACATGAAGAACGCCTGCTCCGGGAAGTGGTCGAACTCACCGTCGCAGATCGCGTTGAACGCCGCGATCGACTCGTCCAGCGGGACGTCCGAACCGTCGACACCGGTGAACTGCTTCGCCGCGTGGGTGTTCTGCGACAGGAAGCGCTCCACACGACGGGCGCGGTGCACGACCAGCTTGTCCTCTTCGCCGAGCTCGTCGATACCGAGGATGGCGATGATGTCCTGGAGGTCCTTGTACTTCTGCAGGATTCCCTTGACGCGGCTGGCCGCGTTGTAGTGGTCCTGCGAGATGTAACGCGGGTCCAGGATGCGGGACGTGGAGTCCAGCGGGTCCACGGCCGGGTAGATGCCCTTCTCGGAGATCGGACGGGACAGAACCGTCGTCGCGTCGAGGTGGGCGAAGGTGGTGGCCGGGGCCGGGTCGGTCAGGTCGTCCGCGGGGACGTAGATCGCCTGCATCGAGGTGATCGAGTGACCACGGGTCGAGGTGATGCGCTCCTGCAGGAGGCCCATCTCGTCCGCCAGGTTCGGCTGGTAACCCACCGCGGAGGGCATACGGCCGAGCAGGGTGGACACCTCGGAACCGGCCTGGGTGAAGCGGAAGATGTTGTCGATGAAGAACAGCACGTCCTGCTTCTGCACATCGCGGAAGTACTCCGCCATGGTCAGACCGGCCAGCGCGACACGGAGACGGGTGCCCGGGGGCTCGTCCATCTGGCCGAAGACCAGCGCGGTCTTGTCCAGAACGCCGGACTCTTCCATCTCCGCGATGAGGTCGTTGCCCTCACGGGTGCGCTCACCCACGCCGGCGAACACGGAAACACCCTCGTGCAGCTTCGCCACACGCATGATCATTTCCTGGATCAGAACGGTCTTGCCGACACCGGCGCCACCGAACAGACCGATCTTTCCACCCTTGACGTACGGGGTGAGAAGGTCGACGACCTTCAGGCCGGTCTCGAACATCTCGGTCTTCGACTCGAGGTCCTCGAACTTGGGGGCCCTGCGGTGGATCGCCCAGCGCTCGGACTCCTGGCCGTTGGCCTCCGGCTCGTTCAGCACCTCACCGAGGGTGTTGAACACCTTGCCCTTGGTGAAGTCGCCGACGGGCACGGTGATGCCCTTGCCGGTGTTCGTCACCGTGGCCTGGCGGACCAGACCGTCGGTGGGCTGCATCGCGATCGTACGGACCAGGCCCTCACCGAGGTGCTGGGCGACCTCGAGGGTCAGGGTCTTGGTGCTGCCCGGCGTGGCCGGGTCCGGCACCTCGACGTGCAGCGCGTTGTAGATCTCCGGCATCGCGTCGACGGGGAACTCCACGTCGACGACCGGGCCGATGACCCGGGCGACGCGGCCCGTGGCAGCGGCCGTCTCAACAGTGGTCGTCATTACTTGTCACTCCCCGCGGTCGCGTCGGCCAGGGCGCTCGCGCCACCGACGATCTCGCTGATTTCCTGGGTGATTTCGGCCTGGCGGGCCGCGTTGGCAAGTCGGGAGAGCGTGTTGATCAGCTCACCCGCGTTGTCGGTGGCCGACTTCATCGCCCGGCGACGGGCCGCGTGCTCGGAAGCGGCGGCCTGGAGCAGGGCGTTGTAGATGCGGCTCTCGACGTAGCGCGGCAGCAGGGCGTCGAGGACGTCCTCCGCCGAGGGCTCGAAGTCGAACAGCGGAAGGATCTCGCCCTTCGAAGGCGACTCCGCGGCCGCCTCCTCGAGGCTGAGCGGCAGCATCCGCTTGTCCACCGGCGTCTGCGTCATCATCGACACGAACTCCGTGAAGACGATGTGCAGCTCGTCGACGCCGCCCTTCGCGGTGTCCTGCTGGACAGCCTCGATGAGCGGAGCGGCGACCCTCTTGGCGTCCGCGTAGGTCGGGCTGTCGGTGAAGCCGGTCCAGTTGTCCGCGATCTTGCGCTCACGGAAGCTGTAGTAGGCGACACCCTTGCGGCCGACGATGTAGGTGTCGACCTCCTTGCCCTCGCCGCGCAGCCGCGTCGTCAACTGGTCCGCCGCCTTGATGGCGTTGGACGAGTAGCCGCCGGCCAGACCGCGGTCGCTCGTGATGAGCAGGACCGCGGCACGGGTCGGGGTGTCGGCCTCGGTGGTCAGCGGGTGCTTGGTGTTCGAACCGGTCGCCACCGCCGTGACCGCGCGGGTGAGCTCGGTCGCGTACGGCGTGGAGGCCGCCACCTTGCGCTGCGCCTTGACGATGCGCGAGGCGGCGATCATCTCCATCGCCTTGGTGATCTTCTTCGTCGCGGTGACGGACCGGATGCGACGCTTGTAGACCCGGAGCTGCGCTCCCATGAGTCAGGTCCCTTCCGTCGTCACTTGGAGACGTTGACGGCGGCGTCCTCGCCGAGCAGCTTGCCGTCGAAGGTCTCGAACTGCTTCTTGAAGGTGGCGATGAGCTCCGCGACCTTGTCGAGGGTGTCGTCCGACATCTTGCCGCCCTCGCGGATACCGGTCATCAACGACTTGTGCTCGCGGTGCAGGTAGTCCAGCAGCTCGCGCTCGAAGCGGCGGATGTCCTGGACCGGGACGTCGTCCATCTTGCCGGTGGTGCCGGCCCAGATGGAGACGACCTGGTCCTCGGTGGAGTACGGGGCGTACTGCGCCTGCTTCAGCAGCTCGACCATGCGCTTACCGCGCTCCAGCGAGGCCTTCGACGCGGCGTCCAGGTCGGAACCGAAGGCGGCGAACGCCTCCAGCTCGCGGTACTGGGCCAGGTCCACACGCAGACGGCCGGAGACCTGCTTCATGGCCTTGTGCTGGGCGGAGCCACCGACTCGGGAGACCGAGATACCGACGTTCAGGGCCGGACGCTGACCGGCGTTGAACAGGTCGGACTCCAGGAAGCACTGGCCGTCGGTGATGGAGATGACGTTGGTCGGGATGAACGCCGACACGTCGTTCGCCTTGGTCTCGACGATCGGCAGACCCGTCATCGAACCGGCGCCCATCTCGTCGGAGAGCTTGGCGCAGCGCTCCAGCAGACGCGAGTGCAGGTAGAAGACGTCACCCGGGTAGGCCTCACGACCCGGCGGGCGGCGCAGCAGCAGCGACACGGCGCGGTAGGCATCCGCCTGCTTCGACAGGTCGTCGAAGATGATGAGGACGTGCTTGCCCTCGTACATCCACTGCTGACCGATGGCGGAGCCGGTGTACGGCGCCAGGTACTTGAAGCCGGCCGGGTCGGACGCCGGGGCGGCGACGATGGTCGTGTACTCCAGGGCGCCGGCCTCCTCCAGCGCGCCGCGCACGGACGCGATGGTGGAGCCCTTCTGGCCGATGGCGACGTAGATGCAGCGGACCTGCTTCTTCGGGTCGCCCGAGCGCCAGTTGTCGCGCTGGTTGATGATCGTGTCGACGGCCAGGGCGGTCTTGCCGGTCTGACGGTCACCGATGATCAGCTGACGCTGGCCACGGCCGACCGGGGTCATCGCGTCGACGGCCTTGTAGCCGGTCTCCATCGGCTCGTGCACCGACTTGCGCTGCATGACCGTGGGGGCCTGCAGCTCGAGGGCGCGGCGGCCGGAGGTCTCGATCTCGCCGAGACCGTCGATCGGGTTGCCGAGCGGGTCGACAACACGGCCGAGGTAGCCCTCGCCGACGGCGACGGACAGGACCTCGCCGGTGCGGGTGACCGACTGGCCCTCCTCGATGCCGCTGAACTCACCGAGGACGATGGCACCGATCTCGCGCTCCTCGAGGTTGAGGGCGAGGCCGAGGGTGCCGTCCTCGAACTTCAGCAGCTCGTTGGCCATGGCCGAGGGAAGACCCTCGACCTTCGCGATGCCGTCGCCGGCAAGGCTGACCGTACCGACCTCCTCGCGCGAGGCCGCGTCCGGCTTGTACGACTGGACAAAGTTCTCCAGCGCGTCCCGGATCTCCTCCGGCCGGATCGTGAGCTCCGCCATCTGGGTTCCCTGCTCTCCTTGTTGGGCCCGAAGTTTTCTTGGGGGTCTGGGGTTCGACCCCCAGGAATCCTCTGCACGGCCCAACCGGGCCGCTGGTCATGCTTGTTGAGTTGGTGGCTGTCAGCCGGCGATGCGGCGGTTCGCCTCGGCGATCCGGTCCGCGATCGTGCCGTCGATGACCTCGTCGCCGACGCGCACCTGGATCCCGCCGAGGACCTCCGGGTCCACGTCGAGGTTGAGGTGCATGTCACGGCCGTAGAGCTTGGCGAGAGCCGCACCCAGACGCTGCTTCTGCTGGTCGGACAGCGGCACCGCCGACGTCACCACCGCGACCATGCGGTCACGGCGCGCGGCGGCGAGCTTGGAGAGGGACTCGAGTCCCGCTTCCAGGCTACGTCCACGCGGGTGCGTCACAAGACGCACGACCAGACGCTCGGTGACCGGGTTGGCCTTGCCGCCCAGCAGGCTGCGCACCAGCTCGGCCTTGGCGGACGCGGTCGCGGCGCGGTCGGTGAGCGCGGCCCGCAGCTCGGTGCTGGACGCGACGATCCGGCCGAACCGGAAGATCTCGTCCTCGACGTCGTCGAGCACACCCCGGCGCTGCGCGGCGGTGAGCTCGGCGATGCTCGCCAGCTCCTCCAGCGCGTCGACCAGGTCGCGCGACGCCGACCAGCGGGAGCGGACCATGCCGGACACCAGGTCGGCGGTCTCGCCGCCCACCTGTCCGCCCAGCAGACGCCCGGCCAGCTCGGCCTTGGCCTCGCCGGCCTGCGCCGGGTCGGTCAGGACCCGACGCAGCGAGACCTCCCGGTCGAGCAGCGCGGTGACGGCGGCCAGCTCCTCGGCGAGCTTCGCCGCGTCGACGGACGTGTTGTCCGTCAGCGCGTCGAGACGCTCACGTGCGGCAGCCAGTGCCTCGCGGCTCGCTCCGTTCATCGGGTCGCCTCGGCCTTCGCCTCGAGCTCGTCGAGGAAGCGGTCGACAACACGGCTCTGCCGGGCGACGTCCCCGAGGGACTCGCCGACGAGCTTGCCGGCCAGGTCGGTGGCGAGCTTGCCCACGTCCTGACGCAGCGCCTGCGAGGCGGCCTTGCGGTCGGCCTCGATCTGGGCGTGGCCGGCAGCGATGATCTCCTCACGCTGCCGCTGGCCCTCGGCGCGCATCTCGGCGATGAGCGCGGCGCCCTGCTCCTGCGCCTCCTGGCGCAGACGCGCGGCCTCGTGGCGGGCCTCGGCGAGCTGGGCCTTGTACTGCTCCAGCACGCTCTGGGCCTCGGTCTGAGCGGCCTCGGCCTTCTCGATGCCACCCTCGATGGCCTCGCGACGCTCTTCCAGAACCTTGTTGATGTTCGGGAGGAGCTTCTTGGCGAGGAAGCCGAAGACGATGACAAAGGCGATCAGACCGATGACCACCTCGGGCCACGGCGGAATGAGAGGGTTCTCCTTCTCGGCCGCCAGGTAAACCACGGTGGGGTTCACATCAGTGCCTTTCGTCGAAAGAGGCTGGTCTTAGCGGTTCGTCTTAGTAGACGAACGGCATGACCAGACCGATGAGGGCGAGCGCCTCACAGAAGGCGAAGCCGAGGATCTGGTTGGCACGGATCAGACCGGCAGCCTCGGGCTGGCGGGCGAGAGCCTGGGTGCCGTTACCGAAGATGATGCCGACGCCGACGCCGGGGCCGATGGCGGCCAGACCATAGCCGACGGAGCTGAGGGAGCCGGTGATGCCATCGGCGGCAGCGAGGATCTGGGACATGCCAGTTCTTCCTTCTCTTTACGAGACCGGTGGGGGTTGGCCACCGGACGAATCAGGGGGATGGGGAGCGGACGGCTCAGTGGTGCTCGGCGAGCGCGCCCTGGATGAAGCTGCAGGCCAGGAGGACGAACACGTACGCCTGGACGGCCTGGATGAAGAGCTCGAAGGCGGTCATCACGATGACCATCACGAAGGACACACCCGCGTAGGCGACACCGATGCCGTTGAGCAGGTACCAGCTGGCGATCGTGAAGAGCAGCAGCAGGGTGTGACCGGCGAACATGTTCGCGAAGAGTCGGACCGCGTGGGTGAAGGGGCGGACCAGGACGTTCGAGAAGAACTCGATGACCATGACCATCGGCAGGATCGGGCCGAGGGACTTGTCGTAACCGGTGAGGTTCTTGAAACCGCCGATGAAGCCGTGGCGTTTGAAGGTCAGGCTCATCCAGAGGACGTAGACGATCGCCGCAAGGCCCATCGGATAGGCGATGATCGACGTCACCGGGAACTGGGCGAGGGGGATGATCGACCAGAGGTTCATCATCCAGACGAAGAAGAAGATCGAGACCATCAGGGGGACGTACTTCTCGCCCTCCTTGCGGCCGATCGTCTCGTAGACGATGCCGCGGCGCACGAAGTCGTAGCCGGCCTCGGCGACCATCTGGAGCTTTCCGGGGACGATCTGCGGCTTACGGAAAGCAGCCCAGAAGAATCCGACGATGATGACGGTGCCGAGCAGCGCCAGCAGCATCACCTTGTTGAAGTAGATGCCGTCCGGGTTGCCCCACAGGGGCTCGAACAGGAACGAGTGCAGGCCCGGACCGGGGAAGCCACAGCCCTCGAAGATGTGGCAGTCGGTCTCGAAGGCGAGGACCTGCGTCGGGTCAGCACTCACCGCGGGCTCCTTCAGCGTGGCGCATAGGTACGGCAACCTCGTTGTGTCGGCGCGGCGCGCAGCCGCGGGTCGGCACTGGACTGGTGTTACGGATGTGGGGGCGGCTGTGGGGCATCAAGCCTCGCGATTGAGCAGGCGTCAGCTCAGATGCCCGCGCCCGCAGTGCCGCACTCGGCACCGGACGATAGCAGGAACGCGAACGCGCACTTATACCGGCCCTACCCTTCACGCCCTCGGCCCCTTGTTCTCGGGCTTGTGGGCACCGGAGGGTTCGGGTTCGACGTAAAGGATCTTGGCCTTCATGTGTGCGCGGGTCTGCGCGGCGATCCAGACGAGGGTCAGCGCGACCAGCGTGATGGCGAAGGCCTTGGGGTTGAACAGCGTCGTGTTCTTGAAGACCGCGACGAAGACGAAGAGCAACAGCAGCTGGGCCGTGTAGAGCATCAGCCCCATGGCCTGGAACAGCTGCGGCAGTGATTTGGCAACGCGCTGGAGAACGAACAGCCCGATACCCATGAAGAGGAGCACCACGGCCGTCGCGACGAGCGCGCCGATCGCCCCCTTGCCGCCCGCGACCACAGCGCTGACCACAGCGGCGACAGCGCCGGCGGCAGCGGTGGGTACGGCGGCTTGGAGGAGATTCCGGACGTCGTTGGACGGCATGGCGGCAGCTCCGCTTACTAGTGAGTCAGGGGGTGTCGTCATGGACGAGCGTAAGCCCGGGCGGAGGTCGTCCCTCACGCCAAGGGGCCGTCGCACCACGGTCCTTCGGCTCGCTTGCCGGGTCTCGTGAACGGTATCACAAACTATTTGATGAGGTCTTTACCTATAGCTGTGTACCCCATCACACATGAGAGTGAACCCGCCCGTGTGTGCATGCGGGCGGGTCCATTTGTCTGGTATTGAGGCCCGATGCGGCAATTCCGTCAGCGTGCGGAGCCGGCCTTCCGCCGGTCGTGGAACCGCGAACGGGGGCCGATGGCGGTCGCCCCGTTGACGCCGCTGACTCCGGCCGCTACCGGAACGCGCTCCTCCGCCACCTCGTCCACGTCCTCCTCCTCGTACGGAAGAGCGGGCTGCGGCATCACACGGCGCCGGTAGCGTGGCGGAACGAAGGACTCCGCCCAGCGCGGGGCGCGCGGAGTGAACCGGGGCAGCAGCAGAAGCACCAGGCCGACCGCGCTCAGGGCCACGATCAACAGCACGATCCACATCGACGCGGAGTTCACCGAGTAGGCCACGGTGCCGAAGGAGAGCAGCGCCGACCAGAAGTACATGATCAGAACCGCCCGGCTGTGCGAGTGGCCGATCTCCAGCAGCCGGTGGTGCAGATGACCGCGGTCGGCGGCGAACGGCGACTGGCCCTTCCAGGTACGGCGGACGATCGCCAGCACCAGGTCCGCCATGGGGATGGCGATGATCGTCAACGGCAGGAGCAGCGGGATGAAGACCGGCAGCATCGCCTGCGTGGCCGCTCGCTCACCGCCGACGAAGATGCCCATCGCGTCCGGGTCCACCTGGCCCGTCACGGAGATCGCGGCCGCGGCCAGCACCAGACCGATCAACATCGAACCGGAGTCGCCCATGAAGATGCGGGCGGGATGCATGTTGTGCGGCAGGAAGCCCAGGCACATGCCCATGAGGATGGCCGCGAAGAGGGTGGCCGGGGCGGCTGCCTCGATCCCGTAGCCGTACCAGATGCGGTACGAGTACATGAAGAACGCGGCGGCGGCGATACAGACCATGCCGCCCGCGAGGCCGTCCAGGCCGTCCACGAAGTTCACGGCGTTGATCGTGATCACGACGAGGGCGACGGTGAGGAGCGTGCCCTGCCACTGGGTCAGCGAGACCGTCCCGATACCTGGAATGGGCAGCCACAGGATCGTCAGACCCTGCACCACCATCACACCCGCGGCGATCATCTGGCCGCCGAGCTTGATCAGCGCGTCGATCTCGAACTTGTCGTCCAGCACACCGATCAGCCAGATCAGGCCCGCGCCGGACAGCAGCGCTCTCGGCTCGTTCGACAGTTCGAAGACACTGCTGAGCCCGGCCAGGTGATCGGCGACCAGCAGCCCGGCGCACAGACCGCCGAACATGGCGATCCCGCCGAGCCTCGGTGTCGGCTCCCGGTGCACGTCACGGGCCCGGATCTCCGGCATCGCACCGGTCGCGATGGCGAACTTCCGCACCGGCCCGGTCAGCAGATAGGTCACCGCGGCCGTGACGCAGAGCGTCAGCAGGTATTCACGCACGGGCTGCCCCACAGGTATCGCTGGCCATCTCAGCGACACACCCTAACTTCGCCGCCACGTGCTTGAGGACTCGGACGGTCCCCCGACGGTTGCACGAGGCAGCTTCCAGTGCCGCGACCGGCAACGTCTGCCCGTCGAGGAGCGGCGTCCGGCGCGTGCGATCGCAAGGCGGCCGAAGGCCCTCGTAGCAGCGCTCCTGGGGTTTTCGGCCAACGCAGCGAGCGCGCGTGCCTGGGGGCACCCCCAGCGGTAGCTGGGGGAGGTAGCTGGGGGAGGTAGCTGGGGGAGGTAGCTGGGGGAACGTCACGACGGGGCAAACGTTGCCGGGAGGGGCACTAGCCGGGATACGGCGGAAAATCCGCGGCCAGTTCGCGTACCCGGTCCCGGGTCTTCCGGTCGTCCCGCAGCGCCGCCGAGAACAGCACCGCGATCCTGGCCATCTCCGGCTCCCCCATGCCCTGCGTCGTAATGGCCGCCGTACCGAGCCTGATGCCCCGCTCGTCGCCGTACGGCAGCGCGCAGGTGTCCAGCACCAGGCCGGCCGCCGCAAGCCGTCCACGGGCCGTACGGCCCTCCATGCCCAGCGGCGACGGATCGGCGACGACGATGTGCGTGTCCGTGCCGCCGGTGAGGACGACGAAGCCCTCCGCCTCGAGGCCGGCAGCCAGCGTCCGGGCATTGGCCACGACCTGGTGCGCGTACGCCGCGAAGGCCGGCGTCGCAGCCTCCCCGAACGCGACCGCCTTGGCGGCGATCGTATGCATCTGCGCCCCGCCCTGCGTGAACGGGAACACCGCGCGGTCAACCCGTTCGGCCAGCGCCGACCCGCACAGCACCATCCCGCCGCGCGGACCGCGCAGCACCTTGTGCGTGGTCGCGCACACGACATCGGCGTACGGCACCGGGCTCGGCGCCGCGCCGCCCGCGACCAGCCCGATCGGATGCGCCGCGTCCGCGATCAGGTACGCGCCCGTCTCGTCCGCGATCTCGCGGAACTCGGCGTAGTCGATGTGCCGGGGATACGCGATCGAGCCGCAGACGATCGCCTTGGGCCGGTGCGCACGGGCCAGATGGCGCACCTGGTCGTAGTCGATGAGCCCGCTCTCCGGGTCGACGCCGTAGCCGACGAACTCGAACCACTTGCCGGAGAAATTGGCCGGTGAGCCATGGGTCAGATGCCCGCCGAACGCCAGTCCCATCGCCAGCACCGTGTCCCCCGGCCGCAGCAGCGCCGCGTACGCCGCCAGCACGGCGGACGACCCGGAGTGCGGCTGTACGTTCGCGTGCTCGGCCCCGAAGAGCGCCGCCGCCCGCTCCATGGCGATCTGCTCGGCGACGTCGACCAGCTCGCAGCCCCCGTGATACCGGACCCCGGGATAGCCCTCGGCGTACTTGTTGGCGAGCGGTGAGCCGAGCGCGGCCAGCACGGCGGGCGAGGTGAAGTTCTCCGCGGCGATCAGCTGAAGGCCGGTGGACTGCCGGTCCAGCTCCCCCAGCAGGACGTCGGCGATCTCCGGATCCTGCCGGCGCAGGGCGTCCAGACCCTGCCACGGAGTGGTGGACACGGACGCGGAAGCTTCGGTGACCGGCATGGGTGGCTCCGGACCTGACGAGGGTGCGCTGTTCGGCGCCAGTGGCGTCAGCTCCAATGTAGGACGCATACCCGGACCGCGCCCGGCAACGGAAGCCGCACCCGGCAACGGCGGCGACCCCCACCAGCCGGTCCGGCATGGCGGGGAGCGGCAACACCGGACCGGGTGGGCTCAGACGCGCGGGACGCCCGTGAGGGCCGTGAGGACGGGGTCCAGGGCCTGGTCGATCTCGTCGCCGATCGAGCGGAAGAACGTGATCGGGGCGCCGTACGGGTCGTTCACCTCGTCCGCCTCCGCGCTCGGGGCCAGAAGCCACCCGCGTAGAGCGGCGGCAGCACGGACCAGGGCGCGGGCGCGTTCGACCAGGCCGTCCTCGCTTGCGTCCGGCAGCGTCGCCGGGTCTATGGCCCGTACGAGGCGGTTGAATTCCTTCAGCGTGAAGGTGCGCAGGCCCGCGGAGTGGCCCATGGAGATGACCTGGGCCCGGTGGTCGCGGGTGGCGGTCAGGACGAGGTCGGCGCGGATGACGTGCTCGTCGAGGAGCTCGCGGCCGACGAAGCCGGACGGGTCGGCGCCGAGGTCGGCGAGGACGGTCGCGGCGTGGGCCTCCATGGGGGCGCCCTCGTGGCCCCACGTGCCGGCGGACTCGACGAGGATGCCCCGCGGGCCGCCGAGGCGGCCGGCCAGGGCATGCCTGGTCAGCCGCTCGGTGATGGGCGAGCGGCAGACGTTGCCCGTGCTGACGTGGAGGATGCGGAAGGACGATGGCGCCCCCTCCTCGGAGGAGGCCGGCCGGCCTTCCGCTATGCCACGCCCCTCGTCAGGGGCTGTCAATTCGCCACCTCGAGGTCGGGTACGACCTTGCGGAGCTCGTCCGCGCCGAGCGCGCCGGCACGGAGGAGGACCGGGGTCTTCCCGGTGACGTCGACGATCGAGGACGGAACGATCCCCGGGGTCGGGCCGCCGTCGAGGTAGACGGAGACGGAGTCGCCGAGCATGCCCTGCGCGGCGTCGCAGTCCTCGGGCGCCGGATGCCCGGTGAGGTTCGCGCTGGAGACGGCCATCGGGCCGACCTCGGTGAGCAGCTCGATGGCGACGGGGTGCAGCGGCATACGGATCGCGACGGTGCCGCGGGTGTCCCCCAGGTCCCACTGGAGCGACGGCTGGTGCCGGGCCACCAGGGTGAGCGCGCCGGGCCAGAAGGCGTCGACGAGCTCCCAGGCCTGCTCGGAGAAGTCGGTGACCAGTCCGTGCAGGGTGTTCGGGGAGCCGATCAGCACGGGCGTGGGCATGTTCCTGCCCCGTCCCTTCGCGGCCAGCAGATCGGCGACGGCCTCCGAGCTGAAGGCGTCCGCACCGATGCCGTAGACGGTGTCGGTGGGCAGCACGACGAGCTCGCCGCGGCGGACGGCTGACGCGGCCTCGCGCAGACCGGTTGCACGATCGGTCGCGTCGTTGCAGTCGTATCGCCGAGCCATTAGTCCGCTCTCCTCACGGTGGTGACAGTGATGTACCTGGTCAGGGTCATGGCATTGCCTTGCGTGCGGTCGCGAAGCGCGGCCGGTTGTTCAGGTCGGGGTGGTCGGCGGCGTCCGCCCAGCCGGCCTCCTCGTTGAAGATCCACGGCACCTGGCCGCCCTGCGTGTCGGCGTGCTCGATGACGACGAGCCCGCCGGGGCGCAGCAGCCGGTGCGCGGTGCGTTCCAGTCGGCGGATGAAGTCGAGTCCGTCCTCGCCGGAGAAGAGCGCGAGTTCCGGGTCGTAGTCGCGGGCCTCCGGGGCGACGTACTCCCATTCGGTCAGCGGGATGTACGGCGGATTGGAGATGACGAGGTCGACCTGGCCGTCCAGCTCGGGCAGCGCGGTGAGCGCGTCGCCCTCGTGGAGAACGACGCGGGACCCCTCGACGTTCTTCCGGGTCCACACCAGCGCGTCCTCGGAGACCTCCACGGCGTGCACGCGCGAGCGCGGCACCTCCTGGGCGAGGGCGAGGGCGATCGCGCCGGAGCCGGTGCACAGGTCGACGATGAGCGGCTCGACGACGTCCATGGCGCGTACGGCGTCTATGGCCCAGCCGACGACGGACTCGGTCTCCGGGCGGGGCACGAAGACACCGGGGCCGACCTGGAGCTCCAGGTAGCGGAAGAAGGCACGGCCGGTGATGTGCTGGAGCGGCTCACGGGCCTCACGGCGGGCGACGACCTCCCAGTAGCGGGCGTCGAAGTCGGCGTCCTTGACCGTGTGCAGTTCTCCCCGCTTGACGCCGTGCACGAACGCGGCGAGCTCCTCCGCGTCGAAGCGCGGCGAGGGCACGCCGGCGTCGGCCAGCCGCCGGGTGGCCTGGGCCACTTCGGCGAGCAGCAAACTTCGGGGGGCTGGGGGTCGCCCCCCGGGTGACAACTGCACCTGGTCCTCCGGGGCTGCGAGTGTGCTTGCTGTTGGGTTACTGCGCTGCCGCGAGCTTCGCGGCGGAGTCGGCGTCGACGCAGGCCTGGATGACGGAGTCGAGGTCGCCGTCGAGCACCTGGTCCAAGTTGTACGCCTTGAAGCCGACCCGGTGGTCCGAGATCCGGTTTTCGGGGAAGTTGTACGTACGGATCTTCTCGGATCGGTCCACGGTGCGCACCTGGCTGCGCCGGGCGTCCGCGGCGTTCTTCTCGGCCTCCTCCTGGGCGGCGGCGAGCAGCCGGGAGCGCAGGATGCGGAGTGCCTGCTCCTTGTTCTGGAGCTGGCTCTTCTCGTTCTGGCAGGAGGCGACGACACCGGTCGGCAGGTGGGTGATGCGCACCGCGGAGTCGGTGGTGTTGACGGACTGGCCGCCGGGGCCGGACGAGCGGTACACGTCGATCCGCAGGTCGTTGGGGTTGACCTCGACCTCGATCTCCTCGGCCTCGGGCGTCACGAGGACACCGGCGGCGGAGGTGTGGATACGCCCCTGGGACTCGGTGGCGGGCACGCGCTGCACACGGTGGACTCCGCCCTCGTACTTCAGCCGTGCCCAGACGCCCTGGCCGGGCTCGGTCGCTCCGTTGCCGCCCTTGGTCTTCACGGCGACCTGGACGTCCTTGTAGCCGCCCAGCTCGGACTCGGTGGAGTCGATGATCTCGGTCTTCCATCCGACGCGCTCGGCGTACCGCAGATACATGCGCAGCAGATCGCCGGCGAAGAGGGCCGACTCGTCGCCGCCCGCGCCCGCCTTGATCTCCAGGATGACGTCCTTGTCGTCACTGGGGTCGCGCGGGACGAGCAGCAGCCGCAGCTTGTCCGTCAGCTCCTCGCGCGCCTTCTCCAGCTCCTTGACCTCGGCCGCGAAGTCCGGGTCGTCGGCGGCGAACTCACGGGCGGTCTCGATGTCGTCGCCGGTCTGCTTCCAGGAGCGGTACGTGGCGACGATCGGGGTCAGCTCGGAGTAGCGCTTGTTGAGCTTGCGCGCGTTCGCCTGGTCTGCGAAGACCGAAGGATCGGCGAGCTTCTTCTCGAGATCGGCGTGTTCGCCGATCAGTTCCTCGACGGCCTCGAACATCTTGTGCTCCTGGTGTGTACGAAACGGCTGCGGGACGGAGCTGTGCCTGCCCGGGGCATCCACCGGCCCCTCGGGCAGAACAAAAACACCGGCCCCGGCCACCCCGTGCAGGGGCAGCCGGAGACCGGCGCAGTGGCTCGCTACTTCTTGGCGGAGCCGGCAGCCTTGCCGAAGCGGGCCTCGAAGCGGGCCACACGGCCACCGGTGTCGAGGATCTTCTGCTTGCCCGTGTAGAACGGGTGGCACTCGGAGCAGACTTCGGCGCGGACGGTGCCGGCCTGGATCGTGCTACGGGTGGTGAACGACGCGCCGCAGGTGCAGCTGACCTGCGTCTCGACGTACTCGGGGTGGATGTCGCGCTTCAAGGTCTCTCCTAGATTCGGGAGGGCACCGGGTCGTACGCGCGGGATGCGCGGACGTGAACCGGGGCCGACGTACCAGTCTGCCAGGACCGGCCGTATCTCCCAAAACCGGGGTGGGGGGCGAACTATTCCTGCCCGGCCGGACCGCTGGTGACGAGGCTGCCGGCCCGGCCCTTCGCGGTGTCCTCGGTGGCGGAGGCCGGGACCGGCAGATCGCGTCGGAGTGCGTCCCAGACCTCGGCGGACCGGCGCTCCACCGGGACGACGCGATTGGGGTCGGCGGTGTCGTACCGGACCGGGAGCGTCACCATGTGCACATCGCCGGCATCGAGGTGGGAGAGGCCCCTGGCGAAGCCGATCAGTTCGTTGACCGAGTCGAGCCCGGAGTCGGGAGTGATCGCCTCGGTGGTGGTCTCCGCCAGGCCGTAGATCTTCGTGGGACCGGCGAGGACGCCGACGTCCTTGATCCGTTCGATCAGCGCCTTGACGAATGCCTGCTGGAGCTGGATACGGCCGAGGTCGCTGCCGTCGCCGACGCTCTTGCGGGTGCGTACGAGACCGAGTGCCTGCTCGCCGTCGAGGGTGTGGGTGCCCGGCGGGAGGTTCAGATGGCTCTTGTCGTCGTCGATCGGCCGGCTGGTGGTGATCTCGACGCCGCCGAGCTTGTCGACGATCTTCTTGAAGCCGGTGAAGTCGACCTCGATGTAGTGGTCCATGCGGATGCCGGACATCGCCTCGACGGTTTTCACGGCGCAGGCCGGGCCGCCGGTCTCGTACGCGGTGTTGAACATGACCCGCCGCGCGCCGGGGACCGTCCTTCCGTCCTTGTCGCTGCAGTCGGGGCGGGTGATCAGGGTGTCGCGGGGGATGGAGACGACGGTCGCCCTGCGATGGCCCCGGTAGACGTGGAGCACCATCGCGGTGTCGGAGCGGGCGGTGCCCTCGTCCCTGCCGTACTCGGCGTTCGCGCCGGAGCGGGAGTCGGAGCCGAGGACGAGGACGTCGAGGGATCCGTTGCCGAGGTTCTTGGGGCGGTCGGTCCCGAGCTGGGTGTCGATGTCGACGCCCTGGAGATTGTTGTCGAGCTTGACGTAGACGTAGCCGAGGCCGATGCCCGAGACGAGCACGGCAACCGCTGCGGTCCACACGACGGCGGTCACGGCCCGGCGGACCCTGCTGCGGCTCCCACCGCCGGGTATTCGGCCCCTACCCTGCTCGGTCATCCTGATCCTCGGTCCTACGGCCCTGACACCTGTAAGACGGCCATTCATTCGAAAGGGTTGTATACAAGGCTATGACCACCGCACCCGGCGGGCACGGCGGTAAGGGGTGTGGCCGGTCAGCCGAGCAGGCTGTACGCGTTCCAGCCGGTGCCGACCTTGAACCGGGTCCTGAACGGCTCCGTCGCGCTGCCCCTGCCCGGGTAACACCAGAGGGTCCCGGAGGAGTCGCGGACGAAGATGTCGGCCTTGCCGTCACCGGTGGTGTCACCCGTGGCGACGTACGCCGTGAAGTTCCAGCCCGTGCCGACCTGGACACGAGTGGCGAACGGCTGGGTCGCGGAGCCGCGGCCCTTGTGCAGCCAGAGCCTGCCCGCGCTGTCGCGGGTCAGCAGGTCCGCCTTGCCGTCATTGCTGTAGTCGCCGCTGCCGAAGACGGTGTACCCGCCCCAGCCGGTGGCGGTTTTGATACGGGTCCCGAGATACCCGTTCCCCTTGCCGGGGTAGGTCCACTGGACGCCGTAGCCGTCGACGGCGACCAGGTCGGGCTTGCCGTCGCCGGTGAGGTCGCCGGGGACCGTGATGGACCGCATGGAGTTCCACCCGCTGCCGATCTTGGTGGTGTACCAGTCGCTGATGATTCCGCTCCCGTCAAAGAGGCAGACGCAGTGCTCCCAGTACAGCGAGCCGTCGGAGGTCCGGTAGACGTAGTCCTGGTTCCCGTCGCGATCGAGGTCGGCCTGCCGGAAACGGGTGTACGGCTTTGCGAGGGTGGGGAGCTGCTTCGGGGCGGCGAGCCCGGCTCCGGTGCTGTAGTACGTGTAGCGACGGCCCTGGGGCGTCATCGCGAAGAGATCGGCCTTGTCGTCCTGGCTGAGATTCGCGTCGTTGACCCGGGCGTTGATCTCGCCCATGAACGCACTCGCCTTGGTGAAGGCCGCGTGCCCGTCCTTGGCCACACAGTCCTTGGCACCGTGCGAGTAGATGCCCACGAGCCGGCCTCCGACGACCAGCGGACCTCCCTCGTCCCCCGTGCAGGGGGTCACCGGAAGGGACCACGGCGCGGAGTCCGTGGGGTAACCGGTCAGCTCCGCGTCCGTGAGGAGCCGGTTGAGGCCGGCGGCCATCTTCACCGTATGAGCGGCCGGGCTGCCCAGACAGCTCGCCGCAGTCACCACCTTGCGCGAGGTCACCGCCGCACCGGCGCAGACGTGCTTCTTGCCGGTGGCCTTCTCGGTGACATGGAACTGCACCATCCATGGCACGTCCGACTGCGCCTCCGCGCCCCCCACGATCGCGTGCGCGGACGTGGGTGCGAGCAGGCCTGCTGCCAGGGCCCCCATCGAGATCGCCGCCGCGGGCAGCTTCCTGAAAATCGTCATGCGCTGACCAATCGTCGTCTTTGATGAGTCGTCATGGGGACGGATGCGCAGGGAAAATGGTTGTGCCCACCACCCGAAGTGCGGTGGTGGGCACAGCTTTTGACGCGTATCAGCCGATCATGTCGTACGAGTTCCAGCCGGAGCCGATCTTCACACGGTCCTTGAAGGGCACCGTGGCGGAGTTGCGGCTCGGGTACAGGTACAGCGAACCCGCGGAGTCGCGGACCACCAGATCGGCGGCGCCGTCGCCGGTCACGTCACCGGGGGCGGCGTAGGCGGTGAAGTTCCAGCCGGAGCCGACCTGGACGCGCTGGTTGCTGAACGGCGCGGTGGCGACACCGCGGCCGAGGTACATCCACAGACGCCCCGCGGTGTCGCGGACCAGCATGTCCGCCTTGCCGTCGCCGCTGAAGTCTCCCTTGCCGACCACGACGTAGCTGCCCCAGCCGGAGCCGCCCTGCATGCGCGTGCCCCAGGTGCCGTTGCCCTTGCCGGGGTACGTCCACAGGATGCCCGCGTAGTCCACGGAGAGCATGTCGGCGAAGCCGTCACCGGTGACGTCGCCCGGGAAGACGATCGTCTTGACCTTGCCCCAGCCGGTGCCGATGCGGGTCTCGACGGGGTCGTACTGGTTCGTCGACTCGTTGTACTTCCAGCGGAACCAGTACATGTCGCCGTTCAGCGTGCGAAAGACCTCGTCCTCGGAGCCGTCCCGGTCGAGGTCGGTCTGCCGCCACAGGCTGACGTTGCTGTAGTCACCGAAGGTGATCGCGGATCCCAGCGAAGTGCCGCGCGACGGGAAGACGACGGCGTTCTTCGTGCTCTTGTTACGAGCGAACAGGTCGGCCTTGTTGTCGTCGGTGAAGTTCGCGTCGTCCGCGCGTTGGTTGATCTTGCCGGCGAAGGTACTGACCTTCGAGAAGACCGGGTACGCGCCGTTCTCGATGCAGTTGTTCACCCCCCACGACACCACACCGGCGATACGGCCGTTGACGATGAGCGGGCCGCCGGAGTCGCCGTTGCACGGCGAGACCGTGGTGTCGTCGGTGCCGCCGGCCGGGGTGCCGGCACAGAACATCGAACCCTTGACGAAGTACTGCTGCCCGACCGGGAAGCTGGTGCACTTCGAGTCGTCCTGAACCGGCAGCGAGGCCTTCTTCAGATAGGTCGAGATGCCCGAACCGGGCGTACCGCTGGTGCGGCCCCATCCGTAGACGACACCGGTCGTGCCCGGCGTGTACGAGGCCGTGTCGGTGGGCGTCACCGTCTGCAGCGTCTTGAACGGCAGCGGGCGGTCCAGCGTCAGCACGGCCACATCGTTCAGGACGTCGTGGTCGTACGACGGGTGCACCCACTGGCGCGTCACCCTGGCGGGCTTGCCACCGTGGAAGTCGGGTCCCGCGGACAGCAGCGTGGTCGCACCGGCGACGACGAGACCGTCCGCCGGCCAGTTCGCGCCGTCCACGCAGTGGGCGGCGGTGAGAACCTTCGCCGGGGCGATCAGCGCACCGCCGCAGAAGAAGCCCTGGCCGGTGGCCGGGTCGACCCCGTACAGCTGGGTCATCCAGGGCGCCTCGCCGTAAGGGGCGTTGGACCCACCTATGATCATCTTGTCCGGCGTGTCCGTGGACTGGGTGCCGGAAGTGGACGTGTCGGCCGACGTCTTGGGCGACTCGGCGGTGCCGGGCTCACCCTCCGCCTTGAGCCAGGCCGAGGCCCGCGCGGCAAGGTCCGCGTCGGACGCGACCGGCTTGCTCTGCTGGTTGTCGTGCAACTGCGGCGCCGTGTACGCCTGCGCGGGGGCGGCGACCATGGTCGCGCCGCCCAGCGCTATCGCGGCAAATGCCGCTGGGAGGGCAATTCTAGCCCTCTGCCGAGAAGATGACACTCACAGCTCCTGTCGATGGAAAGCTCGAAGGAGAGGGAGAGAGTAAGAAGAGGCGCCCGCGCAAGGGCAGCGAAAGTTCGCGCTCACGGACATACGACGGGCGCACGCAAGTGTGTTCCCCCCCACCTTGGCACATTGATCCTACAAGGCAGAAGTGCGCCCCGTCACTTGCGTAACGGGGCGCACTTCCGACAAAGAACCGTCAACAACGGCCTGCCGAGGCTCAGTCGTTGTTCGGCGCCGGAGTCGTCTTCTGGATCTGCAGCAGGAACTCCGCGTTGGACTTGGTCTGCTTCATCTTGTCGAGGAGCAGCTCGATCGCCTGCTGCTGGTCGAGCGCGTGCAGCACCCGGCGCAGCTTCCAGACGATGCCCAGCTCCTCGCCGTTGAGGAGGATCTCCTCCTTGCGGGTGCCGGAGGCGTCCACGTCCACGGCCGGGAAGATGCGCTTGTCGGCGAGCTTCCGGTCGAGCTTGAGCTCCATGTTGCCGGTGCCCTTGAACTCCTCGAAGATCACCTCGTCCATGCGCGAGCCGGTCTCGACCAGCGCGGTGGCCAGGATGGTCAGCGAGCCGCCGTCCTCGATGTTGCGCGCGGCACCGAAGAAGCGCTTCGGCGGGTACAGCGCGGTCGAGTCGACACCACCGGACAGGATGCGGCCGGAGGCGGGAGCCGCGAGGTTGTACGCACGGCCCAGACGGGTGATGGAGTCCAGCAGGACGACCACGTCGTGACCCAGCTCGACGAGACGCTTGGCACGCTCGATGGCCAGCTCGGCGACCGTGGTGTGGTCCTCGGCCGGGCGGTCGAAGGTCGAGGAGATGACCTCGCCCTTGACCGACCGCTGCATGTCGGTGACCTCTTCCGGACGCTCGTCGACGAGGACGACCATCAGGTGGCACTCGGGGTTGTTGTGGGTGATCGCGTTGGCGATCGCCTGCAGGATCATGGTCTTGCCGGTCTTCGGCGGGGCCACGATCAGACCGCGCTGGCCCTTGCCGATCGGCGACACGAGGTCGATGATCCGGGTCGACAGCGCACCCTGCTCGGTCTCCAGGCGGAGCCGGTCCTGCGGGTAGAGCGGGGTGAGCTTGTTGAACTCCGGGCGGCCACGGCCGGATTCGGGCGCCATGCCGTTGACGGAGTCCAGGCGGACGAGCGCGTTGAACTTCTCGCGACGCTCGCCTTCCTTCGGCTGGCGGACGGCACCGGTGACGTGGTCACCCTTGCGCAGGCCGTTCTTGCGGACCTGGGCGAGCGAGACGTACACGTCGTTCGGGCCCGGGAGGTAGCCGGAGGTCCGGATGAACGCGTAGTTGTCGAGGATGTCCAGGATGCCCGCGACGGGGATCAGGACGTCGTCCTCGGCCAGCTGCGGCTCGGCGCCGAACTCGTCACGGCCACGACGGCCACGACGGTCGCGGTACCGGCCACGACGGCCACGACGGCCGCCCTCGAAGTCGTCCAGCTCCTCCTCGGCGCGGGAGCCGCCCTGGCGCTGGCTCTGGCCCTGCTGCTGGGCGCCCTGCTGCTGACGCTGGCCGCCCTGCTCCTCGCCCTTGCCGCGGTCCCGGCGGTCGCGCTGACGGTCGCGGCGGTCACCGCGCTCGCCGCGCTCACCGCGGTCCCTGCGGTCACGACGGCCCTCGGCGGTGTCGGCGGCGGCCTCGGCCTTGGCCTCGGCGGGCGCCTCGGTCCGCACCTCGGTCTTGGGCTCGGCCTTGACCTCGGTGGCCACGGAGGCGGTCTCGGGGCTGCCCGCGGCGGCGGTCGCCCGGCGACGGCGGCGCTCACCGGCCGGCTGGTCGTCGCTGGCCGGCTGGCCCGGGATGTCGATCTGCTGCGGGGCCACCGCCTTCTCGGCGGCCGGCTGCTCACTCGTACGGGCCTTGGAGGTGGCACGGCGCTTCGGCTTGGTCTCGGCCTGGCCGCTGCCCGCCTCGGCGGTCTTCGGCGCGGACGAGCCGCCCGCGGCCTGCGCCTCCTTGATGACCTCGATCAGCTGGCTCTTGCGCATCCGCGCGGTGCCCCTGATGCCGAGGCCGGACGCGACCTGCTGCAGCTCGGCCAGGACCATGCCCTCGAGGCCGGTGCCGGAGCGGCGGCGCCGTGAGGTGGTGCCAGTGGCAGCACCTGCGGCGGGCGCGGCGCTGTCGACACTGGTGTCGGCAGTCACGCCCATCAGATCGGTGGTGTCGCTCACGAAGGGTCCTTCCCTGGAGCGGACGTCGGCCTGTCTGGCTCGGCGACCGGTTGTGCTGTCCGACCGCGGACCGTGGTCTTTCGGACCGTGGACCGGAGTCGGGGCGGGTGTCCGCCGGGTGTGGCGGAGAGATGTATGTACAAGCGTCCGGCCCGAGTCCCCCAACTCGGCCCCTCCTGGGAAAAGCGTGGGGTGTCGTGCCGGTTCCGGAGCGTGCTCGAAACTGCTCAGGCAGGCTGCTCAGGCAGTCGGGGAGGCTCTCGGAAGAAAGGCGGTCCCTGATGGGGACACAGAGCACCGAGCCACATTGACCTCGGTGGCATTGAGATTAACACTACCGGATCCAACAAACATTCCCCCTCTCGTTCACCGACAATCCGTGTCGGCCTTTCGTGCGCTACGAACCGAGCGGCAGCACACTCGCCCCCGCGGCGTCCAGAGTGAGCCGGTTTGCCGCCCATCCCTCGCCCGCCAGTCGCGCGACCTTGTCGGCGGTGCTGTCGTCGGTCAGCGCGAGCACCGTCGGGCCGGCGCCGCTGATGACCGCGGGGACGCCGTCCGCGCGCAGACGGTTGACCAGAGCCACGCTCTCCGGCATCGCGGGAGCGCGGTATTCCTGGTGCAGCCGGTCCTCGGTGGCCGGCAGCAGCAGCTCGGGGCGCCGGGTCAGAGCCTCCACGAGCAGTCCCGCCCGTCCGGCGTTGGTGGCGGCGTCCACATGCGGGACCGTACGCGGCAGCAGGCCGCGCGCGGTCTCCGTCAGTACCGGCTTGCCCGGCACGAAGACCACCGGAACGACGGAGTCCGCGGGATCCATTCTGATCGCGCGGGCCGAGCCCGCCTCGGTCCACGCGAGGGTGAAGCCGCCGAGCAGACAGGCGGCCACATTGTCGGGGTGGCCCTCGATCTCGGTGGCGAGCTCCAGCAGCGCGGCGTCGTCGAGCCTGCTGTCGGCGCCTATGGTCACCGCGCGGGCGGCGACTATGCCGGCGCAGATGGCGGCGGAGGAGGAACCGAGGCCGCGGCCGTGCGGAATGCGGTTGGCGCAGACGACCTCGAGGCCACGCGGCTGCCCGCCGAGCAGGTCGAAGGCCGTGCGCATGGAGCGTACGAGCAGATGGCTCTCGTCGCGGGGGAGCGTCTCGGCGCCCTCGCCCGCGATGTCGATGTGCAGGCCGGAATCGGCGACGCGGACGACCACGTCGTCATAGAGCCCCAGCGACAGGCCCAGGGCGTCGAAGCCCGGACCGAGGTTGGCGCTGGTGGCGGGAACGCGCACCCGTACGGCGGCGGCGCGGAACGCGGGACCGGCCATCGCTCTGATGACTCCTTGGTTTTTACTGCTTGGTTCTACGGCTGACTGACGGAATTCCCGAAGGCGTCCACGGACCAGGGGTCCTCGAAGACAGCATCACCGCGGCATATGCGGCGGGCGGGTTGAGTACAGCCTATCGAAGGAAGGTTCTGTGTCGACATAGGGCGCACAGGAGGCGCACGATGCGTGTCGCGAGCCCCCTGTGCCCCCATGTGCGGAGGTGAAGCGGTTTACGCCGTTTACACGAGGCCGAGGCGCTGCGCGGCGGCAGCCGCGTCGACCGGCACCGTGACCGGCTGGGGCGCTCCGGCGACCGCCCAGTCCGGGTCCTTGAGGCCGTTTCCGGTGACCGTGCAGACGATCCGCTGGCCCGGGTCGACCTTGCCCAGCTCGGCCGCCTTGAGCAGGCCGGCGACGGACGCGGCGGAGGCGGGCTCCACGAAGACGCCCTCCTGGGCGGCCAACAGCCGGTAGGCGGAGAGGATCTGGCGGTCCGTCACCTCGTCGATGAGGCCGCCCGATTCGTCCCGCGCGGCCAACGCGTACTGCCAGGACGCCGGGTTGCCGATACGGATCGCGGTGGCGATGGTCGACGGGTCCTTGACGACCTCGCCGCGCACGATCGGCGCGGAACCGGAAGCCTGGAAGCCCCACATGCGCGGCCTCTTCGTGGAGACGCCGTCGGCCGCGTATTCGGTGTAACCCTTCCAGTACGCCGTGATGTTGCCGGCGTTGCCGACGGGCAGCACATGGATGTCGGGCGCGTCGCCGAGCATGTCGACGATCTCGAACGCCGCGGTCTTCTGGCCCTCGATACGCACCGGGTTAACCGAATTAACCAGCGCCACCGGGTAGTTCTCGGACAGCGAACGGGCAAGCGTCAGGCAGTCGTCGAAGTTGCCGTCGACCTGGAGGATACGGGCGCCGTGCACCAGCGCCTGGCCCATCTTGCCGAACGCGATCTTACCCTGGGGCACCAGAACGGCGCAGACCATTCCGGCCCGTACCGCGTACGCGGCGGCGGAAGCGGAAGTGTTGCCGGTGGAGGCGCAGATGACCGCCTTGGCACCCTCCTCCTTGGCCTTGGAGATGGCCATGGTCATACCGCGGTCCTTGAAGGAACCGGTGGGGTTGGCACCCTCGACCTTGAGGTGGACCTCGCAGCCCGTGCGCTCGGAGAGCACCTGCGCGGGCACGAGCGGCGTACCGCCCTCGCGGAGCGTGACCACCGGCGTCGTGTCCGTCACCGGAAGCCGGTCGCGATACTCCTCGATGATTCCCCGCCACTGGTGTGTGGTCATGGCTGCTTACTCTCCTTCAACCCGCATGATGCTGGCGACACCGTGCACGGTGTCGAGCTGGCGCAGCGCCTCGACGGTGCCCGACAGGGCAGCGTCGGTCGCGCGATGGGTGACGACGACAAGGGAGGCCTCGCCACCCTTGCCCGTCTGGCGCACCGTGTCGATGGATACGCCGTGCTCGGCGAAGACCGTCGCGCACTGGGCGAGTACACCCGGCTTGTCGGCCACGTCGAGACTGATGTGGTACCGCGTGACGACCTCGCCCATGGAGGACACGGGCAGCCGGCTGTACGCGGACTCGCCGGGACCGGTGACGCCCGCGAGCTTGTTGCGGCAGACCGCGACCAGGTCGCCGAGGACGGCGGAGGCGGTCGGCGCGCCGCCCGCGCCCGGACCGTAGAACATCAGCCGGCCCGAGGCCTCCGACTCGACGAAGACCGCGTTGTACGCCTCGCGGACAGAGGCGAGCGGGTGGCTGAGCGGGATCATCGCCGGGTGGACCCGCGCGGTGACCGACCGGCCGTCGGCGGCGCGCTCGCAGATGGCGAGCAGCTTGATGGTGCAGCCCATCCCCTTCGCGGAGGCGAAGTCGGCCGCAGTGACCTCGGTCATGCCCTCGCGGTAGACGTCGTCGAGGCGCACCCGGGTGTGGAAGGCGATACCGGCCAGGATCGCGGCCTTGGCGGCGGCGTCGAACCCCTCGACGTCGGCGGTCGGGTCGGCCTCGGCGTAACCGAGCGCGGTGGCCTCGTCCAGCGCCTCCTGGTAGCCGGCGCCGGTGGAGTCCATCTTGTCGAGGATGAAGTTGGTGGTGCCGTTGACGATGCCCATCACCCGGTTGATCTTGTCGCCGGCGAGGGACTCGCGCAGCGGGCGGATCAGCGGGATGGCGCCGGCCACGGCGGCCTCGTAGTACAGGTCCCGGCCGTGCCGGCCGGCTGCGGCGTGGAGGGCCGCGCCGTCCTGGGCGAGCAGCGCCTTGTTGGCGGAGACGACGGAGGCGCCGTGCTCGAAGGCGGTGGTGATGAGGGTGCGGGCGGGCTCGATGCCGCCGATGACCTCGACGACGACGTCGATGTCACCGCGTTTGACGAGCGCCGTGGCGTCGGTGGTGATCAGCGACGGGTCGATACCCTCGCGCACCTTGGACGGGCGGCGGACGGCGACGCCGGCGAGCTCCACCGGGGCACCGATCCTCGCCGTGAGGTCGTCGGCGTGCGTCGTCATGATGCGCGCCACCTCTGAGCCGACCACTCCACAGCCCAGCAGCGCCACCTTCAGCGGACGCGTACGCATCATCCGACCTCGTTTCTTGTACTTCATACGGTTTGGACAGTCTCACTCACCGGACGGGACTTCCTGCGTCCCGTCCGGATCCTGAGACATTTCTTTCATTACCCGACATCCAGACGCAGGAGATCCTCCTCCGTCTCGCGCCGGACGATCACCCGCGCCTCACCGTCGCGCACGGCGACGACGGGCGGGCGAAGTGCGTGGTTGTAGTTGCTGGCCATGGCACGGCAGTACGCCCCGGTGGCCGGCACGGCGATCAGATCGCCGGGCGCCAGGTCCGCGGGGAGGAACGCGTCCTTGACCACGATGTCGCCGCTCTCGCAGTGCTTGCCGACGACACGCGAGAGCATCGGCTCGGCGTCCGAGGTGCGCGAGACGAGGGCGACGCTGTACTCGGCGTCGTACAGCGCCGTACGGATGTTGTCCGACATGCCGCCGTCCACGCTCACGTAGGTACGCAGCCCCTCCAGCGGCTTGACGGTGCCGACCTCGTAGAGGGTGAAGGCCGTCGGGCCGACGATGGCCCGCCCCGGCTCGACGGAGATACGCGGCGTCGCCAGCCCCGCGGCTTCACACTCACGGGTGACGATGTCGGTGAGCGCCTTCGCGATCTCGTGCGGCTCGCGCGGATCGTCGTCCGACGTGTAGGCGATACCGAGACCGCCACCGAGGTCGATCTCCGGCAGCTCGACGCCGTGCTCGTCCCTGATCTCCGCCAGCAGGGACACGACCCGGCGGGCCGCGACCTCGAACCCGGCCATGTCGAAGATCTGCGAGCCGATGTGGCTGTGGATACCGATGAGCTCCAGCCCGTCGAGCCGGATCGCACGGCGGACGGCCTCCGCGGCCTGGCCGCCGGCCAGCGCCAGCCCGAACTTCTGGTCCTCGTGCGCCGTGGCGATGAACTCGTGGGTGTGGGCCTCGACGCCCACGGTGACGCGGATCTGAACACGCTGACGCGTGCCGAGGTCCTGGGCGATGTGCGCGACCCGGACGATCTCCTGGAAGGAGTCCAGCACGATCCGGCCGACACCGGCCTTGACCGCCCGCTCGATCTCCGCCACGGACTTGTTGTTGCCGTGGAAGGCGATGCGGTCGGCCGGCATCCCGGCGTCGAGAGCGATCGCCAGCTCTCCGCCGGAGCAGACGTCGAGGTTCAGCCCCTCTTCCCTCAGCCAGCGCACGACTGCCCGGGAGAGAAAGGCCTTCCCGGCGTAGAACACATCCGCGTCCTTGCCGAAGGCATCGGCCCAGGCGCGGCAGCGGGCGCGGAAGTCGGTCTCGTCGAGGAAGTAGGCGGGGGTGCCGAACTCGTCGGCCAGCCGGGTGACTTCGATCCCGCCGACGGTCACGACACCGTCCTCGTTCCTC
Source organism: Streptomyces sannanensis (assembly GCF_039536205.1). Taxonomy (GTDB): domain Bacteria; phylum Actinomycetota; class Actinomycetes; order Streptomycetales; family Streptomycetaceae; genus Streptomyces; species Streptomyces sannanensis. The sequence goes on along the minus strand of NZ_BAAAYL010000001.1, from coordinate 4,743,281 downwards.
GCGACCGTCCTCGACCAGACCTTCTCGTCGAGGACGTTGAGGTCGGCGGGCGGGGCGGTGTAGTGCCCCTCGGGAAGGACATCGGCGTGACGGGGCCCGGCGGGGTGTGCGGAACGGCTCATCTTCTTCGCTTCCTCGGATTTTCAGAGGTGTTCGGGTGCGCTGACGCCGAGCAGGGACAGGCCGCCGGCCAGCACCGTCCCGGCGGCTTCGGCGAGGGCGAGCCGGGAACGGTGGGCGGCCGAGGGTTTCTCGTCCCCGATGGGCAGCACGGTGTGCTGGAAGGCGAGGAAGGCGTCGGCGACGACTTCGAGATGCCGGGCCGGCCGGTCGGGCGCCCGGTGCCGGGCAGCGGCCTCCAGGACGGCGGGGTGATCGCGAAGGGCGGCGAGCAGGTCCGGGGCGTCGATCTCCTGCTCGTACGCGGCCGCGAACCCGAGGTCGTGCGCATTCCTGGCGAGGGCCCTGGTACGGGCGTAGGCATACCGCACCTTGAAGAGCGGATTGCTCTCGGACTGCACCAGAAGCCGGCCGTCGGCCTGCGGCCGGTCATGGGCGGCGGCGCGCAGCAGCGCCCAGCGAAGGGCGTCGGCGTCCAGCGCCACGCCGTCCCGGGGAGCCGGCACGACCCGTACTTCTTCCCCGGTGTCCCCGTTCTCCGCGATCTCGGCGTCGGCCCCTTGCGTACGCAGCAACGCGACCACGGCCTCGGTGACGATCCGCGCCCGGAGCTCCGCACCCGGCGCGAACCTCACGTACGTACCGGCGAGCGCGTCCCCGTGCCCGTACCGCATCCCCTGCGCCAGCACGGCCCGTACCAGCCGGCCGTCCGACTCCCTGGCCAGTACGAAATTCAGAAACCCGGGCCCGGTGATCTCCACCCGGTCGACCCCGGGCGCACCTGCGATCTTCGTACGCAGCAGCTCGGCGACCTCTCGCGGGGGCCGCCCCGCGGGCCCGGCCAGCTTCAGCGCCACCCCGCTCGCATAGTCCCCGAGCCCACCCGGCCTGGACCGCTCCACCACGACCCGCTCGGGCACGGGAGCATCCAGCACGCCCTCGCCGACCGCGCGGCGCACTGCGTGCAGCACGGTACGGGAGAGCTCTGCGGGGGTCACGGGACAAGCGTATGGGGAAAGGGGGGGTCCTTCGCGAACCGGTTTCGCCATGCGGTCACCCGCACGTACCCCCCGCCCGCCCGGCCTCGGCGCCCTGCCGCCCTCCCCCACCCGGAGCCGACCGCTCCCGCGCCATCAGCCGCCGCACCAGCCGCACCAGCTCGGTCGGCTCGAAGGGCTTCGCCAGAAACGCGTTCACCCCCGCGGCGAACCCGCTCTCCACCTCGTGCGTCGTGCACGCGCTGACGAGCGCCAGCGGCAGATGCCGCGTCCGCGGATCCGACCGCAGCCGGGCGGCGGTACGCACCCCGTCGAGCCGCGGCATCACCACATCCAGCGTGATCACATCGGGAGACACCCGGTGCACGACGTCCAGACACTCGGCACCGTCGCCCGCGGTCACGACCTCGAAGCCCTCCAGCTCAAGGTTGACCCTGATCAACTGCCGGATGACCTTGTTGTCGTCCACAACCAGGACCCGGCCGGACGCGCCCGACACAACTCGAGGTTAGATCCGCGGCCACGACCGCGTCCGGGTTTTCCCCACTTCCCCCCTCTCCGGGGGATCCGGCCACGCTCACGCAAATACCTGTTCACAGGCACCCCATCGGAGCTGGTAGGGTTCTACCCGTCGCCGCAGAGAGCAGCGACAGCGCCCCCGTAGCTCAGGGGATAGAGCAACGGCCTCCGGAGCCGTGTGCGCAGGTTCGAATCCTGCCGGGGGCACTTCGCATCGAGCAGCGTGATCAACCCGCTGACCTGCGACAGTGCCGTGATCGAAGAGCCGGACCCAGTCCCACTGAGTCCGGCTCTTCGGCGTTGATGCGCACTGATCGCGATAGACCTGCGATAGAGCCCCACACACGATCCGGCTGGTGTCAGACTGCTCCTCGGCCGGTGCCAAGATCTTCATCGGTCGGCCACTCGGGCAGGGATCCGCGCTCCGGCTCTCGCCGGTACAGCTCACGAACGCCAGCGATGCCGCGGGACGCCTCGGCCAGCGCGTCATCGGGTGACCAGATACGGAAGCCGTGGAACAGCTCCGCTATCTGATCGGATTTGTTGCGCAGCTTGCGCTCGTGAGTGATGAACGCTCGACCGCCGTAGCGAATCGCTGTCGCCGCGTGCATGGCATCACGGATGTGGTTCTTCCGGCAGGTTGCCCTGTCCGCTCCTGGAAACAGCGCGGCAAAGACCTGATCATTCCGGGTGGCGTCGTCGTCGCTGCCCAAAACACAGTGATCGAGCCGCGAGTGATCCAGGACCAGCGGTCCGAACGACTCAGCGTAGGAGGCGCTGGTCTCCGTCAAGCTCATCCACTTCTCTGGCCGAGCGTCAGCCAGCTCAGTATCCATGGCGTCGGTTCGTCGCAAGCTGATCCAATTCGAATCATGCAACTTCCGCAGGAGAACAGCCGCATCATCCTGCGCATCCAAGATGTGGGCGTATAGGCCCAGCTCTCGCATGGCTACGACTCCCACTGGATCTTGTAACGAACTGCGGAAACCAGGGGCCCCGGCCGGGGGGCGGGAGTGAGAATCGGCGAGAGTACGCGAACCACCAGGAGGCACGACGCGATGGACGAGCTGCGCTTCGATGAACCGATCGGGTCTATAGCCATCGGACACCGGGACAACAGCCTGATGATCCTCAAGGCGCTTGGCACACACAGCCTGCGCCTGCAGTTGGAGGTGAAGGCCCCGGCGGCCGCCGAGGCGGGACGGGTGCTGCACCTGGAGACCGATCTGTACGCACCCTACGGCAACGGTCACCGCGGCTGGCTCGGCTCGTCCGCGATCACGGTTCCGTTCCGGCAGGGCGAGCTCACGCGGCCACACCTGCAGTACGTACTCACCAGCGCACAGCTCCGTGCCCTGGAAGAGCACCGCTCCGGCGATCTGCGCCTGGAGGTCGAGGTGCGTGCCGTGCTGCCTCAGGCGACCGGGCACCCGGGCTGCCCGCCGGCCGTCCTGTACCTCGATGTCGCGGAGAGCCGGTGGCGCCAGCAGCTCCAAGGGCTCGGCGACACCCTCGCCGTGGAGATGTCCATCCCCTTCCCCGCCGATGACGAGCCTCGCCAGGAAGCCACCCAGTACCTGCTGGACGCGCAACGCCGCCTTGGGAACAACGACGTCGACGGCGCCATCCTTGAGGCCCGCCGAGCCCTGGAGCGCATCCGGGACATCAGCGCATGGTCCTGGCCGGGCAACAAGCAGGCCCGTGAGCGCCTTCGGGACGAACGGTGGTCGTGGATTCGCGCGGCACTGGAGGACCAGGCCAGCGGCGCAATGCACAAGGACGCGATCACCAAGGCGTTCACTTACACCCGCGCCGAGGCGGAGACGATGATCGCCATGGTGGCTGCCCTGCTGCGCATCGTTCCGGTGGCCGCCCCTGGCGACTGACACACGTCAGCGGCAGTTGCCCCTGCTAGGGGCAACGGGTCCAACCAGTCGATCGACGGATCGACCGGCTGGACCCAGCCCCGACCGCTACGCCATCACCTTGTGGAGCAGCCCCACGGCCCCGGAGGCCGCGACAAGAGCGGCTATCGGGCCGCCGGCCATGAAGCCGACGAGCCCCGCCATGGCGGCGGCGGTCAGGATCAGCCCCCACCGCTGGGGCAGAGGCTCCGGGCTGGGGGTGTCGACGTCGCTTGCACTGCGCCTTACTGTTGTCACTACGTGGATCCCATCCGCGTGAGAGCTGAAGCGGCCCCGGTTGCCCCCGGGGCCGTTCGCGTTCCGGCGAACGGCTGGCCGCTACCGCCCGAACCTCTCGGGCGGATTTCCAGTGTGAGGGCGCCTGAAGGCCCCTCAGCAGATGGCGATCAACGCTTTGACCCGCATCTTAAGGTGATAACTAAGAGTAATCTTTTATGCGGGTTAAAACGTTGGGTTCAAAGCGTTGGGGGGAAACGATGCCAGGAGAACTCGATGCGCTTGTGCGCAGGCACCGCCGCCTGAACGAGATGAAGAAAGGGGGGCAGGTCGACGCCGCCTCGGAGGCGCTGCGGGAGCTCTGGGAGGCCAGCAAGCAGCCCAAGTCCATCGCGATTCGGCACTCCCTCTTCAGCAGCAAGGAGCCCCCACCGCCCATGGCGGGGCTCCTCAACCCCCGCGGGATCGCGATGCGCTTCTACCTCCTGGCGCTCTTCGAGGCCCGGTGCCGCCTAGACGTGGGCGAGGAGTGGACCGGCGGCCGTCCGATCGCGGGACGGCGCGGCTGGGCCGACTTCGTGGCCATCGACGGGGCGTACGACGGCGAGAGCGGCAAGTACATGCGCAGCGACACCAAGCAGGACAGGGACCTGGAGACGCTGCGCTTGCGGCAGGTCCAGGGCGCGCTGCGCACGCTGGAGAAGCTGGGAGCCGACCGGCACCAGGCCCTCGTCGACATCCCGACGAAGGACAACGGCCATCGGATCTACGACGCGTTCTCTCTGATGACGGAGAGCGGCCGCGGCCGACTACAGACACCAGACCACTACAGCGTGCCCAAGGTGGAGCGAGGCCAAGCGTTCCGCGTGCCTGCCGGCTTCTTCCTGAACGGCTGGATCCAGGTGCTCCACCCAGCCGAGATCGCCACCTGGCTCATCTTCCAAGCCCTAAGCCAGCACTTTCCCGGCAAGCACGACGACGAGGGGAACTTCCTCTACGGGGATGTGCGCAAAAGCTTCGGTCTGCGCCGGGACGCCTACGAGGACGCCCGGCGCCGCCTCTGCTCCTTCGGGCTGCTCCGGCTCGCTCGCCCCAAGTCTGAGGAGGCCAGCATCTTCAGCCAGCCGACGGCTCCGCGAGAGCGCTACGAGCCGCACCGTTACCAGGTGGTCCACGGCAGTCTTGGTGAGAAAGGCCTCGACAGATGCCTCAAAGAGATCACCTTCCTGCAGAACGAACTACGCAAGAGGAAGAGCTGACCGCAGGCGGCACACGGCCTGCGGCTGCGTCAGGTGACTAGGCCCAGTTCTCGCATATCTACGGCCAGGTGACGTGTAGCTGGCCCATCTGCTTCCCGCGGCCTAGCCCAGGAAGGCGTTCCGCTCCTTCCGCACCCGGTCGTAGAGCTCGCGCAGCCACAGCTGGCGAACGGCGGGCAGCCTCGCCAGCGTGTCCAGGAACACCCGCTTGTCCGGCCGGAACGTGCACATCGGGTGCGGCGGCAGCGGATAGTCGTCGCGGAGGACACCGTCCGGCAGCGTGCCGGAAACCGGAAGCGGCGAGGTCTCCCGGGGGAAGGCCAGATACGCCCAGACCTCCGAGGCCAGCGGCACCGTCGCCGCGGCGCCGGACGGCCGCCACACCCGCAAGTCGGAGCAGGTTCCCGAGGACAGGGCCGGAGATCTCGCAGAACGGAGCAGGTCGGATGACACACACTGCATCAGACCAGTCTCAGCGAAACTGCTCTGCCCTGGTCACGGGGCCGCCAACAGCTCACCTTAGATAGGACAGGACATCGAGCGACTCTACGGCTCGGGACTGACAAGCGAGGGGCCGAAAGCATACGGGCGGCGGGATTCTCGCGAGAGCCCCCGCCGCCTTCAGCGTGCGGTGCTCTAGCTGTTCTCCTCCTGAGAGAGCGGGATGTGGCGTTTCGTCGGTCTTGTCATCGCTCGATGGTGTGACGTTGGGGCATCGCTGCCGGTCAGGAGTTCGGGGTTCGCTTGGGTTATGGCATGAGCATGAGCATGCGCAAGCCGTACCCGAGCGATCTCACCGATGAGCAGTGGGAGCTCGTCGAACCCGTGATCACGGCATGGAAGGCCCGGCATCCGTCAGTCAGCGGGCATCAGGGGAAGTACGCGATGCGGGAGATCGTGAACGCGATCCTCTACCAGAACCGCACGGGCTGTCAGTGGGAGTTCCTGCCCCATGACATGCCCCCGCCCGGAACGGTGAAGTACTACTTCTACCTCTGGCGCGACGAGGGCACCGACCAGGACATTCACGATCTGCTGCGCTGGCAGCTGCGGGAGAAGCGGAAACGATTAGCCGACCCGAGCCTGGTGGTCCTGGACACGCAGAGCATCCACGTGGCCGTCGGAGTCCCGGCCACGACGACGGGCCGGGATGCCGCGAAAAGGGTGCCGGGCAGGAAGAGATGCCTGGCCGTGGACGTGTTGGGGCTCGTCGTCGCTGTCGTCGTGCTCGCGGCCTCCGCGCACGAGAACACCGCCGGCATCGCCCTGCTGGACCAGGTCGCCGGGCAGAGCGGCAGTGATGGACCCTGTCAGTCGCCGCTGACCGACTTCTCGCCGATCTTGCTGTAGTACTCGCGGCAGAATGCCACAAGATCCTCAGCATGTAGCGCACCGTACTCCTCGGGCGACATCTGCTCGACGGCTTGAATGACGTGATGAGCGGACGTCGATCGATAGCCCATCGCACTGTCCTTGTCGGAGATCTCCACGGCCCAGTACTTCACCAGCGTCTGCGACTCCTGAAAGCTGCTGTACGTGATCGTGTCGCGCAGATCCCAGTCTTTGATCGCGACATTCAGCCCTTCAGTAAGAGCCTCGCGGGCGTACGAGACGGCGGCGTCGAGACTCAAGCTATAGAAGGTCAGGGGGCGGCCGTTGGGCTCGCGAGGGATAGCCATGGCCGCACTCTACGGGCACGCACAAGACGGCGGAGCTGCTTTGGCGCAAGTGATCATGACCCGTAAGTTTCCGGCGCGTCGGGCAGTCTGTGGACCTGAGCACTCAAGGTAGCCGGGCCAGGACATCACTTCTCGGAGATTGATCTCCAGCACTACCGCACCCGGTTCATCCCCCCTCAGGCAGATGAACCGCACCTGACGCACGACGGCGACGCTACGGCTGGCATTGTGGCTCTGGACGCCTCTCACCCGCGACCCGCGGAGGACTGAATCGGCTAGGGCAAGTGCCGGGGCCCCTCTACAATGCCAAACATCTTGCTCAGCGTCAGCTCTTCTCTCGCGGCATTGAATTCAACCTTAATCCGAACATTCTCTCTCGCGATCAGTGTGCACATGGCACCCTTCTCGTGATCCGTTGGCGTCTCCGAGGAGAGAAATATTTCCAAATCGGAGCGAGTCCTCTCAGACTGGGATAGGACCATTACGGCGAGAGCCTCGGCTAGTTCGTCGTTGCCGATTTCGAGTATCTGCGCGCAAACTCGGAAGCATTCGATGGATGATTCGATCCCTCCGAGTGCCACGCCCAGCCGATGACGCACAGCCATTGCTGTATCTTCAGTGTCAACTGCAGTATTGAGCAACAGCGCAAATTCGGCAACTCCGGACGTGAACGAATTCTCTCGGTGGCGATTATCTCGGAGGCGCCAGGGAGCTATGTGGAGCCTCAGGAGGAGTTCGTAAAGCCTCGCTGCATCACTAGGCTTCTTGAAGCGTAGGAAGGCGTGCAGCACCGTCGAGGCGTCTCCGGTGCTGCCAACAGCACACAGGAGTCGCATAGTTTCCGCGACGTCTTCGACGCTTCGTAGGGCTCCGAAGCGCGAGAGAGTTCTCTCGGCGACCCATGTGTGCCCTTTTGCGAGGCGCAATTCGGCGACCAGGGCAGGAATGTTCGCTGGTGTAAAAGTTTCAGCGAGAGAGTCCTCGACTTGCCGGAGAAAGCGATGCCACTTCCTCTGGCTTATCTCCTTGAGTGCGAGGAGGACGGTCACAGGTGATTTGTCGGCGCACACTCTAATGAGTGGCTCCGCTGCGCCTCGGGAGCTGGCTTCGCGTAGCGCTGTCTCGATGGATGCGCTGGGCGACTCTTCTTCTGTCGCATGCTCGGGTGCGAAACTTGCGTCCAGTAATATCGAGACCAGGCGATTGCTCTCCACTTCGGGGTTCGGGCCATTTATGGCCCGACCAGCAAAGAATCGGACCAGACTGCTCAATTGCAGCGCATTGGGCTGCTTCTTGCCGGAAAGTATGTCCGACACTAGGTTTCTATTTAGCATTGCAGGCAGATCCATCCCTGCGATACCGGAGCTAATTTCCCGAAGCCCCGGAGTGCCTGCGAGATAGTAGAGCTTGTGTAAGTCGGATAGAACTTGACGCGCCGGCCCGGGAGGAACCACTTCCTCCGTTGGCATGTCCACGCCTTTAGACCCTCGTCGTCCCACGGATCCTCATCCCCCCGCTGTCACGAAGTGGCATGCTCTGTCCCGAAGCGGTGAGGCTACTGGAACTTCGCGCGGCTGACCAGCAACTTTGCTTCATCTCAAAGCACTTGTGGCACTAACTCGCAACCCACTCTTCGGGGTACCGCTCAATGGACTGAGCGGGCCGACTGCGGCAGCGCGCTGCTAGTGCAGCCACACGTGGAAGTGAAGGTGCAGGGATGAGCAAGGGGCGGAAGCGAACGAGCGGGCGGAAGATGCGTCGTCGAGACGTGCTCTTGGCAGCCATTGGCGGCCTTTGCTCGGGCCTGGTTCGTGGGGTTCTCGATCTGTTGAGGTAGATCAAGGGATGCCAGCTTGGGGCTATGAGTCAGTCACCGATCCCCCTTAGAAGACTCATGAAGATCTTGCTGAGGGGCTGTCCGGCCGTAGGCCGGGCGGCCCCTCGGTTTATGCGGTGGCCGGGCTGATCGTCCAGGTGCTGCCAGCGCGGGTGAGTCCGAGGTTGATCAGCCGGCGGAGGTTGAGGGCGGCGGCTCGGGTGTGGAGCCAGGTGTCATTGGCGATGGTGCCGCGGTAGCGGAGTTTGCGGTTGCCGTGGTGGACGAGCCAGGCGCCGGCGCGTTCGACCGGTGGTCTCCAGCGGCGGTAGTCGGCTTGCCAGTCGGGATCGGTAGCGGCCTGGCGGCGGGCGGCTGCGAGCAGGTCGTGGTGTGGGCGGATGGTCAGGATGCGGCCGGCCTTGGCCTTGGTGCACCGCTCGCGCAGGGGACATCCGGTGCAGAGTTTCCCGAAGGCCGCCTTGCGCTGGTGGTGCTGTCCGCCGGGGTCCGACAGGGGGACCGCGTGTCCGGCGGGGCAGGTCACCGTGGCGGCGGCGGTGCCGATGGCGAAGTCGTCCAGGGTGAAGCCGCCGGGGACGGCCGCCCGTAGCGGGGCGGGTTTGAGGAACAGCCGGTGCCCTGCGTCCTCGAGGGCCTGGCGGGCCTCGCCGGCGGAGTAGGCGGTGTCGCCGAAGGCGTCCACCGGCCCGTCCTCCTCGGCGAGAAGGTCCAGGCCGACGGTGGCCTCGTGGTGCTCTGGGCCGCTTCCGGGCCGCAGGGCGACGGCGGTGTATAACCCGGTCTCGGGCTCGATGGCCAGGTGGGCCTTGTAGCCGTCCTGCTGGTGGGTGCGGGTTTTGTGGATGTGCCGGGCCTCGGGGTCGACGGTGGAGACCATCCGGTCCTGCGCGGTGCCACGGGTGATGCGCCAGCGCCCGTCGCGGCCGTCGGAGTCCTCGGCGGGTTCGACGTCTTGACCTGCGACCAGGGCCAGGATGCCGACGGCATTCGCGGCCTTCTCGCCCAGCTCCTGCTCGGGCAGATGCCCGAGCAGCCTGAGCGCGTCACCGACCAGGGCGTCAACGAGGGCAGCACGGGCCTGCTCGTCGTTCCAGGCGATCCTTGGTTTGCCCGGGTCGCTGTAGTCATGCGCGGTGCACTGCACGGCTGCCACCTGGTCAGCTCCCGGTACCTCGCGGATTACCGCACGGACGGCGGCGATGAGTTGGGTGACGGTGTCCTGGGTGGCGACTGCGTCGTCCAGCACCGTGGAGTCCAGCGCCCGCCGCTGCTTGCCCCTGAGGACACCGGTGGCCTTCACCACCTCGCGCACCGCCTCACCCGTTCAACCAACCTGGGCGTACGCTCCAGCGCCGCCCGGAAGCCGTCGATCTCGGCCACGTCGATCCTGACTTCGACGATGCTCCTGCTCGCACGCTACGGGGGTGCGGCGCACAACGGTTCCTTTCGAGGCAGTGAGCGGTGATTGGCAGATCTGTTTCAGACCTTCGCGCAAGCCCCCAGATCGGGCATCCAGGATGTGGAACGCATCTACCAATCATTGCCGGGGCGGCTTACGCGGCCGCCAACTCGCACCATACGACCTTCCCTCGATTGCCGTCTCTCGTCAGCAGCTGCCACCCCCACAGGTCGGCGTACGCCCGGACCAACCCCAGCCCCCGCCCTTCCTCCACGTCGGCGACCTGCTCGAGCGGCACGGGTGGCTCAGGCGGCTCGGGGTCGGCGTCCCAGGCCCCGAGGCGCAGTACGCCGGCGGACCAGCGCACGCGGAGTGCGGCCGGGCCCTTGGTGTGGCGTACGGCGTTCGAGACCAGCTCCGCCGCGAGGAGTTCGGCGGTGTCCACCAGGCGGATCAGGCCGTGCATGGTGAGGATGAGGCGGAGGGTGCGGCGACTGATGGTGACGGCGCGCAGGTCGTTAGGGATGTAAAGGCAGTACTCCCAGGGTTCGGTCGGGTATTCAGGCATGCGTCAGCTCCGTTCGGATTGGGAGGGTTGCGGGGCAAGCGGTGGCATTGCCGCAGCCGTCATGGCACGACGGAGCAGTGCACTTCCGCAGCGTGTGCGTTACATCACTGACGGTATGGCATAAAATTGTTCCACTACAAGCCGGTCGCGTAACCTGGCACCGAACGAGTCACCGCACCAAGGCCGTTGAAGGCGAGGAGGATGTCATGCCGCCCAGACTGCAACCGACGGCACGTCAGGTTCGTCTGGGTGCTGAATTGCGCAAACTACGTGACGCCGCAGGGCTCAGGGCCCGTGAGGCCGCCGCGCTGCTCGGGTCCAACTCGGTCCAGATGAGTCACATCGAGTCCGGGATTGCGGGCGTCAGCGAGGAACGCGTACGGCGTCTTGCCGCTCATTACAGCTGCACGGACGAGGGGTTGCTCTCAGCGCTGGTGACCATGGCGACTGAACGAACGCGCGGCTGGTGGGATGAGTACCGCGATCTACTGCCCCAGCCGTTCCTCGACCTCGCCGAGTTGGAGCACCACGCCAGCTACCGGTGGGACGTGGACTTCCTGCACGTCCCAGGCCTATTGCAGACCGAGGACTACGCCCTGGCCCTCTTCTCGTACGTGAACCCGGAATTCCCGAAGAGCGATGTGGAGCGCTGGGTGGAACACCGGATGAAGCGCACAGTCATCATCGAACGGCCCGACCCGATCCCGTATGAGACGGTGATCCACGAGGCAGCGCTGCGCATCAGGGTCGGCGACCGAGCCGCAGCACGGGCTCAGCTCGCCCGCGTCCTGGAACTCTCTGAAGCCGACCACGTCACCGTACGCGTCATCCCCTTCGACCTGGACGGCTTCGCCGGAGCAGGAAGCGCCATGGTGTACGCAGGTGGTCCGGTCCCCAAACTGGACACCGTCGTGCGTGACGGACCCAATGGCCCTGCGTTCATCGACGCCGAAGCCCAACTCGGCCGCTACCGAACGCTCTTCCGTAGGGTAGAAGCGGCATCGCTCGAACCCGAGCGTTCGCGTGACCTCATCCTCCGGATGACGAAGGAGCTGTGAGTCCATGATGACCCCCCATACCTGGCAAAAGTCGTCCTACTCCGGCGGTGGCCAGGGCGACGCCTGCGTGGAGGTTGCACATCGCCACACCCACATAGCCATCCGCGACTCGAAGGCCCCGGCCAGGGCCGCCCTCTCCTTCCCGACCGGAGCCTTCACCACCTTCATCGAGGCCCTGAAGGGCGACGCGTACTCCACGATGACGGACTTCACCAGGTTCCGAGGCTGATCCACCTCGTTCCCCCGAGCCGCGCCCAGCTCGCACGCGAACACCTGCAACGACACCATCGCCACCAGCGGCTGGAGCAGCATCGGCGTCGCCGGGATGCGGATCAGGTCGGCGTACGGCACTACCGCCTCATCCCCGACCAGCAGGCGCTCCTCGCGTTCCTGGCTCCTGGCGGGATCCGAACCTTTGATCAATCGCCGCTGACCTACCGGTTCAGCCGGACAACCGTCTCAATCACCAGCTGCCCGCCCCCAACCGGCGACTTCGCCCGTTCCCATGTCCCGTGCCCCCCGCCGGGGGCACTCGCCGGTGGCGAGCCAGCACCTTCAGCGGTGGCAACAACGAGTGCGTCGAGGTCGCCGCCAACATCCCCGGCCTCATCCCCGTGCGGGACAGCAAGCGCCCCACCGGCCCCGTGATCGCCTTCGGCCCGCGTGCCTGGAACGCGTTCATCACGCACGTGAGCTGAACGGAACGGCGTGGCTGGATCCGACATACGGTGAACAGGTTCATGTGACCCTCCGTCCCGTGAGGTGCTGGATGTAGCTAGGAGTTGCCGCCGCTTTCTCGCGACGGGCTACCTCCCGCCGACCCACTGCTACGGTCGCGTGTATGACGCTCTCGGTCTCCACGGGTCAGGCTGTTGATCTACGGGTGCAGCCGGTTGGCGAGGTTCTTGATCGTGTCGAGCGGTCCCTCCAGGTGCGCTTGCTCCCGGACACGGTGGTGCGCAAGCGTCGGTCTGTGGGAGCCCGGACAGACCGCGATACCTGGGTCCGGGTCGAGCGGCGCTTGCTCGACAAGATCACCGACCAAGGGTGGAACGGCACCGAATGTGCCGCCCGTTTGGCAGGCGTCGCCCAGCCCGCATGGCAAGGATGTGTGGTCTGGCGGGACGCAGACGGTCCGGTGATGTGGCGGGCCGACGAAACTGAGCTCCTGCCGGGTGCTCCTGTCGGAAGCGCCGTCGTGAGTGAGGTCCCGGAACTGCCGGATGAGTGGTGGGAGGCGTTGAACGCTTCGCTGGACGCGCTTGCGGCTCAGGACACGAGGCGGGTCGCCACGCCGGACACCGACACCATCACCCAGGAACTGGTCACCGAGTCCATCCGAGGTGTCTTCCCCGGCGACTTCGATACGACCGTGAAGCGGTGGGTGCCGGCACACGCGGACCTGAACTGGGCCAACGTGACCGCTCCGGTGTTCAGCCTCTTCGACTGGGAGGACTGGGGTGACGCGCCGCTGGGGCTGGATTCCGCCTCGCTGTGGGCGAGCTCCCTTGCTGTCCCGGCTCTGGCCGGTCGTGTACGGCAGGAGCGCCGGTCCGACTTCGAGAGCCGGGACGGCAAGCTGATGACGTTGTTCGTCTGCTCGAAGATCCTCGGGCCGTACGCGCACCCGGAGGACCCTCGGCTGGAACCCGCACGACGCATGGCTGAGCAGGTCATCGAGGAGCTTCAGGCGGGCTGATCACGCGAGCGGTCACGAAGGAGTCTCCGGTACTCCTCGATGGTCCGCTCCTCGACCTCGCCGGCCAAGGCATCGACAAGTTCGCCCAGATGGGCGGGTTCGTCGGTGCCCACGGCAACGGAGTCGACCCGCGGAAAGTGATAGGCGGCCCGAAAGGCCGCCTGCACGCGGGAGAGCCGACTGCTGTCCCGTAGGAAGACGCGCGGGTCGATCCTGGCCCACACCGGGGCGCCGGCGCTGCCTCCGAAGGGACTCATCCCCCACACCATGCCGTCGCCCAGGTCCCATTCCTTGATGAGGGCGTCAGCGGCATCGAGCGTTCTGGCTCCGACCAGCAGGCCGGCGCGGACCATGAGGGCCGATGGCCTTGGTGCCGTCGTGTCGATCAGATTCAGCAGCGTTGACGGGTCCCAGGACGCGACACCCCAGGCGGCGCACAACCCCTTCACCGCAGCGTCGTCGAGGGCGGTGCACGCCTGGACGAGCACGTCCCGGTTGTGCGGGGCGGCTTCGCGGAGCGAGTGTTCCGGGTTGTGCAGAAACACCAGGTCAGGCTCCCGCCCGAGGTCCTCGGCCACCCGTTCCATAGCCGCGTGCAGCCGTACGGGGTCCAGGGAGTGCTCCACCCCGTCCCGCCCCGGGAAATAGCCGACCTTCGTGGAGACCGTGAACCTCGGCAGCAGATCACCGGCTGTCCGTGCCAGGATCTGATGCGAGCGGAAGCCGAGGTAGCTGCTGCTGGTGTCGATCGCGGTGACACCGAGATCCAATGCGCCGGTCAGGAGACGGCGTTCGTGACGAGACCGGTGTGGCCCGAGGACAACTCGGGTGTCAGCACCGCGCACAGCTCCTCCTTTACCAGGATCTCGGCGAGCTCCGTCACTTCGACCCCGACAACGGCCGCCGCCTGCTCCAGCGGGACCGGCCTGCCGCTCAGCAGCATCCGCAGCGCGGGCAGGGCCTTGGCCGAGAGGGTGAGCTTCTTCCCTGAGGACACGATGTCGACGGTCTCTCCGTTCTCCTGGACCCGGGGTGGGAAGTGGGTGGTGCACACCACGGCTCGAGCGGCCCGAGGATGTCGAGGAACGGCACGTGGCGCGGCAGCGTCGTCTCCTGCTCGTACGCGGTCAGGAAGTCGGACGGAGAGCGTTCGCCGACCAGCGTGGTGGCGGCCTCGATCAGGGCCTCGCTGTCGGGTCCGTGCCGGCGGTCCAGGTCATGCCGGAAGATCTCGTGTTCGCGGCACCAGTCGGCCAGCCAGGCGAGCCAGCTGGCTCCAGTGCGTTTGGTGATGCCGAACGTGACGTGGAGGTTCTTTCCCGAGCCGCTGCCGGTCCGGGTCGTCTGATGCCAGTGCCCTCGGGGGATGTGCATGACGTCACCGGTCCTCATGACGCCGGACCAGATGATCTCGTCGCTCGGGGTGTTGTTCGGGTCGGAGTCTCGGTACATAGGCACCGCTCCCGTGCACATCCCCTGGTCAAGTGTGCCGAATGCGGCCGTCCCGGCCCGGCCGAGCACTCCCGGACGGCCTCTGCAACCCCTGCCGTACCGTGCTCCGGAAGCCGGAATCGCCCCGACAAGGCGGCCCCAGAGCAGGGCGAACGCGATGTCGCAGCCCTCGTCGCCGACCTCTGCAACCTGATGCGCAGCCCCTGAACGGCCCGCGCAGAGCTCGGCGGGAGGCCGGCGGAGTTCAGCCCCGGCGTCGCCGCGATGGCCGGTCCCCGGCGGTTGCCCCGGATCAGATGTCGGACAGCGTCGCCGCCAGCGACTGGAACCAGGCGCCGTGGGAGAACGGCTCAGGCGGGCCGACCTCCATGCCGAGTTCGGCGGCTGCCAAGGCGTAGTCCCCCTCGTCCAGGGGGAGGGCGAGCAGCTCGTGGAGTTCGCCCACGAGGCGTGCGACCAGCTGAGGGTCGGTGGTGGCGGCGTAGTCGGCGACGGCGGAGTCGTGGTCGGGAAACTCGTCGACGATGTCCTGCGAGAACCAGCCGCCGAGCAGTTGCGCGGTTTCCGGGAAGCGCGCGTGCCACTCCCAGTGAGTCTGCGGGGACGACGGTTCGGGGACGTCGCCCTCCTCGACGCTCTTCTTTAGGTGGTCGGCCAGCACCAACAGCCAGCCGCCGATCTCCGACTGCGGCTTCCCGGTGTCCGGGATCGCGTAGAACTCGCCCAAGCCCTGCCGGATGCGGCCCGGAGGGTTGCGGCTGTACTCGCGCAGCTGGCGCTCCGCCTCCGCGATGGCGGAGGGGCGGGTGTGCCAGGTGTGACGGAGGTACGCGTCCAGCGCGCGACTGCGCCGCTCCGGGGTGTCGTCGGCCGGCTGCCCCAGGTACGCGCGCATCACCTGGTCCAGCTCGCCATACCGGCGGTCGTGTTCGAGGGGCTTCATGGACATGTGCGTGCGGCCCCTACAGGTAGAACGGGACGGTCGTGTGGACGACGAAACCGTGCGGGCTCGACGGCTCGCGGCGCAGCACCACGCGCGCCGCGCGGACGTCGACGGGTCCGCGGCCCGCCAGCAGCTCGGCTTCCAGCTGGACCCGGCCCACGGGCTCCTCGCGGGAGGGCCAGGCGGCCTCGACGGTGAGGCGGGCCCGGGTGTTCTGGGCGAGCCAGCGGTGGATGGCCTGCTCGTTGGCGGTCACCACCTGCTGGGTGGCCCAGTGGGCGGTCTCCCGGTCGGGGTAGGTAGCGGAACGGGTCAGCACGGGGGCATCCTCTCAAAGCGCCCGGTCAGAGGGCGGGCGGCTCAGTAGTCGGCGAAGTTCCAGAACATGCCGACCTCAGTGTCCGTGACGACGATCAGGCCGCAGTCCTCCGTGTAGACGCTCAGCGGGCTGTACGCCCAGCTCGACGACGTGAAGTCGAGCGTGCCGCGCACGTGGCCGGGCATTTTGATGTTGGTGTGATACGTGGCCTTGTCCCCGTAACGCGCGAGGATCGTGCGTGCCATGGCCCGCAGTTCCTCCTCGCTCTCCGTGAAGCGCCTCAGGTTGGACAGGGTGCACCTGTCGTCCGTGAGGGCCAGCAGCAGGTTCTCGGCGCTGTCCCGGTCGATCTCCTGGAGGCGCACCGCGATGTACTCCGGGGGATGGACGGCGAACGGGAACGTGGGGAACCCCTCGCGCTCCGGGTCCTGCGCCGCGTCGTCGAGACCGGCCCAGCCGCGCGGGTCCGGGACCCGGGCCATCAGAGCGAGGACGTCGAGGACCCAGTCCTCGTGGCGGCGCGGGCCCGTGGCGTCGTACGGGTACGCGTCCTCGTACAGATGGCGTACCGCGGCTTCCCAGGACTTCTGGTCGACGGACATGGGGTGCGGACCTTTCTCGGGTCTTTACGGGCTCTGCGGGCTCTGCGGGCTCTAGGGCTTGTAGGGCATCGACGTCATGACGGTGAACGGCGGGTTCCGGTTGCTGTCGTACCGGATTCGGGTGTCGATGCCGTTCACGTCGTACCCCTTGGCTTTCAGGCCGCCCTCCTTGTACCCGGACAGCGGGTGGTTCGGGTCCACCGGCTGCTTGCTCACGCTGCGGCCACTGGTCTCGCCGTTGGGCGCCGTCGAGTAGAACGGCTCGACTTCGCCGTCGGCCGGCGGTGGCGGGCCCTTGATCCACGCCTCGATGGCGGCCTTGTTCTGGTTGAGGTTGTACTCGGTCAGTTCTTCCGCACGCTGGTAGTTCGGGAAGGCGGAGGAGCTGCCGATCTTCGGCTTGCCGTACGGCCAGGCCTGCGTCGGGCCGTTCGACTGCTGGTCGCGCAAGCGCTGCGCGAGCTGCTCGTCCGTCTTGCCGACGTGCTTGTCCAGGGTATGGCCGTCCGCCATGTACTCGTTGGCGGCGAGGTTCAGGTCGTACTTGCCGTTCGAGTCGACCTTCAGCCAGACCTTCGAGCTCTTGAACTCCTCCAAGGCCCGTGCGCCGAAGCCGTGCGCCCGCGCGACGCCGGCCTCGAACTTGGGGGCGCTCAGGTATGCCTCGTCCAGCGGCCCCTTCAGCGCCTCCATGCGCGTGGTCAGACCTCCCAGGATGCCGGTGTACTTGTCGACAATCCCGTTCAGCTTGCCCGTGTCAATGTTCAGCACCGTCTTGACGTCGAACGACAGGATCAAACCCGCGCCCTTGCCGATCACAGAGGTGACGGTGCCGAGGATGCTCTTCGGGTCCTTGGGCTTGGCGAGGTCCTCGAGGATCTCCTTGGCGGCCTTCCACATGGCGCGGTGGAGCTCGTCCGCGACGTCGCGGTTGAGGTCGACGGCAGCCTCCGCGTATTCGCGCAGGATGGTGGCGATGTCGTCGGCCGTGTCCTTCAGTACGGCCAGGACGGGCTCGCTGCCCGTGGGGACGCGGGGCGTGCCCCGGCCGGAGTTGGCGGTCTGCGCCCACTGGTAGCCGTGCCGCTGTTGTCCCCATGCCGTCCCTCCCCACAGGGCGCTGCAGAAGGTCCGCATCGCGGCTTCCCAGTCGGCCTGTTGGTGGTTGGTGATGGCGCCGACGGCCTGGGTGAGCTGGTCCGCCCCTGTCGTCGCCATGATGGAGACGTTCATCCAGCTGTGGCACAGGGAGTTGAGGTAGTGCTGCTGCGGGAAGGGGTGGACGTCCGCCACCCTTCCGACTCGGAACACGTTTTTGCACAGTGGCTGGAGGACGTCCCGGACGATTTCGGGGATGCCTTCCATCAGGCCGCGCAGGATGTCGTCGCCGCCGTCGTCGTCGCCCCACTTGATGTCGGGTATCGAGTCGAAGTTCGGGGCCCTGTCGACGACCGTGGGCAGCGGGCGCTGCTCGGCCGTCTTGCCCGGCTTGGGGTGGGCCGCCGCGTCCGCCTTGGTATAGGCGTTGGCGGTCTCGGTGAAGCCGACGGCGACGCCGCCGACGCTGAGCACGGACTGGCCCCAGACCTCCAGCCAGCGCTCTCCGATCTTCTTGTACGCCTGGGCGAATTTCTGGGCCTCGGTGCCGGCGCCGCCGGCGTCGGGATACTTGCCCAGCTCCTCCAGAAGATTGCGGGCGGCGCGCATCAGGAAGTCCTGCTGCGTGGCGACCCGTCCGGAGACCACCCAGAGGTCGCTGGGCTTGACGTCGATGGCGCCGCCCCCGCCGGGTGACTGCGCGGGGGTAGACGGGCCGGCCATCAGGCACCGCCTCCCCAGCCCTGGAGCACGGACCTGTTGGCCGCGACGTAGTTGAGGTGCCCCTTGACCACGACCTCGTGGAGCCAGGCCTGGGCGGCCTTGAGGTCGTCGGCGGAGTGGCTCCACTTGTCCAGCTCGTCGATGAAGGCCTCGCGTGCCTCACCGTCCCAGCTCAGCACGGCTTTGGCGGCCCGCTCGTACAACGTGTCCAGCTTCTCGTTGAGGACGCGGAGTATCTCCTCGAGATCGCCCGAAAGGCGCTGCAGGGTGGCGAAATCGACGGTGATCCGGTCTTCGTCCTGCATGGTGCTGATCCCCCTCGGTTCAGACGTCCACGATGCTGCTTATCGGCTGGGCGGCATCTGGTGCGGGCACCGGGTCGAGCATGCCGATCATATGGGCGTCCCATCGGTTGCCCGCCCTTGGGGGACAGGGGGGGTAAGGCGGATAGAGGAGGGCGGCGGGACGGCCGCCGCACGGGCGGCAAGGGGCCTTTGTTCCGCTTGAGGGGCATCCCCCGTGGTGTGTGATAACGCATGTCTGCGGAGGTGTGTCCGCGTTGCTAGGGTGGTTTGCGGCTTGTAGCACAAGTTCCAATGCGGGGGACCGGCATGAGCGATGAGTCCAAACTCGCTTACACATCGTCGCAGTTGAAGAAACTGGCGGACGATCTGGATGACATGCAGGAGTATCTCGGCGAACAAGTCAAGCGCATGGATGAGATCGTCGACGGCATCGAGACCCGCTGGCGGGGTCCCACTGCCAAGTCCTATCGATCGCTCCACCGCGGAGCCGCGGAGGATGCCGTTCGCATCGGACAGACCATCCAATTGTTGGCGGAGGCCATTCGTCTGAGCGAAGGCGGCTTCACGAACCAGGAACTCGAGACCCTCGAACAGTTCCGCAGAATCCAGGCCGCCGTCGACGTCGAAGCAGCCGCTGACGCGCTGTCCACGCCGACGAACCAAGCGCCTCGCAGTCGCCTGCACGAAATCTGACGCACAGGAAGCCGCCCGCTCGACCCGCCGACGGGCCGTGGAGCCAGCCGGCGTGCGCACCGCTTCTCCTGCTGCACAGCGGATCGCCCCCGGCCAGCGCCCGCAGGACGTCGGCCACAAGGTCCCGCGCCGACGCCGCGTCCGCGAGTTCGAGGCACGTCCGCCGCCACCGCTGGGCGGGACGTGGGTCCGGCAGCTGGGAGGTGGTCCACGCACAGCGTCCGGGACGCGAGCCGCGTCTCGACCCGCAGCGCCTGGCGTCCACACATTCATCTACACGTCCATGCCCGCCCCGTGACCGACCGGAAGCCGAATGAACTCCATCGACAACACTGCCTGGGACGCCGCGCTGGAGCGGCTCCTGGACGACGTGTACACCTTCGCGATGACCGGGCCCCGACGGCACGACGACTGGGGACGGGACGTCCTGGACATCCTGGACCGGTCGGTCACCGACCCTCGGGGCCGGCAGACACTGGAGTGGCACATCGACAAGGAGGGGCGGGAGAACATCCGTCCTTCCTATCCGTTCCTGCCGCTCACGGCCGAGCAGGTGCACGCGTGGACGTATCCCGTCACGGCCTCTGCCGCCGCTGAGCTACTCGCCTCTCTGACCCAGGAATGGTTCTTCGAGGCCCGCCCCGTCCGGACGCGCGCCGACCGGGACGATGTGCTGGCCGACGCCCGGTCGGTGCTCAGCCGGTTCGGTGCCGACGCCGACTTCCGTACCTCCTCCGACCTGGCCCGGACCTCCGCCTCGCCGGACTTCCTCGCCGGCGAACTCGCCGGCGGCCGCGCGTTCACCGACCACCTGATGGACCTCGGACTGATCGCCGTGAGCGCGGACGAGGTCGGGGTCTTCTGGTCGTTCAACGCGAACTGAGAACACGCACAGGCACCAGGAACAACCGTTCCTGGGTGCGGGACGGTGTTTGCCGGGCCATCCCGCGAACGTGTGGCCGCGCCGCATGTAATGACAGCGGGGCCGGCCCGGATGGAGTCCGGGCCGGCCCCGTGTGGTGGGGTGGGTGTGCGTTACGGCGCGGGGACCTCGTCGAGGATGCCCAGCGCGTCGGTGCCCGGGGTGACGACGAGCTTGCGGGTGAGGGTGTAGGAGCCCTCCGCCGGCACGTCGACCTTGAACCGGCTCATCACCCAGTTGCCCGCGGCGTAGACGTCGAAGGCGCCGGCCGGCGTGCCGTAGACGAGACCGAACACCTGCGGGTCGGTCCCGGTCATGCCGATGTACGGCTTGGTCGGGGTGTACGCCTTCGTCGCACCCGGTGTCACGATGCCGGCGCCCGGGATGACACTGGCCGAGCCGGCCGCGTCGTGGTCCATCACGTCACCGGTCCACACGCTGAGTGGAGCCGAGCCGGAGTTGCTCAGCTCCGTCGAGACCGTGGCGAAGTCGTCGCCCGGCTTCAGCGTGTACGTCGTCGTCGCCGTCAGACCCGTGAAGCCATTGACCGGCCCGGATACCCGGACGACGGCCTTGTCGCCGGTCGCCTGGACGATCTTGACGTCGGTCGCCTGCACCGTCCGGACGTCCCACGCGGTATCGCCGGTCGGCTGGGTCGCCGAGACGTAGGGCAGGTTGATCCAGTCGAACTGGTCGGCCATGCCGCGGACGGCGATGTCGACCGGCTTGCCGCGGGTGCTACCGGAGAGCTGCGAGTCATTAAAAGCGTCGGCGATCGCCATCGAGAGCTTGTCGTTCTCGAGCATGACGTCGCCGGGGCCTGCCTCGACCAGACCCGAGCCGATCTGCTTGCCGTAGCTCGCCTCGACCTTGACCGGGCTCAGCGCGACGTCGGCGACGCCGCTGCCCGCCGCCGGCACGGTGACCTTGTCGGCGGCCGTCTGGTAGCCCAGCTTGGACACCCGGACGTCGTACTGACCGGCCGGGGCCTTGACGCGGTACTTGCCCTGGGCGTCGGTGCTCGTGGTCGCGACCACCTTGCCGTCCTGCTCGAGGGCGACCCGGGCACCGGAGACGGCGGAGCCGTCCGCGGTGATCGTGCCTGTGGCGCGAGCGGCGTCCGGGACGGCCTCGTCGTGCAGGTCGATCTCGTCGGCCCACTTCGCGATGTTGCGGGTGGGGTCGCCACCGGCGGTCGCGTAGTCGGTCAGGTGGTAGAAGCTGAACTGCTTGGTGGCACCGGGCTCCATCGTGGCGTCGTAGTAGAGGCCCTCGATGTAGCCGTACGCACCGACCGCGGCCGGCGTGTCCTGTGCCCAGGCGAGACCGTGAGCGGCCTGGCCGTTCGTGGTGGCCGTGTCAGCACCGACGTAGACGTAGTTCCCGGTCCAGCCCGAGGTCTTCAGACCCGGGTTGGTGCCGCTGAACCCGGGGATCCGGCCGTTGTCGACCGAGCCGTCGGGGTCGATCATGTAGTTGAAGTAGCCCTGGTAGCCCGTGGTGCCGGTGTTGGTCAGCTTGACCGTCATCTTCACGATCGGAGCGTCGGGCAGGGTCTCGTAGCGGACCTGCGCCTTGATGGCCTTGTTCCCCCGGTACTGACCGTTGCCGACCACGGCCGCGCCGTCGACCGTGAGGTCGGGCAGGTCGAGCTGGTCGTTCGGCCGGTCCCACGAGTCGGGCGGCGTGAGGCTCGGACGCAGCAGCATCTCGCCCCAGTCAAGGGTCTCGGCGCCGTTGGCGTCGTTGAGCATGACGTCCGACAGCTCGCCCTGACCCAGACCGCCGACACCGTTGTTGCCGCCGGTGTACGGCGTCACGGACGCCCGGACCTTGTCGTTGGCCAGGTAGTAGTACTCCCTGCCCGTGACGACGTCCTTGCGCGTGCTGCCGTTGCCGTAGTCCGGCGCGTACGTCGACTTGCCGGCGACCGGGCCGGTCACCTTGATCAGCTTCAGGTCGGCCGTCTCGTTGCCGGTGGTGCCGACCGTGACGCCGGCCTCCGAGCGGTCGTCGGCGATCAGGCCGCGCTTGGCCGCCGAGACGGTCCAGGTCGAAGCCGGCACGCCGATGCGGTACTTGCCCTGGGCGTCGGTGCTGGTCACCGCGGTGTCCTGACCGGCGGCGACGGCGGTGACCTTCGCGCCGGCGATCGGAGCGCCCGTCTCCGGGTCGCTGACCGTACCGGTCACGGTCGCCCAGCGCTGCGCGGACTCGCCGCCCGGCACGTAGGCGTAGAGGTTGCCGTCCCAGGCGCCCGTCACCACGGTGTTGCCGCTGACGGCCGGGCCGGCGCCGACCCAGGTGCCGGTCTCGTGGTTCCACAGGATCTGGCCGGTGTCGGTGGCCAGGGCGTAGAACCTGCCGTTGTTGGCGCCGACGAAGAGCGTGTCACCGGCCACGACCGGGCTGGACATGACGCCACCGTGGTAGATGTCGCCGGGCAGCACCCGCTCCCAGAGGACGTTGCCGGTCTGGGCGTCGAGGGCGACGACGGCGCCGCTCGGGAAGCCCATGTAGACGACGCCGTCCTTGACGGCCGCGGCGCTCGGGGTCGAGCCGCTCGAGACGAGCGAGGAACGCGAGCTCCGGTAGGTCCACAGCGTCTCGCCGGTCTTGCCGTCGCGGGCGGCGATGCCGTTGTTGGAGCCGATGAAGACCTTGCCCTCGGCTGCGGTCGGCACGCCGTCCTGCCAGCCGCCGAGCGATTCGGTTCCGGTCCACTTGCGGGCGCCGGTGGCCAGGTCGTAGGCGAGCACGCGGTCGGCGGTCTGGTTGCCGACGTACACGGTGCCGTCCATGACGGCGGGCGTGCCGTCGCTCATGGTCGCGCCGGACATCGGGGAGGCCCAGATCTGCTCGCCGGTGCGGGTGTCGAGCGCCTTGAGGACGCCCTGGCTGCCGATGCCGAAACGGGTCTGGTAGGGCCAGAGCACGGTGTGGCCGGAGACGGCCGGCGAGTAGTAGCCGTAGGTGCGCTGGTTGTTCGGGGCCGGCGCCTCCTCGGGCTCGGCCTTCCAGCGCAGCTCGCCGGTCTTCGCGTCCACGGCGTACAGCTCCGAGCCGAGGGTCGGCGCGAAGATCAGGCCGTCACCGTAGGCGAGGCTGCCGTGGATCGACTGCGGCACCTCGAAGTTCCACAGCTCCTTGCCGTTCTTGAGCTGGACGGCGTGGATCCGGCTGTTGCCGTCGCCGTTCTCGTCGCGGGTGCCCGCGTAGACGACGCCGTCGTGGATGACCGGCGACCCGGTGAGGAAGGTGCCGTCGGTGCGGAAGCTCCAGGCCAGGCGGCGGCCGGCCTCCTGCGCCGGCGCGACACCGGAGTGGCCCTCGTTGCCGTGGTGCTGGTCCCAGTCACCGCCGGCGACCGGCTTGAGCGCCGGCTCGTCGGTGAGGGTGAAGTCCGCCGACTTGGTCCAGGTCTTGCCCGCCGCGTCGGTCACCTTCACCTCGACGCTGTGCTCACCGACCGTCTGCAGGCTGTCGGGCAGGTTGCTCTGCCAGGTGAACTCGCCGCTGCGGTGCAGCGGCCTCCAGTTCTTGTCGCCGGCGATCCGGTAGCGCGCCGAGACGACCTCGTCGCCGGTGTCGTAGGCGTTGATCTGGATGCCCGGGAACTTCTCGGCCGGCACCTTCGAGCCCGGCGCGGGGCTGACGATGGTGAGGTGCTCGTTCTCGCCGTACATCCGGAACGGGTTCTCGAAGCCCGGACCCGCCATATGGATGTAGCGGAAGCCGCGGGGCGCGTTGTCGATCGTGTAGGAGCTCGACACGGTCTGGATGTGCTTGGCGGTCGGGGCGAACGCCGACTTGTTCTCGACGTGGTTGGAGTGCTCGTGGCCGACCAGGATCAGCTGCGCCTTGTACTGCTCGAGCACCTTGCCGAAGGCGTCGTACGTCGACGGCGAGCCGAACGGAACGTTCATCGGCTGGTGGGCGAGGACGACGACCTCGATGTCGTTGGCCGGGTCGTCGTCCAGCGGAACGCTCGCGGCGAGGTCGCCCTTGAGCCAGTTCAGCTCCTCCTCGAACGGCGCCGCGCCATTGTTCTCCAGCACCACGAAGTGCCGGTTGCCGTAGTTGAACGAGTACCACTCCGGACCGACGTTCTTGCGATAGTTGTCGATCCTGTCCGCGTACGCCGACCCGCCCGCGTACTCGTGGTTGCCGACGGCCGGCCAGACAGCGACGTCCGACTGCTGGGTGCCGCGACGGTACGCGTCGAACTGCCCCTGGCTGGCGTCGTTGGTGAGGTCGCCGCTGACCGCGATGAACCGCAGGTCGGTGCTTGTGGAGTTGATCTCGCGTATCTGATCGGGCAGCTGTGCGTTGACGTGCGGGTCGGCGATGTTGGCCCAGGAGAAGGTGTCGCCGTCGGAGAGTTCGTCACGGACGAGCGCGAAGTCCGCGGTCGGCGTGGCGTCGTCGGCGAGCTGGCCGAGGTTCGCCCAGAACCTCGGCTCCTTGTACTCGTCCAGGCCGAACCGGTAGCCCCGCGGCTGACCGGCCCACACGATGTCCGTCTTACGACGGTCGGTGGAGATCTTCAGCGAGTAGGAGCCGTCGGCGGCGGTCGTGGTGGTGACCGTGCCGTCGGAGACGCGCACACCGGCCAGGCCGGCCTCGTCGGAGCTGCGCCGGCCGTCGCCGTCGGCGTCGACGTACGCGACGCCGCTGACGGTGGCCTCCGGCGGGTCGATGGCGGTCGCCGCGTACAGCGTCAGCGGGCCCGCCACCACGCTGAAGGCGAGCCCCAGCATGGTGGTGTACAGGACAGCGCGCATGTGCGCGCGTGTCCAGGTGAACATGGACATCGGGATCCTTGAGAGTGCGGGTGGGTGGGTGTCAGGTCAGGAGCGGGGAACGTTCGACGAACCAGACCAGACCGGCACCTGCGACGAAGACGGTCGCCGCGACGGTGCCGAGCTTGAGGGCGCGAGCGGCGACCGGCGTGGTCGCGGCCCTGCGCAGGAACAGCAGCACCGGGAAGGCGAGCGCGATAATCGTCAACTGGGCGAGTTCGATGCCGACGTTGAAGGCGACCAGGTCGGCCAGCATCGAAACCGACAGCGGCCCGTCGACACTGAGCGAGCCCGCGAAGCCCAGCCCGTGCAGCAGCCCGAAGCCGAAGACCACGGGCAGCCGGTGCTTCGTCCTCGTCGAGAGCAGGTTGTCGAGCGCGACGAACGCGATCGACAGCGCGATGAGCGGCTCGACGAACCACGCGGGCACGCTGACCCAGCCGATCGCGGCCGGCACCAGGGTCAACGAGTGCGCGACCGTGAAGGCCGTGACGACCCCGACGACGTCGCGCAGCCGCTTCGCGCCCAGCAGCAGCGCCAGCAGGAACAGCACATGGTCGAGCCCGAAGTACAGGTGCTCTGCCCCGAGCTTGACGAACCGCGGGATCTCACTGAGCAGATCGGTGTGCCCCACCGTGACGCTGGTGCGGGCGGTGTCGAGCAGCGTCGAACCGCGGCTGCCGTCGATGTCGTAGACCACCTTCGTGGTGGTGCCGTCGATGACGCCGTCGGAGGGGCGGAAGATGTCACTGCGGACGGTGAGCGCCCCGGACACCGGGCAGTCGTAGGCGAGCGCGACCTGCGCCGCGCCGGAGTCGGCGAGTTCGACGCGGGCACCGTCCGCAGCAGTGCACCCGATCGAGCCTCGGCTCAGCCGCAGCCGCTCGCCGACGTACGCCGCCACGTCGCTCGCGTGCGCGTCCAGCGAACTGCGCCGCACCCCGGTCGGCACCTCGGCGGCCGCGCCGTCCACGCCGACCGCGTCCGGGCTCAGGACACCGTCGAGGCTCAGCAGCCGGGCGAGGACGTCGTACTCCATGTCTACGACAGCCGCGACGCCGTCGCGCTGGCCGCGCAGGTCGACCGTAACCGAGGTCTCACGGACGTGTGCCTGCGCCGGAGGGGCGACGAAGAGAACGGCAATAAGGGTGGCGAGAAACGTCAGCAGACGCACAGTCGAGCACTTCCGTGGTGGGGGGGAACGGTGATCGGCCCCAACCCTGTAGTGCTCGCACCACACCCGGCAATGGGAGATGACCCGGTTTCACCGACCCTTCCACTGCCGGTCACCCACCAGCCGCAAGCCGGTTTCTGGGCGTCGAAAGCCGGGCATTGTCCGCCGGTACCGTAGGGGCCAGTGGAGCCATGCCCGGCTCCAACAGCACCGGGGTGCCAGTCGTCACGGGACCGGGCGGCTGCCGTAGACGGGGAGACCGGAGGTGGGCAGGTCCCCGCCGAGTTCTCCGGGGAGCGGTACGGATTCGCCGTACTTGCCGTGGATCACGCCCCTGTACTCACCCTCTCCGGGGCGGGTGAACAGTGACCAGGTGCCGGTGCGCGGATCGATCTGGAGGAGCCGGGGGACGCGCGCGGCGGCGTACCAGGCGGTCTTCTCGTTGATCCCCTTCAAGCGCTCGTTGGGCGAGATCACCTCGACGGCCAGCACAACCGCGTCGGCGTCCAGCAGCCAGCCGTCCTCCTCCTTGAACGCGCGCGGCCCGATGGTGAGGTCCGGGGTCGCGTAGTCGTCCGGATCACCGGGCATCGGGACCGATACGTTCTCGTACGCCTCGTGCTCGGCGGCGAGGCCGGGGCGGATGGCGTCGCGCAGGTCGATCACGATCCCGGCACGCTTGCCGCTGGGGCTCGGAGACATCACGAGCGTTCCTCCGATGATTTCCACGCGCATGCCGGTGGCCTGCTCGATCTTCTCGGCGGCGTCACGCAGGTGCCCGCGCCGGACGGGGATGGGGTGATGGGCGGAGCCGGTCACGGGGGCTCCTCCTGGCCTGCGGGGACCGATCGTGGCACTGCTCACTGTACGGCCGGGTCCCGGACCGCCAGCGGTTCCCCGGCCGGCACGCGCAGCGGCGGGCCTTCGTCGAGCCCCAATACGACTGTCAGGCCGCCGGACGCCTGCCGTTCCGTGCGTACGTGTCGGACCGTGCGCCAGTCTCCCCGTGCCCGTACGGACTGCCCTGCCTGCACGGCGACAGCCGCGATCTCCCTGGTCGCGCGGGCGGGAGTGAGGGCGGGCGCCTTCAGCTCGGACCACACGGTCTTGCCGATCCCGCCCGCGCGCGGGCTGACGCCCCACCGGAGGCTCAGCGCCTCAACGATCCAGAGGCCGCGCCCTTCGGTCTCGTCCGCCTCGGGTCGCCGCAGCTCGGGCCGACCGGACCCGGCGTCGCTCACTTCCAGGCGGAGCATGCCGCCGGTCGCCGAGTAGGCGATGCGTACGCCGATTTGGCGGTCGTTGGGTGCGCGTACACGCAGGGCGTTGGTGACCAGCTCGGAGAGGACGAGCTCGGCGGTGTGGAGCAGGTCGTCCCCCGCACTCCAGTCCGCGAGTACGGCGTGCAGGGCCGCGCGGGCCCGGGGGACGCTGCGAGGGCGGCGGGAGAGGCGGAACGAGACGTCGATCAGTGCAGCCATGACAGCTCCCATGTGATCGGAATCGTGGGCAACCCCAGCGGGGGCCGCTTGAGACTGCTGACACCAGGAGATTGCCCGGGAAACGGCTAATGGAGCAACGTTGAATGCATATCTGACTCTCGATTCACCCAATCGGGTAATACCCGCACGCCAAGGCCCGCCCACTGGTAGAGAGTTGGGCATGCCAAACGTGAAGCCATCCACCGTGCTGGGTCGCCAACTCGGCGACGAACTCAGGCGATCACGGGAAGCTGCCGGCCTCACGACCGCGGCCGCGGCCGACCTTCTGGACTGCACCAAGGGAAAGATCAGCCGCATGGAGAACGGCCACGTTCCGGTGCGTAGCCCCGACCTCGCCGTGCTCATGCAGGCATACGGCGTGATCGACCCTGAGACCAAGGAGCGGCTCACGGCTCTCGCCCAGCGGGCCAACCGCCGGCGGCGCGAAGGGTGGTGGCATGAGTACGCGTCAGTCCTCAGCGACGCCTACCGCGACCAGATCGAGATGGAGGCGATCTGCGACAGCATCCGCACCTACCAGATGCAGCTCGTGCCGGGGCTTCTCCAGACTCCTGAATATGGACGCGCCGTAACCGTTGCGTCGCGTACCTGGCAGACAGCCGAGGAGATCGAGCGGTTCGTTCAGGTTCGGCTCGCCCGGCAAGAGCGGCTTGGCGGTGAGGAGCCGATCAAGTTCTGGGCGGTCCTCTCGGAGGGGGTCTTGCATCAGCAGGTCGGCGGGCCGGAAGTCATGCGTGCACAACTGGAACATCTGCTGGCGGTTGCTGAGCGACCGAACATCACGCTTCAGGTGGTTCCTTTCAAGCGCGGCGCTCATTCCGGCATGCTCGGCCCTTACGTGCTGCTGAGTTTCCCCCAGCTCGCATCACTCGACCTCGTTCTGACCGAGGCCCCGACTGGCAACATCTGGATAGAGCGAGAGCAGGAAGTCGCCTGCTACCAGGCCCTCTTCGACGACGCGCGCATGGCAGCATTGGCGCCTACGGAGTCACTCGCGCTGATCGAGCAAGTTGCCAAGGAGCACAGAACATGAGCGACGACGTCCACAACTCGACCACCCACTGCACCACGGCACTATGGCGCACGAGCAGCTACAGCGGGGGCCAGGGTGATTGCGTCGAGGTCGCCGACAACGTCCCCGGCCTCATCCCCGTGCGGGACAGCAAGCGCCCCACCGGCCCCGTGATCGTCTTCGGCCCGCGTGCCTGGAACGCGTTCATCACGCACCTGGGCTGAACGGACCGGCGCGGCCGGATCGTCTCCGCCAACCCGCCACCCCGCGGGCCCACTCAAGGGTCGCCGTGGTGTTCTGTTCAACCCGTGGTGGTGACCAGCGCGGCGGCCAGCGCGTGGGCGCTGGCGGGGACGCCCCGGACGGGTTCGCCGTACAGGGAGTGGGCCTGGTCCAGGGTGGGCGGGAGGCTGTCGGCGCGCTCGGTGGGGGTCCGGTCAACGATGGTGGTCCCGGTTTCCGCCTCCTGGGTGGGGGCGTAGCCGGCCGCGCGCAGGGCGGTGAGGGTCTCCTCGGGCGGGGCTGTGGAGATCAGGACGGTGGGTGCGATCCGGCGCAGGCGGAGTTTGGCCAGGCCGCGAGCGTGGGCCACCTCGGCGATCAGGCCCGTGTCGTCGGAGCGGATGCAGCAGGCGGAGCGAACGACCCGGAGCTGTCCGTGGGTGCGGGCGGTGTCCTTGATGGTGTAGCTGAGAGGCTGGGGCAGTGGGGTGTCACGTTCGCTCACCTCGGTCAGGCGGCCGACGAGTTCGTCGGCGCTCCAGCCGGCGTCCAGGGCACGCCGTACCGAGGCGGCGCTGATCCGCCAGACCACCGCATGGCCCTCGGACTCGATGTCGCCGACGGCGGAGAGCAGTTCGGCCAGGCCGGGCGCAGGGGCTCCGGTGACGGTGGCGGTCAGGTCGCTCTGGAAGCGGGCCGTGGTGCTCGGGGTGGGCAGGGTGGAGTACAGGGCCTCGCGCAGGGCGGTCACGGCCGCGGCCAGCGCGGGGCGTGCGGACAGGTCCTCGCCCAGGCCCTCGGCGCCGCGGGCGGCCGGGTCGGCTCCCGCGCCGGGCACGGCCGGGTAGTGATGGGCGGCTCCCGCCTCCAGCAACCCGCACAGGGCCCGCCCCGTGGCGGTGAGCGCGCCATGGGCCACCAGTCCGAGCATCGCGGCCTCGTCCAGGGTGGCCATGAGACGGCCGGTCAGGTCGTCCCCGCCGATCAGTGCTCCGGTCCCGTCGCCGGCCAGGAGGCCGCGCAGGGTCGGCCGGCACCAGGCGGCCCGGTCCAGGAGTTCCGCGTAGCCGCGTGGATCGGTGGTCAGGCCGCGCCCCTCGGGGAGGGTGGCGAGGGCGCGGAGTACGCCGGTACGCAGGGCGACGGCGTCCTCGTCTTGCGGGGAGATGAGCGCGACCGGGGTCTCGTCGGGGTCGGGCCAGTGGCTGAGTACCTCGGGCACCACCGCCCAGGCGGCCAGCAGCGGCAGCAGTTTGCCCGCGGCTGGGGCGGCGGCCCAGGCGTCGTAGCGGCTGCTCGGCAGCAGCCGGGCGGCGGGCTTGGGGGCGTTCTGGCGGCGCCTCCCACGCGCGGCAGGGGCCGGCGCCTCGTCCTGGGGTGCGGCGAGACCGGCGTTGACCGCGAGGTCCAGCCACAGCCGGGTGTCGTCCTCGCTCGCCCCGGCCTCCTTGGCCAGCCGCCGGGTGTCGCGTACGGCGATTCCGCCCGCTTTGCGGATCGCCACCGGCTGCGCGGCGAGCGCTCGCAGCACCAGCTCCGCCCGCCAGGAGGCCGCCGCGGCGGCCGTGCTGCCCTGGCCGTTCCAGCCGGCCGGCAGCGGCGCGGTGGCGGTGAGCGGTTCCGGTTCCAGGCGGGGGCAGGGCACCGCGCCCTCCGGCCGGAGGGCGCGGGCCACCTCGTACGGCAGCTCCGCCAGGTCCAGGCCGGCCGGGATGAGCAAGCCGCGCGCCGCCAGCCAGTCGGTGCCCTCGTCGCCGCTGCCGCCGCCGCGGAAGAGGTACTTGGAGTCGGTGCCGCCGTACTGCTCCCCGTACCGGCTGACGAAGCAGTGGGTGCGCAGCAGCGGCGGCCCGGGCACCAGGTGGTCCAGCAGTTCCTGCGCTCGGGGCGGTGCCCCGGCCACCAGGGCCCGTACCCGTGCGGGGTCGGCGAGCAGGCCGGTGATCAGTTCCTGCGCCTGGTCACGGGTGCGGGCCGCGCCCTCCCCGAAGAGCGTTTCGGCGATCCGCTTGACCTCGGGGGCGTTGTACCCGGCTGTCAGAAGCCGGCCGGCGGTGCGCCCGTAGCCGTCGAACCCGGCGGCTCGCACGTGGAGCAGGGGCGGCAGGGCCAACTTCCCCTTGGCCGCGGGCAGCAGCAGCGCCCGCTCGCGCAGCCGCGCCAGCGCCGCCTCGGCCTGCCGTCGCTTCTCGCCCGGTGCGAACCAGCCCAGCACGTCCTTCTCGGCAACCAGCCGCTGGGCCGGCTCCACCGCGGCCATGGGCCGTTGGTGCTGCCACGGATAGCGCGGTCCGTCCTCGGCCTCGCCGCCCGCGACAGGGCCGTGCCGTTCCAGGGCCAGGGCGGCGATGGAGGCGAGCAGTTCCAGCTCGCCGGCGGTACCGGCCATCAGGCCCCGGGCCACGGACGCGTCGGTGAGGAGGTGCTCGGCGAGCTCGCGGAACGTGGTGATCCGCTGATACTCGGCAGCGAGCGGCAGGTCCCGCTCCTCCAGCAGAGCGGTGAGCCTCTCCTGGTCCAGGGTGCCGAGCCATTTCTCAAGGGCGGTACGCGCGTTCACGCGCCCAGCCTAGTGCGGCGCGGGCACCCCGCACGGGTGAACCGGAGCGCGGGCGCGTATCGGCTCGTGCCGTCCAGGCGGCCGCAACATCCCGCTGACTCCACCGGTAACCTGCGGCCGAGCAGGGAGGTAAAGCCAGTGAGCGTCGGACCAGAGCGATCAGCCCGCATCGCAGCCATGCTCGAATCAGCTCGACCCGTCTGGGAAGCAGCCCGTGAAACCGACGCGCTGCAGCAGTGGTTGAAGGACCACGGCTGCCACGGAGTCGATGCCGTGCTCGTCACCATGCGCCTCTTGGGCTGCGGTCTTCCCGAGGCTCAACGCGTGTTCTTCGCCGCCCCCTGCCGCCAGGCCGAGCGCGAGTTCCACAACCGAGTCATGGACGGCCTCGAGGCCGCCAGCAGAGATCTCTGAACGCCCCGAAGCCCGCAGAGCCTCCTTGACTCGGTCATTAAGACTCCGCCGACTGTGCGTGCGGCTGAGCCGATCACTCAGGCTCGGTCCGAACGCTGAAGCGCCCGGGATCTGATCAACTGAAGCATGTGCGGGGCGGCCCACATCATGACCGCCCACCACAGAGGCAGGCTCGAAATGAAGAAGTGGAACAGTGCGAGGAGAAACGCCAGAAGGGCGAGGCTGCCCGCAAGTCTCCATACGGTTCGTACACGCATGACCCCGCCCGCTCCGTCGGCAATCTCGACTCGAACATCATGCCGGTGCGACCGCGAAGGGCAAACCGCGAGTGGTCAACTGGTCAGACCAGCGAATGAGTTCACTCCTCGTCGAACACGTCCTCGGCTTCGGTCACGCTGAAGGCGCGGTCCAGCCACCTGTCAAGGACCTCGGGGTCGGTGCATCCGGTGATCCGCTCGCGTGCACTCGCCGACGTGGAAATCTGCCGTTTCTCCAGAACGCGCAGGACCATCAGCGAGCGTTCTTCGGCCCGGCCCTCCGCCACTCCCTTGAGGTACGACTCCTCGACGATGGTGCCGCGACCGGGGAAAAAGGTACCCACGCTCATCAAGCTCCTCCAGATGGTCCGGGCCGGGCCGTCTCCCAGGCCGATCTCCAGCAGTTCAGTGAAGTACTCGGCGGACTCGCTGTCCGCGGATCCGAGCGCGGACGCGAGCGCTTCCAGTATGACGGCAACATCGGGATCCTTCCCGTGCGTGATCGCCGAGAAAGCAGCCAGGGCCACATCTCGCGACGCACGCTCAGCATCCTTGATCACCGGGACGTTCTCGGGGCCCAGGACAAGTGGGTGCACGGCAAGCGCGGTCCGCCAGCCGTCCGGCCCGAGGTTGAACGGGCCGGCCGCCCACCGGGCGGTGGCCTGGTCCTGGCAGGTGACGAGGAGCAGCACCGGGCAGTCGTACTTCGCGCCGAGATGGGCGAGGTAGTACGCCCAGCTGGTCGGCTTCGCCAAGTCCCGTCGCCCCTGGGCCTCGATGGCCAGCAGGAAGCCGCCCGCCCCGCCTGTCGCCGACCGGACGCGCAGCACACTGTCGACCCGGCGTTCCAGTGGCCGGATCTCCGTGGCGTCCGGTGTCAGCACCTCCACCGCCGCAGGTACGGGGAGCGGAACGCCCAGGATGCGGAAGACCGGGGCCAGCAGCTCCGGGCGGTCCTGAAAGATCCGGTGCGATGCCTCGTGAGGGGAGGTGACCATGGCCGGGACGCTATCCAGGCATCGAACGACGCACATGCCATCGGCATATCTTCACTCTGACGAGTCCGGTTAATGAATGTGTTGACGGTGCCGGGCTCGGGCGAAGGCGCCTACCGCACGCCCTCCCAGAGGAGCCGTTCGTCCGCGCGAGGGTCGTGCTCCGGGGCCGGGTCGACGTCGAAGGTCATCGTTGTGCGGCTGGACCTGTCGTACGCCGGCCAGCCCGGGTCGCCCGTCTTCGCGAAGGCCACCCACGCTCCGTGCATCGCGTCCGCCACCGTCTGGGGCGGGTGGGCGCCGAGCATCGGGGCGTACGACGGGTCGTCGAGGCGGTCGAAGACGAAGGGCAGATCCAGGGCATGGCAGGCGCCGAGGCGGCTGGCGAACTGCGGGGAGCGCCAGGCGAATTCGTACATGTACGAGCCCGGGACCGACTCGGCGAGGCGGATGGCCGGGATGCGGTAGAACCAGTCCGTCGCGACCGCGTCCAGGAGCTCGCCCGGAGTGGCTCCGGGGCGGGTGCCTCGGTAGACCGGGAGCGCCTTGGCCGGGTCCAGGCCGTAGGCCGTGGCCATCGCGTGGAGGCGGGCTTCGGGGAAGACTTCCAGCCGCTCCGTCGGGACCAGGAAGAAGCGGTACTCCTCGCGGTTGCTGCCGATGAGGAGGTCGACGCCGCAGTCCGGGCCGGGGAGGGACAGGGCGGGCTGGACCGGTTCGAACGGCATGATGTTCAGCACCGCCTCGCCCCACAGTGCCGGGTCCGGGCGGGCGTTGACCTCGGCGCGCAACTCCGCCTGGGCCGTGAGGAGTTCCGGCAGGGGGACCTCGGCGAAGGCCTCCGGGGTCGGGTCGATGCCGAGCTTCTCCGCCAGGCGGGCCGTGATCCGGGCGGCCGAGGGCGGGCGCAGGAAGTGGTGGCAGGCGCCGCTCTGCAGGATCGCCCGGCGGAAGAGGCCGCGCGCCCCTTCGGTGGCCAGCAGCACTCCGATGCTCATCGCGCCCGCCGACTCGCCGAAGACCGTCACCTGCTCCGGATCGCCGCCGAAGTCGGCGATGTTGTCCTGGATCCAGCGGAGGGCGGCGATCTGGTCGAGCAGGCCTCGGTTGTCGGGGACTCCGGGAAGGTGGGCGAAACCATCCGTCCCCAGGCGGTAGTTGAGCGTCACGCAGACGACCCCGTCACGGGCGAAGGCGCTGCCGTCGTACGCCGAGGCCGAGCCCGAGCCGTTGGAGAACGCCCCGCCGTGCAGCCACACCATGACCGGCAGGCCGGACCCCGGCCCGGGGGCCGGGGTCCAGATGTTGAGGTTCAGGCAGTCCTCGCCAGGGATGACCTCCTCCGGGATGAGGACGTCGAAGGGCGGCGCGTAGGGGGGGTGGGGCGCGGTCGGGCCGTAGGCCGTTGCGTCGCGTGCGCCCGTCCACGGCTCGGGCGGGGCCGGCGCCCGGAAGCGCCGGGCGCCGAAGGGCGGCGCGGCGTACGGGATGCCGAGGAAGGACGCCACCCCGTCCGGGGAGAGACGTCCCCGGACGTCGCCCTGGCGAGTACTGCACACCGTCATGCGTTCAGGACCTCCATCAGTGCCGCGCCGAACTCCTCGGGACGTTCAAGGTGGACGGAGTGTCCCGCGCCGGACACCGCGACCTCGCGTACCGAGCCGCCGGCCGCAGCGTAGCGGTCCAGGACATGACGTGTCTGCGCCACCATCGGCTGGGCAGGGGTCCCGTCCCAGCCCGGCACCGCGCCGATCGAGCCCAGATGCGCCAGGTCGAACATCGAGGTGTCGGAGACGATGACGTCATCCTCGCCGCGCACCCACAGCACCGGCGGCTTGGGGTCGATCAGGTGCAGGTCGTCGAGACGGAAATGGGTGGGAGCGACGCAGTTGAGCACCCCGCGTGTGCCGGGCGCGACGCCCGGCCAGGACGGGGAGGGCACGCTGTCGCCGGGGTAGTGGTCGTCGCCGGTGCGTGTGGTGAGCATGGACTCGACGTACTCGTCCTCGTGCTCGGGGCGCAGCGGCGGCTTGACATAGCAGGTCGCGAGGACAGTGCGGGGCGAGAGCGGGGAGTCCTCGCCGCGGTCGCCCTTGGCGAGCAGGGCGACGAACTCCGGGTTGGCCGCGCCGCCGCCCGAGCCGGCGCCGTCGGCGGAGTTGAGGGTTCCGTCCGGTCCCTGCGTACCGCCGAAGCCGTACGGGGAGACCGGGTTGACCAGGGTCAGGGAGCGCACCGCGGCCGGGTGGTCCCGCAGGTACTGCATGACCACTCCCCCGCCCATGGACCAGCCCACCAGGTGGGCCCGGTCCACCTCGAGGGCGTCCAGCAGCGCGGCGAGGTCGTCGGTGTAGTCGCGCACTCCGCGTGTCGCGTCGACCGGCAGCGGGTCGGTGCCGCCGAAGCCGCGCAGGTCCACGGCGATGGGGCGGTAGCGGTCCGGGAGGCCGAGCATGGTGGTGCGCCAGAACGCGGAGGACGAGACGTTGCCGTGGACGAAGACGATCGGTTCGCCCTCGTCCCGGACATCGGTGATCTGCTGGGTGAGCCGCTCGGTGGAGACGCGGCGGGTACGGAGTGCGGTCATGTCAGGTCCTTCACGAGAGCCAGGTGGCGACCTGGGCGGTGGCCGAGCTGTGCCAGCCCAGCTCGAGGTGGTTTGCGGTCGCGATGGTGGCCTTGCCGCCGACCGTGGGGATGCCGGTGGTGTCGAGTGCGCTGGAGATGAAGACGACGCCGTCGCTGGGTCCGCGGTTCTCGTTGAAGATGCCGAAGATGTCGGCGGATCCACCGGCCAGCAGATAGGTGGTGACGGAGGCGGGTACTCCGGCGCTGTGCAGCGGCGCGATCAGCGAGCCGGCGTCGATGGCGGCCTGGATTCCGGTGCCCGCGGTGTAGAAGCCCTGGCCGCCGTAGTACGTCGTGTACCAGTCCTGTGCGGCGCCGTCGACTCCGTACACCCCGTCCCAGCGGGCCAGCATCTGGCGCTGGCCGGGATAGTTGTCGTAGCCGCCGGAGGGGGTCATCGAGAACTCGGGGTGTGCGGTGTAGAGGCCATAGCAGGTCATACGGGAGTGCGGGGAGGGAGCGTTGATCTTTCCTCCGCACTCCGGCCAGATGGAGAAGTCGTGCGCCCAGCCGTGTGCGTACGGGTAGTCGTAGCCGCCGTTCGGGCCGCCGAGTGTGATCAGCTTGCGCACGTCACCGGCGTAGGCCCGGCCCCAGCTCGGCTTGACGGAGGAGACATAGGCGCGGGTCGACATCTGGCCCTTGCTCCAGCCGACCAGATCGACCTTGCTCACGCCCAGCTTCGCCTTGATGACGGCGATCGCGTCGCCGACGATCTGGGCCTGCATCAGGTTGTCGCCCTGCTTGTGGGCGAAGCCGACGGCGAAGACGCGATGGCCGCGCGCGGACAGGGACTGCATCAGCCCGGTGGACGGGCAGGACATGGCGCCGCAGCCGTAGCCGCCCGACTCGCCCGGGTTGGCCCAGGCGCGGTCCGCGGTGTCGTTCGCGCCGTGCACGAGGAGGACGGGCGTGGTGCGGGTGCCGGTGTTCCAGCCGGGGGCGGAGTAGAGCAGGAAACGGCCCGAGGACGGGCGGGAGACGCCGCCGAAGTAGGTGACGCGCTTGCCGTCCTGGTCGCCGCGGCCGTCCGGCGGGTAGCCCTCGGTGCGGAAGCCGGTGGTGGTGTCGAGATAGCGCTCGACGCTCTCCCAGCCGTTGGTGACGGTGCCGGCTCCGTAGCTCGCCTCGAGGGTGAGGTACGAAGGCGGCGCGGCGGCCGCCGCGGTGCCGCCGGCGGCCGGCAGCCCGGCCACCACCGCCAGGAGGAGGGCGGGCAGCAGCCGCCACCATCCCCCACCACTTCGTCTGTATCGCATGTCCCTGCCCCTAGTCCACGATGTCCCGGCCACGATGTCCGGTGCGCGCACACGCTAGGCAAGGGACGGCCGGGGAGGGCATGTGTGCGGGCCCCATAAGGGGAGCGGTCCGTATGGGTCGCGCGCGGGATTACGCGCCCAGGCCGGCTGAACGGGACCGGCCCGGGCCCGAGAGCCGCGCGGTGCTGTCAGGCGAACGGCTGCGGTGCGTTTGACGTGGCCTTCTCCACGGCGGAGCGTGGCGGTAAGCCCGGCTCGGCGGCCAGGCCGCCGACGTGACGGCGGGCAGGGCCGCGCGGCGCTCGCCGTGACGGGAGAGAAGGGCTGGCCGGCGATGGCGGACAAGAGGGCCGAACGCATCGCGAAATTCATCAAGCCGCTGCGGGTGAAGCCGGGGTCGCGGGTGGACCTCGCCAAGGACTTCGACCCCCGCCACAAGGGCGGCCTGACGAAGAAGCAGGGCGTCGAGCTGCTGAAGTCCGGCGTGGCGCTGCTGGCCGAGTACCAGGCGCGGCTGGCCGCCGAGAACACCTACGGGGTGCTGTTCTGCCTCCAGGCGCTCGACGCCGGGGGCAAGGACGGGACGATCCGCCATGTCATGAGCGGGGTGAATCCGCAGGGCGTGCACGTCAGCAGCTTCAAGGTGCCCTCCGCCGAGGAACTCGACCACGACTACCTGTGGCGCTACGACCACAAGCTGCCTGCCCGCGGAGAGATCGCGATCTTCAACCGCTCGCACTACGAGGAGGTCCTCGTCGTACGGGTGCACCCCGAACTCCTCGACCGGCAGAAGCTGCCCGGCCGTGTGCGGGGGGCCGATCTGTGGGACCGCCGCTACCGGGACATCAACAACTGGGAGCGCTATCTCACCGACAACGGCTTCAAGGTGGTGAAGATCTTCCTGAACCTCTCCAAGGAGGAGCAGCGCACCCGCTTCATGAAGCGGATCGACCTGCCCGAGAAGAACTGGAAGTTCTCGGCGGCGGACGTCCGGGAGCGCCGGCGGTGGGACGACTACCAGAAGGCGTTCTCCGAGATGCTGTCGGCCACGAGCACGGAGTGGGCGCCCTGGTACGTCGTACCGGCGGACCGGAAGTGGTTCGCGCGGATCTGTTCCGCGGCCGTGCTCGCACACACGCTGATGGAGATCGACCCCCAGTACCCGTCGGTCAGTGAGCAGGACCGGACGGATCTGCTCGTCGCCAGGCGGGAGCTGGAGGAGGAGGCCCCCAAGGGGGCTCCGGCCGACCCGTACGCGGCGGAGCATCCGGACGTCGAGAAGGCCGGCGGCAAGAAGGCCGACGGCGCCGGCCGGGCCGGACGGTCGGCGAAGCGCAAGCGCAAGCTCGCCGCGGCGCGGCGGGCGAAGAAGAAGCACACCTAGGACGGACCGGAGCGGACCGGTCCGGATCGGAGGCGATGACGATGTCGGCGCAGCCGAACCCCCCAGGAGAGCAGCCCCCTTCTCCGGCGGGCTGGTACGCGCGTTCTCCGCAGGACGTCGCATCGGCGTTCGGTGTGGATCCGGCGGTCGGGCTCTCCGCGGCGCGGGTGGCCGAACTGCTGGCCGCGCACGGCCCGAACGCGTTGCCCGAGGAGAAGCCGCCTGCGGCCTGGCGGCGGTTCCTCGATCAGTACCGCAGCTATATGCAGATCGTCCTCGTGGTCGCGGCGGCGGTCTCTTTCGCGATCAGGGAGTGGAGCACCGCGATCCTGCTGATCCTGCTGACGCTGCTGAACGCGGTCGTCGGCCTGCGGCAGGAGGGCAAGGCCGAGAGCGCGATGAACGCGCTGAAGTCCATGATGAAGGCGACGGCCCGGGTGCGCCGCGACGGTACCGAGTCGGAGATCCCGGCCGAGCGGCTCGTCGTGGGGGACATCGTGCTCCTGGCCGCCGGGGACCAGGTCCCGGCGGACGGACGGATCATCCAGGCCAACGCCCTGCAGATCGACGAGTCGGCGCTCACCGGCGAGAGCGTCCCCGTCGCGAAGGACACCGCCACGCTGTCGGGCGGCCGGCTGGAGGTCGGGGACCGGACGAACATGGCGTTCATGAACACCCCGGTCACGCATGGCAGCGGGGTGCTCGTCATCACCGGTACGGGCGAGGACACGGAGCTCGGCAAGATCTCCGGGATGCTGGCTGTCACCGCCAAGGAGGAACCGCCGCTCACCAAGGAGCTCAACACCCTGACGCTGTGGATCACGGCGGCGGCCGGCCTGACCATGGTCGTGATGTTCGCCCTGGGCCGCAGCCGAGACCAGGCCTGGGACGTACTGTTCGTCAGTGCGGTCTCCCTGGCCATCGCCGCCATCCCGGAGGCGCTGCCGACGGTGACCCAGGCGATCCTCTCCGTCGGCAGCCTCAACCTGGCGAAGCGCAACGCGATCGTGAAGGAGCTGCCGTCGGTCGAGACCCTGGCGTTCACCTCGGCGATCAACTCCGACAAGACCGGCACCCTGACGATGAACCAGATGACCGCCGTCGAGGTGGTGAGCCCCACCGACCGGTACACCGTCACGGGCACGGGCTACGGTCTCGAGGGAAGGGTCCATCACGCCGCGGGCACGTCCGCGGGCATCGAGGACGCGATCCTCCCGTACGTGGTCGCTAGTGACGCGAAGCTGGTGGACGGCCAGGTGGTGGGTGATCCCACCGAGGGCGCGCTGCTGGTGCTCGGTCACAAGGCAGGGCTGGACATCGAGGCCACCCGGGAGCGGCTGCCACGGCTCGCCACGCTGCCGTTCGACCCGAGCTACAAGCTGATGGCCACCTTCAACTCGGCGCTGGACGCCGCGGGCCGGCCGGTGGTGAGGTGTTTCGTCAAG
This sequence comes from Streptomyces sannanensis, assembly GCF_039536205.1. Classification (GTDB taxonomy): domain Bacteria; phylum Actinomycetota; class Actinomycetes; order Streptomycetales; family Streptomycetaceae; genus Streptomyces; species Streptomyces sannanensis. The sequence continues at coordinate 4,703,290 of NZ_BAAAYL010000001.1, read as the reverse complement.
GGCGCGGCGCCGGCGGTGATGGCCCGGGCCGCCACGGCGCTCTCGGCGGGCACGAGCGTCCCGTGGGACGCCGAGCTGAACCGGCGTGCCCAGGAGCAGACCGAGCGGATGGGCAGTGAGGGGCGCCGGGTGATGGCCGCGGCCGTCCGGGATCTGGACCCGGCCGGCTTCGATCCGGACGGTGATCTCCTGGCCTGGGTCACCGATCTGCAGATGACCAGCCTGGTCGGCATGGTCGATCCGCCGCGCGCCGAGTCCAAGGCCGCTGTGGAGAGCGCCCAGAGCGCCCATATCCGGGTCCGCATGGTGACCGGGGACGACGTCACCACCGGTGCCGCCATCGCCAGGCAGTTGGGGATTCCCGGTGAGGCCGTCCTCGGTGCCGACTTCGCCGCGCTGCCGGAGCACGAGCAGATCGACCGTATCGACGACATCGGTGTGGTCGGGCGTGTCGCGCCGGAGCACAAGGTGCTGCTGGCCGACACGCTCAAGAAGAAGGGCGATGTCGTGGCGATGACCGGCGACGGTGTCAACGACGCACCCGCCATCAAGGCCGCCGACATCGGTATCGCCATGGGCAGCGGCACGGACGTGGCGAAGAACGCCGGCCGGATGATCCTCTCCGACGACAACTTCGCCACGATCGTCCACTCGGTGAAGGAGGGCAGGAAGCTCTACGACAACCTCACCAAGTACATCCGGTTCGTCCTCCTGCTGCTGGTCACCTTCGTGCTCACCTTCCTCGGCGCCACGATCTTCAACATCGCCGCCGGAGAACCGTTCACCCCGCCGCAGGTCCTGTGGATCCACTTCGTGGTCAACGCCTCGTTCGGTTTCGCGCTCGGCTTCGACAAGGAGAGCCCGGGACTCATGCTGCGCAGGCCGCGTCCTCGGGGCGAGTCGGTGCTGACCCGGCCCGTGATGGTCACGGTCGGGCTGAGCGGGCTGGCCATCACCGTCGTCCTGCTCGGGCTGATCAAACTGGGCGGGAGTCACTTCGGCAGCGTCAGGATCGGCAGTTCGATGGCGTTCACCGCCTTCGCGCTCTGCCTGATCGTGGCCGCGTTCGAGTGCCGCAGCGAGACGGACTCGGTACTGACGACGGACACGTTCGACAGCAAGCAGATGAACTGGGTGGCCCTGGCCCAGTTCGTGCTCGCGGTGCTGGTGACCCAGATGGACGGGTTCCGCCGCGTCCTCGGTACCACCGAGATCGATCTCCGGCAGTTCGGCTGGGCGCTGCTGTCCGCCGTCGCGCTCCTGCTGCTGTGGGAGCTGGGCAAGTTCCTGGCGCGCAGAGCGAGGGCCGTCGGATGAGACGGGGGCGCTCGGGCGATATTGGATTGCTATAGGCCGTCTTTGTCTACTGCGGCTCATGACACCATCACCGGGGACGGACACCATGGCGGTCACCGTTCAGGGACTGGTCAAGCGCTATGGCGGACCGTCGGGCGTCACCGCTCTCGACGGGGTGGATCTGGCCGTACGGCGCGGGAGCGTCCTTGGCGTGCTCGGCCCGAACGGGGCCGGCAAGACGACGCTGGTGCGGATTCTGTCGACATTGATACGGCCCGACGCGGGGACCGCGGAGGTCGGCGGTTACGACGTGGTGAGCCAGCCACGGCAGCTGCGCCGCGTGATCGGGCTGACCGGGCAGTACGCCTCGGTCGACGGGAAGCTGTCCGGCCGGGAGAACCTCTACCTCATCGGCCGGCTGCTGGACATGTCCCGCAAGGAGGCCCGGGCGCGCGCCGATGAACTGCTGGAGCGGTTCTCGCTGACCGGGGCCGCGGAGCGGTCGGCCGCGACGTACTCCGGGGGCATGCGGCGCAGGCTGGATCTGGCCGCGAGCGTGATGGGACGCCCGGCCGTCCTCTTCCTCGACGAGCCCACGACCGGGCTCGACCCGCGCACCCGCAACGAGGTCTGGGACGAGGTCAGGAGCATGACCGAGAGCGGGACGACCGTGCTGCTGACCACCCAGTACATGGAGGAGGCGGAGCAGTTGGCGAACGAGCTGACCGTCATCGACCGCGGCCGTGTGATCGCGAACGGGCCGGTCGAGGAGCTGAAGGCCCAGGTCGGGGGGAGCACCCTGCGGATCCGCCCGGCGGACCGGGACAGTCTGCCGGCGATGGCGGACGCCCTGACCGAGGCCGGGCTCGGCCCGGCGGAGGCCGGCGGTACGGAGGAGGACGACGGTGTGCTCAGGGTGCCGGTCCGCGGCGACGAGCATCTGACCGCGGTCATCGGCCTGTTGGGGACGCGGGGCTTCCCGCTCTCCGGTGTCGACACACATCTGCCCAGCCTGGACGAGGTGTTCCTGACCCTGACGGGGAAGCCGGCCGAGTCCGAGGAGATCCGGGAACTGGAGGTGGTCCCCTCATGAGCGGCGCCATCGTGTCCGCGCCCGCCCCCGGGGCGATGACGCGGCTGCGGTCGGGACTCGGTCACATCAGCGCGCTCACCCGCCGGAATCTGCTGCAGATCCGGGCCGATCCGGACTCGATGTTCGACATCGTGCTGATGCCGGTCATCTACACCGTGCTGTTCGTGTACGTCTTCGGTGGCGCGGTCGCGGGGAGCCAGGAGGACTACGTCCAGTATGTGATGCCGGGTCTGATGTCGATGATGGCGATCAACATCGCCATGACCGCCGGCATCGGGGTCAACTCCGACTTCAAGACGGGTGTGATGGACCGGTTCCGTACGCTGCCCATCAGCCGCGGATCGGTGCTCATGGCGAAGGTGGTCGTGGAGACGGGCCGAATGGCGGCATCCACGGCGGTGCTGCTGGGTATGGCCTTCCTGCTGGGGCTGGAGGTCCGGGGCGGAGTGCTCGGGCTGCTCGCCGCGGTGGGGCTGACCATGCTGTTCGGGATGTCCCTGCTGTGGGTGTCGGTGCTGCTCGGTCTGGCGCTGAAGAGCCCGCAGGCCGTGCAGGGGCTGGGCATGGTCGCGGTGCTGCCGCTGCAGTTCGGCAGTTCCATCTTCGCGCCGACGTCCACCATGCCGGGCTGGCTCCGGTCGTTCACCGAGGTCAATCCGCTGTCGAATCTGGCGGACGCCTGCCGGGCGCTGGTCAACGGCGGTGGCGCGCCGACCGGGTCGATCGGGGTGACGGTGGCCTGGGCGGCCGGGATCATCCTGCTCGCCGTGCCCACCGCGGTCACCCTGTTCGGCCGCGCCGGCCGCTGAGCGGGCGCCCGGGCGGAGATCGGTTCCGGCCTCTCCGGCCGTACGGGAGGGGCCGGATCGCGGTTTCGTCGCGTTATCGCGGAAGGCCCGGGCGACGAAATCGCGCCAATAACTGGAGAACAGGCAACCTCGCTAGCGTCCGGCACATCAGTTCGATGTGAACGGGGTGCCCCATGGAGTTCCGCCTTCTCGGCCCGGTCGAGGCCCGCCGCGACGGCATTCTGTTGCCTCTCGCGGGGGCCAAGATCCACACAGTGCTCGCCGCGCTCCTGCTCGCCGGAGGGCGGGTGGTCCCGGACAGCCGGCTCAGCGAGTTCCTGTGGGGCTGGGAGCCCCCAGCCACCATGAGCGCGCAGATCTACACCTATATCTCGCGTCTCCGCAAGCAGCTGGGCGACGGCATCACCATCGTCCGCCGCCAGCCCGGCTACGCACTCGACGCCGGCGACTCCTGGATCGACGCCGTCGAGTACGACCGTCTCGACCGCCTCGGCCGTGAGGCCCTGGACGCCCGCCACTTCGAGAAGGCGAGCACCCTGCTCACCGCGGCCCTGGAGCTGTGGCGAGGCGCTCCGCTCGCCAACGCCACGGAATTCCTGGCCGAGGCGGAGACCCCGCAGTGGGGAGAGGCCTGGTCGACCACCATGGTGTGCCGCATCGAGGCCGATCTCGCCCTCGGCCGGCACACCGAACTGGTTCCCGAGCTGACCCGGCTGGTCGCCGCGCACCCGCTGAGCGAGCGGCTGCGCGCACAGCTGATGACCGCCCTCTACCGCAGTTCCCGCCAGGCCGACGCACTCGCCGTCTACCGCGACGGCTGCACCGTCCTGCGCGAGGAACTCGGCATCGATCCGGGCCCCACGCTCCGCGAGGTGCACCGCCAGGTGCTCGACGGCGACGTCCCCGGGCCCGCCGTCGTGCGAGCCGAGCCGGGGAGCGTACTCGTGCGGCCCCGGCGCACCCCTGCCCCCGCGATGCTGCCACCCGACATCCCCGACTTCACCGGCCACGCCCTGCCGCTCGCCGAGGTGGTGTACGAACTGCGGGGCGCCTCGGCCGCGTCGCAGTCCGCCAGGCACCGCCGGGTCGTCATCACCGGCATGCCCGGGAGCGGCAAGTCCGCGCTCGCCGTACGTGCCGCTCATCTGCTCCGTACGCAGTTCCCCGACGGACAGCTGTACGCGGACCTGGTCAGGCCGGACGGCTCGCCGAGGGACCCCCATGAGGTGCTGCGGGTCTTCCTGCACACCCTGGGCATACCCGAGCAGGCAGTGCCCCGCTCCCTCGAGGAGTGCGTCCGGCTCTACCGCGGCGTACTCACCGACCGGCGGGTTCTGGTGGTCCTGGACAACGCGGTGAACAGCGCGCAGGTCCGCCCGCTGCTGCCCGTCGGGACGCGTTGCCGCACGATTCTGACCAGCCTCATGTCGACCGTCGCGGGTGAGGGGGTCCGTCTGGTCCGGCTGCATCCGCTCAGCACCGCCGAATCGCTCGGCCTGCTGGCCGCGGTGGCGGGACGGGAACGGCTCGCGGCGGAACCGGCGGCGGCCGCGGCCCTGGTGGAGCTGTGCGACCGTTCGCCCCTCGCTCTGCGGATCTGCGGGCTGCGGCTGGCGGACCGGCCCCAGCAGCAGGTGTCCGGCCTGCTGGCCCGGCTCGCACCCGCCGAGCACCGGCTGGACGAGCTGCGCCACGGCACACTCGACGTCCGCGCGAGCCTGCGGTTCATCCATGCGGCACTCTCCCCCGAAGCCAGGCACACGCTGGGGCAGTTGACGCTGCTGCCGGAGACGGAGTTCTCCGCGGCGCAGACCGTCCCGGTGCTGCGCAGGAGCGAGCGGCGCGCCGAGGAGGCACTGGAGGAGCTGGCCGACGCCCGGCTGATCGACATCGCGGGCGTCAGCCCCGACCGGCGGCTGGTCTACCGGTTCGCGCCGCTCGTCAGGCTGTTCGCACAGGAACAGCGGGCCGGGAACCCCGCCGCCGACGCCACCGGCACCGGCACCGGCACCGGCACCGAACTGCTCAGCGCATGACGAGCCGGCCGCCCGGCTGCCCGGCGGGGCGGGCGACGGCGGCCGCCCAGGGTCCGTCGAGGGGCACGTCCTGCACCGACCACCAGGACGCGCGGCCCCGATGGCGGTACTCCACGCGCACCGGGCCGGGCTCTTCCGGCCGTACCTCCAGGGTGGTCAGCGCGGCACCCAGCAGGCCGTGTCCGGCCGCCTTGACCACCGCTTCCTTCCGGGTCCAGCAACGGAAGTGACGCAGCGCCCGGTCCGGGCCGTCCGGTACGCCCAGCACGTGCTCGCGCTCCCGCTCGGTGAGCAGGACCCCCGCCAGGCCCTCGGCGTCGACCGGCCGCACCGCCTCGATGTCGATGCCCACCCGGTCGCCGGCGCACAGCGCGAGCAGCCCGCACCCGTCGGTGCGGGACAGGCTGACGGCGAGCGGCAGCGCCGGCCGGAACAGCACCGGCGGGCCGTGCCCCCGGTCGCCGCACCCCGGACAGGGCCGGTGGCCCAGGGAGACGTCCTGCGGGGCGACATCGAGGAGTTCACCGACGGCGCGGCGGGCGCCGGCCCGGGTGCGCGCCACGGCGACGGCGTCCACCTGGTCGTGGAAGCGCCGGACCCGGCTCAGCTCGGCGTCGTCGAGCAGCAGGTCCTCGGGTTCGAGGGTGCTCCCGAGGCGCCAGCTCCACACATGTACGTCGCCGCTGCGCCGGAGCCGCTCCACGGCTTCCAGGGCAGGTGCGGAAGCGGCCCTCCGGCCGCCGCTCCAGGTGGTCGTCACAGTCTCCCCCTCGATCTACGCAGCCGGGCCGGTCATGCCCCGACACACCTTTCTCGTCCCTGCTGTACGGGGGCTATACACGGGTTTTCCGCCCACGGGGCGGGACGTACCGGTGTCCAGGGGGCCGTGCCGGGGCGGGTCATCCGGTGTGCCGGTGCCGTGACCGAAAGGTTCACCGGCCCGCGACGCTCCCCCGGCTGCCTCCCCCAGCGGTGGCTGGGGGAGGCAGCCGGGGGAGCCGCGAGCTTCCCGGCAGACCTTCCGGCCCCAGTCCTAGAGGCGCGGGCTGCCGGGCCGGTCTCCGATGGCGTGGGCGCCGCCGTCGACATGGACGATCTCGCCGGTGGTGGCCGGGAACCAGTCGGAGAGCAGCGCGACGCAGGCGCGGGCGACCGGGTCGAAGCGGTCACCGTCCCAGCCGAGCGGCGCCCGGCGTCCCCAGTCGGTGGCCTCCTCGAAGCCTTCCTCCGAGCCGATGTTGATGGCGGCCGTGGTGCGCAGCGGTCCGGCGGCCACCAGATTGACTCTGACGCCGCGGCTGCCGAGGTAGGAGGCGAGATAGCGGGCGCACGACTCGAGTCCGGCCTTGGCCACGCCCATCCAGTCGTACTCGGCCCAGGCACGTGAGGCGTCGAAGTCGAGCCCCACCACGCTGCTGTGCTCCGCGAGCAGGGGCAGCACGCCGCGGGTCAGGGACTGGAGCGAGTAGGTCGAGACGCGGACGGCGTGGGCGACGTCCTCCCACTCGGTGGTCAGGAAGTTGCCGCCGAGCGCGCCGGCAGGGGCGTTGGCGACCGAGTGGAGGACGCCGTCGAGGCGGTCGGTGTGGTCGCCGAGCCGCTCGGCCAGGGAGGCGAGCTGTCCGGCGTCGGTGACGTCGAGCTCGACGACGGGGGCCGTGTCGGGCAGTCTGCGCGCCACGCGTTCCACGAGGCTGAGCCGGCCGTATCCGGTGAGGATCACCCTGGCACCCTGCTCCTGTGCCAGGCGGGCCGTGTGAAAGGCGATGGAACTGGTGGTGAGAACGCCGGTGACAAGTATCGTCTTGCCCTTCAGCAGGTCCATATTTTTCCTTTCCGGAATCTATATTCGGAACAATGTTCCCGGCAGCCTTCGATCGCCCGTATGATGCCCCGGACGGCTTTGCGTCGACGCCGCACCGGGAGGGAAGACAATGCTGCTGGCTCTTGACATCGTCGGGGTGATTCTGCTGCTCCAGGGGGTCTCCCCGCTCGTCCAGAAAATGGCCGGAAAGGACCCCGAGGAGAGTTTCTTCATCGTCAATCAGATTTCCGGCCACCAGCCGCTCGCGAGTGTGGCGCTCATCGTTCTCGGCTCCCTGCTGCTGACCACGTCGTACCGGATCCGCAAGAGCCGTAAGTGACGCCGTACGACGAGCGGCGGCCGGTGCCGCGGCGCGGACCCGCGCCCGGTACCGGCCGTCCGTGTTTCAGCGCAGCGCCTTCCCGACCAGTTCGGCGACCGTGCGGACCACCTGCGTCTCGTGCTGCTGGAGGTAGAAGTGGCCGCCGTCGAAGAGACGGTGCTCGCAGTCGGCGGTGGTGAGCTCGCTCCAGGCCTCGGCCCTCTCCTCGTCGACCCGGTCGTCGGCCCGTCCGCGCAGCACCGCGATCGGGGCGCGCACGGGCTCGGGCCGCTCGAGCCGGTAGGTCTCCACGAGCCGGTAGTCGGCCCGGATCATCGGCAGCAGGAGTGCCCGGAGGTCGGGATCGTCCAGGGCGGCGCCGCTCGTCGCGGAGAACTCCCGGAGTCGGGCGACGATCTCGTCATCGGTGCCCTGGTGCATGGTGCCGGGCGGCTGCCGGTGCGGGGCGCCGCGCCCCGACACCAGCAGCAGGCGGGGGAAGCGCCCTTCGGCCTCGCAACGGCGCGCCACCTCGTAGGCGATCGCCGCGCCCATGCTGTGGCCGAAGAGCACCACGTCCCGGGCGAACAACGGCCGGATCGCCTCGGTCACCGCGTCGGCCATCTCCGCCATGGTGCCGACCGAGGCTTCCGTGAGCCGGTCCTCACGGCCGGGGTACTGCACCGCGTGGAAGTCGACCTCGCGGGGGAGCAGGTCGTGCCATCCGCGGTAGAAACCGGCCGAACCGCCGGCGTGCGGCAGGCAGACCAGGTTGACGGCGGCCCCGGCCCTGGGGCGCCGGTTGCGCGTCCACCGGGCGGTCGTGTCGCCGACGCCGACGGCCGCCATCAGGCGTTCGCCCCGGCCATCGTGGCGACCAGGCTCTTCGGCCGCAGGTCGGTCCACTCGCGCTCGATGTAGTCCAGCGCCGCCTGCCGGCCCTCCGGACCGAACGCCACCTCCCAGCCGGCCGGGACGGCGGCGAACGCCGGCCACAGCGAGTGCTGACCCTCGGCGTTGACCAGGACGCTGAAGGTGCCGTCGTTGTCCTCGAAGGGGTTCACCATTTCCTCTTCCTCTTCCTCTTCTTTCTGATTTCTTTCCGATATGCCGACACTAGCTATTGCGGTCCATTCCCGCAACGATTTCCCCGACGCTCGCGAGGATTTCCGGGCGGGATATTTCCTCATGCCTCACGTCCAGCTGGTGAAGCCTGATCCCACCGGTCACATGGGGAGCCCAGCGGGCGAAATCCCGCCGCTCGTCCACGGTCCAGTCGGAGGCGCGGAAGAACAGCACGTCCCCGCGGTACAGGCGGTGCCGGAAATTCAGCATCGCGCGCGTGTTCAGCAGATAGGTCTCGAGCACGTCGGCCGCCGTGCCGTCGCTCAGCCGGCCCAGGTCGCCGAGCTCCGCCCGGACGAGGCCCAGGGCCCGCTCGTACGCGTCGGGGGCCTGAGGATCGGGCAGCGCGTCCCCGAACGCCTCGGCGAAGACGTCCTCCCGGGTCGACTCCCTTCCGTCGTCCGGGAGTCGGGCCGGATAGGAGTCCAGAATCACCAGTTGCTCGACCTGTTCGCCGCGCTCCTGGAGACGGACGGCCACCTCGTGCGCCAGATGCCCGCCGGCCGACCAGCCCAGCAGCCGGTACGGCCCCTGGGGGCGTACGCTCCTGATCCGCTCGACGTAACCCTCCGCCAGCGCGTCGAGCGTCGTCGCCGTGCGGTTTCCGGAGAGGCTCGGCGACTGCAGCCCGTACAGCGGCTGTTCCGGGTCGATTCCGCCCAGCAGGCCGGCGTAGCACCAGCTCAGTCCGGCACCCGGCGGAAGGCAGAACAGCGGCGGCAGATCCCCGCGGGTACGCAGCTCCAGCACCGGCTCCAGTCCCCCGGGCTCGAGTCGCCGGCCGGCCAGCAGCCCGGCGAGCGCGGCCGGTGTCGGGGCCGCGAAGACCGAGCGGACCGCGATCTCCGCGCCGAGCACCGTGCGGACCCGGTTCACCAGCCTGGCCGCCGACAGCGAGTGGCCGCCCAGGTCGAAGAAGCTGTCGTCGGCTCCGACCCGGTCCAGGCCCAGCACCTCCGCGAAGGCGGCGCACAGCAGCTGTTCGGTCACCGTGCCCGGCTCGCGCCCGGTGCCGGCGGAGCTGAACCGGGGGGCCGGCAGTGCCCTGCGGTCCAGTTTCCCGTTGACGGTCAGCGGCAGTTCGTCGAGCGTCACGAACGCCGACGGCACCATGTACCCGGGCAGTACGGCGGCGACGGCGGCCCTGAGCCCGTCGACGGCGGGCGGCTCGCCCTCCGGCACCACATAGGCGACCAGCTGCTTCTCGCCCGAGCCGTCCAGCAGCACCACCACACGGGCATGGGCGACCCCGTCGGCCCCGGCCAGCACCGTCTCGATCTCACCGAGCTCGATCCGCAGGCCCCGGATCTTCACCTGGTCGTCGGCCCGGCCGAGGTACTCCAGGGCGCCGTCCTCGCGCCAGCGGACCAGGTCACCCGTGCGGTACATCCGGGACCCCGGCTCCCCGAAGGGATCGGCCACGAACCGCTCCGCGGTCAGGGCGGCCCGCCCCGCGTAGCCGCGGGCCAGCTGATCACCGGCCAGGTGGAGTTCACCCACCACACCGGGCGGCACCGGCTGCAGGGCCGGGTCCAGTACGTACACCTGGGTGTTCCAGATCGGCCGGCCGATCGGCACCGGGCCCTCGCCGGGACGGCAGTCCCAGTGCGTGACGTCGACGGAGGCCTCGGTCGGCCCGTACAGGTTGTGCACCGGGGCGCCGGTCAGCTCCGTCGCCCGGTCCGCGGCGGTCTCGGGCAGCGCCTCGCCGCTGCAGATGATGCGGCGCAGCGTGCCGGCGCAGCGCGCGGCCGCGGGGTCCTGGACGAAGGCGTCGAGCATGGACGGCACGAAATGGACGGTCGTCACCCCCCGGGCGACGATCTCCTCGGCCAGATAGGCCGGATCGCGGTGCCCGCCCGGCTTCGCCACGACCAGGCCCGAGCCGGTCAGCAGCGGCCAGAAGAACTCCCAGACCGAGACGTCGAAGCCGAACGGGGTCTTCTGCAGGACCCGGTCGTCGGCGCCCAGTCGGTACCGGTCCTGCATCCACAGCAGCCGGTTGACGATGCCGGAGTGCGGCACCCCGACGCCCTTGGGCACTCCGGTGGAGCCCGAGGTGTAGATGATGTACGCGAGGTGACGCGGGTCGAGGGGCGCGGCACGGTCGTTGTCGGTCAGCGGGTGGCCCGGGCGGGCCGCCAGCTCGTCGATGGTCAGCGGATCGTCGAGGACGAGCGGCTTCACCGCGTCCATGGGCAGGGTCCCGGCCGTTCCGCGGTCCGTCACCAGGCACACCGGGGCGGCGTTTCCCAGCATCAACTCGATGCGTTCCGCAGGGAGTTCCGGGTCGACCGGCAGATAGGGGGAGCCCGCTTTGAGGGCCGCGAGCAGGGTGACGACCATGTCCCGGCCGCGGCGCAGGGCGACCGCCACCGGGCGGTCGGGGCCCGCGCCCCGGTCGACGAGGGCCCGGGCGAGCCGATTGGCCTCGGCGTGCAGCTCCGCGTAACTCGCCTCCGTGTCACCGCAGACGAGCGCCACGGCGCCGGGGGAAAGCAGGGCCTGCGCCTCCAGCAGCGCGGTCAGGGTGGCGTCCGGGACCGGGTGGGCGGTGTCGTTCCAGTCCGCCAGCAGCCGTCGGCGCTCGGCCGCGTCGAGCAGCACCACGTCGCGGGCGCACTGCTCCGGGTCGTCGGCGGTGGCCGCGAGGAGCCGGTGCAGCCAGTCGCCGAGGCGGGTGGCGGTGGCGCGGTCGAGGATGTCCGGCCGGTAGTCCAGCCGGAACCGCAGCCGCTCGCCGGGGAGTCCGAGCATCGTGACCGCGTAGTGGGTGGCGTCCCGGGCGTCCATGTCCGTGATCTCGATGCCGCCCGCGAGCTGCGGAGCGCCCTCGGCGTCGACCGGGTAGTTCTCGAAGACGACGGTGGTGTCGAAGAGTTCGCCGTGGCCCGCTCGTGCCTGGATCTCGGCGAGCTGGACGTGCTGGTGGGCGGTGAGCGCGGACTGGCGGGCCTGGAGCGCGGTGAAGAGGTCCGCGAGACGCTCGCCGGGCTGCCAGGAGACGCGGACCGGCAGGGTGTTGATCAGCAGACCGACCATGGTCTCGACGCCCGGCAGCTCCGGCGGGCGGCCCGAGACCGTACCGCCGAAGACCACGTCGTCGCGGCCCAGCAGCCGGCCCAGGATCAGCCCCCAGGAGCCCTGCACCAGCGTGTTCACCGTCCAGCCGCGGCTGCGGGCCGTGGCGGTGAGCCGTTCGGTCAGCTCGCGTGACAGCTCCACGGACAGCGTCTCGGGGACGGACGAACCGCCCGCCTGCCGGCCGGCCCCGACGAGGGCCGGCTCGGCCAGTCCGGCCAGCTCCTCGCCCCAGGCGTCCAGTGCGCCCGCCCGGTCCTGACGCGCGAGCCAGGCGAGGTAGTCGCGGTACGGGGCGACCCGGCGCATCCCGGAGTCGTCGCCCTCACGCTCGTACAGCTCGAACAGGTCGTCCAGCAGGATCGGCACCGACCAGCCATCCACCAGGATGTGATGGAGCGTCAGCAGCAGTCGTACCGTCCGGTCCGGCAGCCGTACGAGTACGAAGCGCAGCAGCACGTCCTCGTCGAGGACGAATCTGCGGGCCCGCTCCTCGTCCCGCAGCGCGTCGAACGCCCGCGCCGCCTCCTCGGCGGTCCCGCCGGAGAAGTCGGCCTCGCGCCACGGCAGTTCCACCGAGCGGAGGACCACCTGGACCGGCTGGTCCAGGCCCTCGTGGACGAAGAGCGCCCGGAGGTTGGGGTGGCGGCGCAGCAGCGCCTCGGCCGCCGTCCGCAGACGGGCCGCGTCCAGCGGGCCGCGCAGCTCGACGGCGAGCTGCACGGTGTAGACGTCCGGCGCGTCCGCCTCCTCGTCGTACCGGGCGTGGAAGAGCAGCCCCTCCTGCAGGGAGGAGAGCGGCAGCACGTCCTCAATCCGACTCTGGGCCATCGTTACTTCCTCAGCTTCGCTTCGAGCAGGTCGATGTGGTGCTGGGTGAGCGGGACCAGGGACACGTCCGAGGGGGTCAGCCCGCCGGCGTCCGGGTTCTCCGCGTGCGTGGCGAGCGCCCGCAGCGCCCGGTGCCACAGGTCCGCCAGGGTCTCGATCCGGGCGGTGTCGAACAGCGCGGCCGGCCAGGACAGGGCGGCCTGGAGTCGCGGCCCGTCCTCGGTGTCCTGCGTCGCCGCGTTGATCTCCAGCGCGTGCGCGAACGGCAGTTCCGCCTCGCCCATCTCGCCGCCGGTGTCGGAGTCCCCGACCGAGACCCAGTGGGCGGCGCGTCCGTCACCGGTGTCGGTGGCGAACCGGCCCAGGTAGTTGAACCCGATCTGCGGTGCGGCGCCTTCCACCAGAACGGCGGAGGTCCGGTGGTTGAGGTGGCGCAGCAGTCCGTAGCCCAGACCCTGGTCGGGCACCGCCCGCAACTGCTCCTTGACCTGCTTCAGCGCACCGCCGACCTCGGGGCCCGCTGCTGTGACCTCCGTCCAGAACAGCTTGCCCGCGTCGATGCGTACCGGGTACATGCTGGTGAACCAGCCGACCGTACGGGACAGGTCGTGACCGGCGTCCAGCACGTCCTCGTACCGGCCGTGGCCCTCGACGTCCAGCAGCACCCCGTTCTCGGCATAATCCGGGGCCCACTCGCGCAGTGCCAGCGCCAGCGCGGTCAGCAGGACGTCGTTCACACCCGCCCGGAACGCGGCCGGGACCGTGGTCAGGAGGTGCTCGGTCTCCTGCTCCGTCAGGGTCATGGTCACCGACCGGGCCGTGCCCAGGGTGTCCCGGGCCGGGTCCGGCTCACCGGCGCCCAGCGGCTCCCGCGGCGCGGACAGCGTGCCCGTCCAGTACGGCAGCTGGTCCGTCCAGCGGTCCTGTGCGGATGCCTCGGCCAGCGCCATGGCCCAGCCCCGGAAGGACGTGCCCACCGGCTCCAGCTCCACCGGCTCGCCCGCGACGACCGCGCGCCAGGCGGCCGCCAGGTCCGGCAGCAGGATCCGCCACGAGACCCCGTCCACCACCAGGTGATGCAGCATCACCAGCAGCCGGCCGTCGGTCTCCGGTCCCGCGTCGAACCAGACGAGCTGCGCCATCACCCCGGCCTCGGGGTCCAGCCCCGACCGCGCGGTACTCGCCTCACCGGCCATGATCTCCCGTACGGCGGCCTCGTCCAGGCCCGCGATGTCGATCCGGCGGACCAGCTCGGCCACCGGAACCGAGCCCGGCTCCGGCACCTGGAGCGACCAGCCGTCGTCGTCCCGGGTCAGCCGCAGCCGCAGCGCGTCATGGTGGTCGAACAGGGCGGCGGTCGCAGCCGTCAGGTCGGCGAGCCGCAGCGAGGCCGGTACGGGAACGACGTACGTCTGGTTGAACTCCCGCACCGGGCCGCCGCCGGCCCGGAACCACTCCATGATGGGTGTCGGCGGCAGCGCACCGACACCGTCCTGCCCCGCGGCCGACCCGTCGCCCGCGCCGGTGGCCACGGCCGCCAGCTCACGGACGGTCCTGCGCTCGAAGACATCGCGGGCGGTGAACACCAGACCGGCCTTGCGGGCCCGGCTGACCAGCTGGATGGAGGCGATGCTGTCGCCGCCCAGGTCGAAGAACCCGTCGTCGATGCCGACCCGTTCCACGCCGAGCACACCGGCGAAGACCTCGCACAGCGCCTCCTCCTGTGCCGTACGCGGCGCCAGGAAGGCGGTGTCCGCGTCCGCGGCGGGAGCGGCCGGCGCCGGGAGCGCCTTCTTGTCGAGCTTGCCGTTGGTGTTCAGGGGCAGGGCGTCCAGGGTGACGAACGCGGACGGGACCATGTAGGCGGGCAGGCGCTCGGCCGCGTACTCCCGCAGCTGCTCCGGCTCGCCCACGACGTACGCCACGAGCTGCTTGTCGCCCGGACGGTCCTCGCGGACCACGACCGCGGCATGGGTGACGTCGGGGTGGGAGGACAGGACGGCGGCGATCTCCCCGGGTTCGATCCGGAAACCACGGATCTTCACCTGGTCGTCCGCCCGGCCCTGGTACTCCAGTGCCCCCTCCCGGGTCCAGCGGACCAGGTCGCCGGTGCGGTACATCCGCTCGCCCGGACCGCCGTACGGGTCCGCCACGAAGCGCTCGGAGGTCAGCCCCGGACGGCCCAGGTAGCCTTGGGCGAGGCCCGTGCCGGACAGATACAGCTCACCGGTGACTCCGGCGGGCACCGCCCGCAGCCCGGCGTCGAGGACATGGGCCCGCATGCCCGCGAGGGGCCCGCCGATCGGCACCGGGGCGCCCGGCGCCTTGTCGGCCGGCACCGGCCAGGCGGTCGCGAAGGTCGTGGTCTCGGTGGGCCCGTAGACATGCACCAGCCGAACACCGGGGCACAGCTTCAGCGCCCGGTCCACGGCCTCCACGGAGACCTTCTCGCCGCCGAACCAGACCTCGTGCAGGCCGAGGAACGCCTCGGGATCCTCGACGGCGACGGCGTTGAACAGGGCCGTGGTCAGGAACACCGCGGTGATGCCGTGCCGGGCGACGGCGGTACGCAGCTCCTCGGGGCCGAGGTGGCCGCCCGGTGCGACGACGACCCGGCCGCCGCGCAGCAGCGGCGCCCACATCTCGTAGGTGGAGGCGTCGAAGGCGTGCGAGGAGTGCATCAGGACGCGCTCGTGCGCGGCGCCGTCGAAGCACGGGTCCAGGGCGAGATCCGCCACATTGGCGTGGCTGACCACGACACCCTTCGGCAGACCGGTCGTTCCGGAGGTGTACATCACATAAGCGGTCCGGTCCGCCGTGAGGCCGGCCGCCTCGGGTGCGCTTTCGGGGTACGCGGCCACCTGCTCGGCCACATCCATCAGCGCGATGCTGCGGACCGCCTCGGAGAGGCCCTCGGGAAGTCCCGTCCGGTCGGTGAGCAGCAGGGGCGCCTGGGCGTCCTGGACGATCCAGGTCAGCCGATCGGCCGGGTAGGAGTCGTGCAGCGGGACGTAGACACCCCCGGCCTTGATCACGGCCAGCTCGGCGACGACGAGCTCGACGGAACGGTCCAGCAGCAGCGCCACCGGCGTCCCCGCCCGGACACCCTGCTCCCGCAGGAACCGCGCCCAGCGGTTCGTCCGGGCATCCAGCTCCGCGTAGGTCAGCTCCTCGTCGCCGCCGACGACCGCCACGGCGTCCGGGGTCGCGGCCACCCGGCGGGCGAGCAGCGCGGGCAGTGTCTCGCGGCACCCCGCCGGCTCACCCGTCCCCCACTGGCCGAACTGGCGCTCGACCTCGGCGGGGTCGAGGAGTTCCAGCGCGCCGATGCGGCGGGCCGGGTCGGCGGTGACCTGGGCCAGGACCAGGCCGAGCCGGGAGCACAGGGTCTGCACGGTCTCCGGGTCGTAGAGGTCCTGGGCGTACTCGACACCGCCTTCGACGCCTGCCGGGCGGCCCTCGTCGTCGAAGGTCTCCCGCAGTCCGAAGAGCAGGTCGAACTTGGCCGGCGCGCCCGTCACATCCGCCACGGAGGGCGTGATGCCGGGCAGGTCGAGGTCGGGCTCGGGGGTGTTCTCCAGGGTCAGCATGACCTGGAACAGCGGGTGCCGGGCCAGCGAACGCTCCGGGTTGAGCACCTCCACCAACCGCTCGAACGGCACATCCTGGTGCGCGAACGCCGACAGATCCGCTTCCCGGACACGCTCGACGAGCTCCGTGAAGGACGGGTCGCCCGACACATCCGTGCGCAGGACGAGGGTGTTGACGAAGAAGCCGACCAGATCGTCCAGCGCGTCGTCCGTACGACCCGCCACTCCCGTGCCGAGCGGGATGTCGGTCCCGGCACCGAGCCGGGAGAACAGTGCGGAGACCGCGGCCTGGAGCACCATGAACAGGCTCGCTCCGGTCTCCCGGGCCAGCGCCGTCAGGGCCGCATGGGTCTCGGCGTCCATCCGCCAGTCCACCCGGCCGCCCCGGTACGAGGCCACCGACGGGCGCGGACGGTCGGCCGGCAGCTCCAGCACCTCCGGCAGGCCCGCCAAGTGGTCCTTCCAGAACGCCAGCTGCCGGGAGATGACACTCTCCGGGTCGTCCTCGGAGCCGAGCACGTCCCGTTGCCACAGCGCGTAGTCCGCGTACTGCACCGGCAGAACGGGCAGCTCACGGCCCAGATAGGCCGCCTCCAGGTCCCGCATCAGCGGCGCCAGCGACCAGCCGTCACCCGCGATGTGATGCAGCACCAGCAGCAGCACATGGGCATGGCGACCGGTACGGAACAGCTTGGCCCGCAGCGGCAGTTCACGGGTCAGATCGAAGCCGTGCCCCGCGGCCCCGGCCAGCACGTCGGCGAGGTCGCGCTCGTCGATGTCCTTGAATTCGAGCGGCACTTCGGAGTCGGCAAGGATCAACTGGCGGGGGCGGCCGTCGGTTTCGGGGAAGACGGTGCGCAGGGACTCGTGCCGGGCGACGACCGTGTTGACCGCCGCACGCAGAGCGGCCACATCCAGCGGCCCCTCCAGGCGGATGGCCAACGGGATGTTGTACATCCCGCCCGCACTGTCCAGCCGGTCCAGGAACCACAACCGCTGCTGCGCGAACGACAGCGGCACCTCCTCCGGCCGCTCCACCGGCCGCACCGACACGCGCGCCGCAGTCGACAGATCCAGACGCGGCGCCAGCCCGGCAACGGTCGGCGACTCGAACACCGTACGCACCTCGACCTCGGCGCCCACCACCGAACGAATCCGGCTCACCAGACGCGTCGCCAGCAGCGAATGCCCGCCCAGATCGAAGAACCCGTCGTCGATCCCGACCCGCTCCACACCCAGCACACCGGCGAACACCTCGCACAGCAGCTCCTCCTGCGCGGTACGGGGAGCACGTCCGGTTCCGGCGCCGAGGTCCGGCACGGGCAGAGCACGCCGGTCCAGCTTTCCACTGGCGGTCAGGGGCAGTTCATCGAGCTCGACGAAGGCCGACGGGACCATGTAGCCCGGAAGCCGGGACGCCGCATGGTCACGCAGTCCCTCGGCCGTGCCCACGACATAGGCGACGAGCTGCTTGTCGCCGGGCCGGTCCTCGCGGACCACCACGGCCGCCTTGCCGACCTGCGGGTGCGAGGCGAGCACCGCCTCGATCTCACCCGGCTCGATACGGAAACCACGGATCTTCACCTGGTCGTCCGCCCGGCCGACGAACTCCAGCGTGCCGTCCGCACACCACCGCACCACATCACCCGTGCGATACATCCGCGCCCCGGCCTCACCGAACGGATCGGCCACGAACCGCTCCGCCGTCAACACCGCCCGGCCCACATACCCACGGGCCACACCCGCACCCGCGATGTACAACTCACCCGGCACACCCACCGGCACCGGCCGCAACCGATCGTCCAGCACATACACATCCGTGCCGGCCACCGGCCGCCCGATCCCCGGCACCGAACCCTCCGGCACCTCCACCCGGCCCACCACCGAATAGACCGCCGTCTCCGTCGGCCCGTAACCATTGGTGACCTCACGTGTGGCCGCGCGCAGGCGGTCGGCAAGCGACGGGGAGACGGCTTCGCCGCCCATGAGGACGCGCAGGCCGGCGAGGGACGACGGCACCTCGGACACCAGGGTTTCCCAGAAGGTGGGGGTGGCCTGGAGAAACGTCGCGCCGGACTCCTCGATGAGGACGCCCAGCCGGACCGGGTCCAGCACCACGTCCCGCTCCACCAGCACCAGACGGGCACCGGCCAGCAACGGCACGAAGATCTCCACGTTCGAGATGTCGAACCCGAACGTCGTCACCGCCAGGAAACGGTCCTCCTCCGTGACCGAGAACCGCTCCCCCATGTCCGCGAGCACATTCTCCAGACCACCCCGCGTGACCCCCACACCCTTCGGCCGGCCCGTCGAACCCGAGGTGTAGAGCACATACGCGAGGTCGGCGGACGAAGCAGCCATGAACTCGACGCCCAAAGGCGGCTCGGGCAGCTCGTCCAGCAGCACCAGTTCGGCGCCCCCGACCGGCAGGCGGTCCGCCAGCCCGGCCGTGGTCACCACGCACTCGGGACGGGCATCACCCAGGATGTACGCGATCCGCTCCGCCGGCAGATCCGGATCCACCGGCACATACGCACCACCGGCCTTCACCACCGCCCACAGCGCCACCACCAGATCCACCGACCGCGACAACGCCACCGCCACCAGCCGGTCCGGACCCACCCCACAACCCACCAGCACCCGCGCCAACAGATCCGACCGCTCACCGAGTTCCGCATAGGTCAGCCGCTCGTCACCGCACACCACCGCCACAGCCTCCGGAGCACGCGCCACCTGACGCCCGAAACGCTCCACGAGGCCGGCGACCTGCACCGGAGTCTCGCCCTTGCCCCAGTCCTCCAGCAGCAGGGTGCGCTCGGCCGTGTCGAGGAGGTCCACCGTCTCGACACCGCGGTCGGGGTCGGCGACGAGCAGTTCGAGTGTCCGGGCCAGCCGGCTGCACAGGGTGGCGACCGTCTCCAGGTCGAACAGATCACGGGCGTAGTCGACATCGCCCTCGATGCCCGCCGGGCGGCCCTGCTCGTCGAAGGTCTCGCGCAGATCGAAGGAGAGGTCGAACTTGGCGACAGCGCCTGCCATTTCCTCGACGGAAGGAGTGATACCCGGCAGGTCGAGGTCCGGCTCGGGGGTGTTCTGGAGCAGCAGCATCACCTGGAACAGCGGGTGCCGGGCCAGCGAGCGCTCCGGGTTGAGCACCTCCACCAGCCGCTCGAACGGCACATCCTGGTGTGCGAAGGCGGCCAGGTCCCCTTCGCGTACGCGCTTCACCAGCTCGCGGAAGGACGGGTCGCCCGACACGTCCGTACGCAGCACCAGCGTGTTGACGAAGAAACCGACGAGATCGTCCAGTGCCTCGTCCGTACGACCCGCCACCGCCGTGCCCAGCGGGATGTCGGTCCCGCCGCCGAGCCGCGAGAACAGGGCCGCGAGTCCGGCCTGGAGCACCATGAACACACTCGCGCCGGTCTCCCGGGCCAGACCGGTCAACGCCTGATGGGTACGAGCGTCCAGCCGCCAGCCCACCCGGCCACCCTGGTACGAGGCGACCGGCGGGCGGGGACGGTCGGCCGGCAGCTCCAGCACCTCCGGCAGGCCGTCCAGCCGCTCCCGCCAGAACGCCAGCTGCCGCGAGGCCAGGCTCTCCGGATCGTCCTCGGAACCCAGGACCTCACGCTGCCACAGCGCGTAGTCCGCGTACTGCACGGGCAGGGCGGTCAGCTCGCGGCCCAGGTAGGCCGCCTCCAGGTCCCGCATCAGCGGCGCCATGGACCAGCCGTCACCCGCGATGTGGTGCAGCGTGATCAGCAGGACGTGCTCCTCCGGCCCGGTGGTGAAGACCGTGGCATGGAGGGGCAGTTCGTTCGCGAGATCGAAAGTCCGACCCGCTTCCGCGGCCAGGGCCTCCGGCAGCTCACATTCGTCGATGTCCCTTACGGTGAGCGGGGCTTCGGCGTCCGCGAGCACCAACTGCCTCGGCTCACCGTCCACATCGGGGAAGACCGTGCGCAGTGACTCGTGCCGCACGACGACCGCGTCGAGCGCCCGGCGCAGCGCGCCCACATCGAGCACACCGCTCAGCCGGACCGCCAGCGGGATGTTGTAGGTCCCGCCCTCCGATTCCAGCCGGTTGAGGAACCACAGCCGCTGCTGGGCGAAGGACAGCGGCAGTACCTCGGGCCGCTCCATCACCCGCACGGCTGTCCGGGCCTCGTCGGCTCCGCCGAGCGTCCTGGCCAGGCCGGCCACCGTGGGGTGCTCGAACACCGAGCGGATGGCGAGTTCGACGTCCAGGGTCGAGCGGACACGGCTGACCAGGCGGGTCGCGAGGAGCGAGTGGCCGCCCAGGTCGAAGAAGTTGTCGTCGATGCCGACCCGGGCCACGCCGAGCACCTCGGCGAAGATCCGGCACAGGATCTCCTCCTGCGGGGAGCGCGGCAGCCGGCCGGTGCCCGCGGAGTCGGCCTCGTCCGACCGCGGTGCGGGGAGAGCGCGCTTGTCGAGCTTGCCGTTGACGGTCAGGGGCAGTACGTCCAGCGCCACGAACGCGGACGGGACCATGTACTCGGGCAGGCGTGAGGCCGCGTACTCCTTGACGCCGTCGGTCGTCTCCGCGACCACATAGGCGACCAGCTGCTTGTCGCCGGGGCGGTCCTCGCGGACCACGACGGCGGCCTGCGCGACCCCGGGGTGGTCGGCGAGGACCGACTCGACCTCGCCGAGCTCGATGCGGTAGCCGCGGATCTTGACCTGGTCGTCGACGCGGCCCGCGAACTCCAGGGTGCCGTCCGTGCGCCAGCGGACCATGTCGCCGGTGCGGTACATCCGCGAGCCGGGCTCCCCGAAGGGGTTGGCCACGAACCGCTGCGCGGTGAGGGCCGGCCGGCCGGCGTAGCCGCGGGCGACGCAGGTTCCGGCCACGTAGAGCTCGCCGACCACGCCGGGCGGTACGGGCCGCAGGGCGTTGTCCAGGACGTACATCTGCGAGTTCCACATGGGACGGCCGAGGGAGAGGATCTCGCCGGGGATCTCGTCGTCCGGCTCGATGGCGAGCGCGGTGCAGCCGACGGTCGTCTCGGTGGGGCCGTACTCGTTGATGACCCGGACGCCAGGGTGCTCCTTGCGCCAGCTGTCGAGGTGCGAGCCGGGCAGCGGTTCGCCGCCGAGGACGAGTTCCGCGGTGGGGGAGTACTCGGCGGGGAGCGCCTGGAGGAGGGCGAGGTGGCTCGGGGTGCCCTTGAGGAAGGCGATGCCGCCGGCCGGGACGGGGGCCTCCGGGTCGGGCCCGCCGTCGGCGAACCGGGTGAGGTGGACGATGCCGCCCGAGATCAGCGGGGCGTACAGGCCCGTGACGGTGAGGTCGAAGGAGACCGGTGAGTGCAGAAGGGTGCTCTCACGGGAGGCCGGATAGATGTCCAGCGTCCACAGGAGGTAGTTGACGACGGCTCGGTGCTCGACCATGACGCCCTTGGGACGCCCGGTGGAACCGGAGGTGTAGATCACGTACGCCGGGTGGCCGGGCAGCAGCGGACCGGTGCGGTCGGCGTCGGTGAGCGGCGCGTCGGAGAGCGCGTCGGTCTCGTCCGTGACGGCGGGGTCGTCGAGGAGGAGGACGTCGGTGCCGTCGGCCGGCAGGCGGGCGGCCAGCTCGCCGGTGGTGACGACACAGACGGGGCTGGTCTCCTCGAACATGCCCGCGATCCGCTCGGCGGGGTGGTTCGGGTCCAGGGGCAGGTATCCGGCGCCGGCCTTGAGGACGGCGAGCAGGGCGACGACCAGGTCCGGCCGCTGCGGCAGGGAGACGGCGACCATGCGCTCGGGGCCGGCGCCGCGGGCGATCAGGGCGCGGGCGAGCCGGTTGGCCCGGGCGTGCAGGTCGCGGTAGCCGAGCCGTACGTCACCGTGGCCGACGGCCTCGGCGTCCGGGTGCTGCGCGGCGGCCTGTTCGAGGAGCTCGGTGAGGGTGGTGTCCTGGAGCGGGCGGCCGGTGTCGTTCCACTCGACGACGATGCGGTCGTACTCGGCGCAGGAGAGCAGGTCGAGGCTCGCGACCGTACGGTCCGGGTCGTCGGCGGCGGCTTCGAGGAGGTCGTGCAGCCAGTTGCCGAGGCGGGTGGCGGTGGCCCGGTCGAGGATGTCGGGCCGGTAGTCGAGCCGGAAGCTCAGCTCGTCGCCCGGCAGGCCCACCAGGCTGATCGCGTAGTGGGTGGCGTCCCGGGCGTCGACGTCCGTGATCTCCAGACCGTTCGACAGCGGGGGCGCCTGCTCGGCTCCCAGCGGGAAGTTCTCGAAGACCGTCGTGGTGTCGAAGAGCTCGGCGTGCCCGGACCGGGCCTGGATGGAGGCCAGTTGGACGTGCTGGTGGGGGGTGAGCGCGGACTGGCGGGCCTGGAGCGCGGTGAAGAGGCCGGCGAGGTCGTCGCCGGGCTGCCAGGAGACGCGGACCGGCAGGGTGTTGATGAGCAGACCGACCATGGTCTCGACGCCCGGCAGCTCCGGCGGGCGGCCCGAGACCGTACCGCCGAAGACCACGTCGTCGCGGCCCAGCAGCCGGCCCAGGACGAGTCCGTAGGAGCCCTGGATCAGGGTGTTCACCGTCCAGCCGCGGCTGCGGGCGGTGGCGCCCAGGCGTTCGGTCAACTCACGTGACAGCTCCACCGTCACCGACTCGGGCACCACGGGGGCGCCGGGCCGCCGCCCCGCGGCGACGAGCGAGGGCTCGGCCAGTCCGGCCAGCTCCTCGCCCCAGGCGTCCAGGCCCGCGCCCCCGTCCTGGCGGGCGAGCCAGCCGAGGTAGTCCCGGTACGGGGCGACCCGGCGCATCCCGGCGTCGTCGCCCTCACGCTCGTACAGCTCGAACAGGTCGTCCAGCAGGACCGGCACCGACCAGCCGTCCACCAGGATGTGATGGATCGTCACCAGAAGCCGCCACCGGTCGCCGGGGAGAGCGGCCAGGGTGAAGCGGGCCAGCGGCGGCCGGGCCATGTCGAAGCGGCGCGTCCGCTCCTCGTCGGCGAGTGCGGCATAGGCGGCGTCCGCCTCGTCGCCACGGCCGGTGAGGTCGATCTCCCGCCAGGGCGTGCGTACTTGACGGCGGACCACCTGCAGCGGCTTGTCCAGTCCCTTGTGACGGAAGCCCGCGCGCAGGTTGGGGTGGCGGCGCAGCAGCGCCTCGGCCGCCGCCCGCAGGCGGGCGGTGTCGAGCGACCCGTGCATCTCCACGGCCAGCTGGACGGTGTAGACGTCCGGGCCGTCCTCGTCGTACAGGGCGTGGAAGAGCAGACCTTCTTGCAGAGACGACAGCGGGAGTACGTCCTCGATTGCCGACTTCCTCATTGCCGGTACCTTTCAAAAGTCAGTGGGAGTGAGGGTTTTCCGTCACACGAGTCGGTTCAGGCGTCGTACTCGTCGAGTTCGTCGTCGAAGTCGTCGTAATCGGCTTCCTCTTCCTCCAGCAGGTCGATGTGGTGCTGGGTGAGCGGGACCAGGGACACGTCCGAGGGGGTCAGCCCGCCGGCGTCCGGGTTCTCCGCGTGCGTGGCGAGCGCCCGCAGCGCCTGGTGCCACAGGTCCGCCAGGGCGCGGACCGCCGTCGCGTCGAACAGGGCTCCGGGCCAGGACAGCGTGGCCCGGAGGCGGGGCCCGTCCTCGGTGTCCTGCGTTGCCGCGTTGATGTCCAGGGCGTGCGCGAAGGGCAGTTCGCCCTCGCCGACTCCGGCACCGGCGTCGGTGTCGCCGACCGAGACCCAGTGGGCGGCGCGTCCGTCACCGGTGTCGGTGGCGAACCGGCCCAGGTAGTTGAACCCGATGAGCGGAGTCGCGCCGGCCGCGAGGACCGCGGAGGTCCGGTGGTTGAGGTGGCGCAGCAGTCCGTAGCCCAGACCCTGGTCGGGCACCGCCCGCAGCTGCTCCTTGACCTGCTTCAGCGCACCGCCGACCTCGGGGCCCGCTGCTGTGACCTCCGTCCAGAACAGCTTGCCCGCGTCGATGCGTACCGGGTACATGCTGGTGAACCAGCCGACCGTACGGGACAAGTCGTGACCGGCGTCCAGCACGTCCTCGTACCGGCCGTGGCCCTCGACGTCCAGCAGCACCCCGTTCTCGGCATAATCCGGGGCCCACTCGCGCAGTGCCAGCGCCAGCGCGGTCAGCAGGACGTCGTTCACACCCGCCCGGAACGCGGCCGGGACCGTGGTCAGAAGGTGCTCGGTCTCGTCGGCGGGCAGGGCGAGCGTCACGGACTGTGCGGTCGCGACCGTGTCGCGGACCGGATCGAGCGCCCGCGCGCCGAGCGGGCCCCGCCCGGCGGACAGTATGCCTTCCCACACCGGGAGTTGTGCCGTCCAGCGGCCCTGCGCCGCCGCCTCGGCCAGCGCCATGGCCCAGCCCCGGAAGGACGTACCCACCGGCTCCAGCTCCACCGGCTCACCCGCGACGACCGACCGCCAGGCGGCCGCCAGGTCCGGCAGCAGGATCCGCCAGGACACCCCGTCCACCACCAGGTGGTGGACGACCAGCAGCAGCCGGCCGTCCGCCTCGGGACCGGCGTCGAACCAGACGAGCTGCGCCATCACACCGCGCTCGGGGTCCAGCCCCGTCCGCGCGACGCCCGCCTCACGGGCCATGGTCTCCCGTACGGCGGCCTCGTCCAGGCCCGCGACGTCGACCCGGTGGACCAGCTCGGCCACCGGAACCGAGCCCGGCTCCGGCACCTGGAGCGACCAGCCGTCGTCGTCCCGGGTCAGCCGCAGCCGCAGCGCGTCATGGTGGTCCACGACCGCCGCGACGGCCGCGATCAGCTGTTCCGGCCGCAGTGCGGCCGGAACGGGTACGACATACGACTGGTTGAACTCCCGCACCGGGCCGCCGTCCGCCCGGAACCACTCCATGATCGGCGTCAGCGGCATCGCGCCGACGCCCTCCCGTCCCGCCACCACGTCCGCCCCCGCCTCGGTGACGACCGCGGCGAGTTCACGGACGGTCCTGCGTTCGAAGACATCGCGGGCGGTGAACACCAGACCGGCCTTGCGGGCCCGGCTGACCAGCTGGATGGAGGCGATGCTGTCGCCGCCCAGGTCGAAGAACCCGTCGTCGATACCGACTGTCTCCAGGCCCAGCACACCGGCGAAGACCTCGCAGAGGATCTCCTCGCGCCGGGTGCCCGGCGTCACCGTGGCCCCCGGAACGGCGGTGGGCGGCTGCGGCGCCGGAAGCGCCTTCCTGTCGAGCTTTCCGTTCACGGTCAGCGGCAGGGCGTCCAGGGTGACGAACGCGGACGGGACCATGTAGGCGGGCAGGCGCTCGGCCGCGTACTCCCGCAGCTGCTCCGGCTCGCCCACGACGTAGGCGACGAGCTGCTTGTCGCCGGGACGGTCCTCGCGGACCAGGACCACGGCCTGAGCCACCCCGGGGTGCGAGGCGAGCACCGACTCGATCTCGCCGGGCTCGATCCGGAAGCCCCGGATCTTCACCTGGTCGTCGGCCCGGCCGACGAACTCCAGTACGCCCGCCCTGGACCGGCGCACCACATCGCCGGTGCGGTACATCCGCTCGCCGGACCCGCCGTACGGGTCCGCCACGAAGCGCTCCGACGTCAGCCCCGGACGGCCCAGATAGCCCTGGGCCACCCCGTTGCCGGACAGATACAGCTCGCCCGGCACGCCCGGCGGCACCAGCCGCAGGCCGTCGTCGAGGACGTACCCGCGCATGCCCGCGAGCGGGCCGCCGATCGGCACCGGGGCGCCCGGCGTCTTGTCGGCCGGCACCGGCCAGGCGGTCGCGAAGGTCGTGGTCTCCGTGGGCCCGTAACCGTTCACCAGCCGGAGTCCGGGGCACAGCTCCAGCGCCCGGTCCACCGCGTCGACGTCCGCGGCCTCACCGCCGAACCACACCTCGCGCATGCCCGCGAGCGACTCGGAGGCCTCGTGCACCAGCATGTTGAAAAGGGCCGCGGTCATGAAGGTCGCGGTGACGCCGTGCTTGTTCACCGCGGTGGCCAGCTCCTCGGGGCCGAGCAGGCCTCCGGGCGCGATGACGACCCGGCCGCCGCGCAGCAGCGGCGCCCACATCTCGTAGGTGGAGGCGTCGAAGGCGTGCGAGGAGTGCATCAGGACGCGCTCGTGCGCGGCGCCGTCGAAGCACGGGTCCAGGGCAAGATCCGCCACATTGGCGTGGCTGACCACAACGCCCTTCGGCAGACCGGTCGTTCCGGAGGTGTACATCACATACGCGGTCCGGTCCGCCGCGATGTCGCCGGTCTCTGGAGCGGTGTCCGGGAGGGAGGCTGCCTCGGCCGCCGCGTCCGCCAGGACCACCACGCTGTCCACCGCTCCGGCCAGCGCCTCGGGCACTTCGGTCCGGTCGGTGAGCAGCAGGGGTGCCTGAGCGTCCTGGACGATCCAGGTCAGCCGGTCGGCCGGGTACGCGTCGTGCAGCGGGACGTAGACACCCCCGGCCTTGATCACGGCCAGCTCGGCGACGACGAGCTCGACGGAACGGTCCAGCAGCAGCGCCACCGGCGTACCCGCCCCGACGCCCCGGTCCCGCAGGAACCGCGCCCACCGGTTCGTCCGGGCATCCAACTCCGCGTAGGTCAGCTCCTCGTCGCCGCCGACCACGGCGACGGCGTCCGGGGTCTCCAGGACCTGCTGCTCGAAGAACTCCACCAGGGAGAGCTGAGGCGCGACGCGCTGCGACGTGCTCCACTCGCCGAGCAGTTGCTCGCGCTCGGCGGGGTCGAGGATGTCGAGTCCGGAGAGGTGCTGCCCGGGGTCGGCGGTGACCTGGCCCAGGATCAGGGCGAGCCGGGAGCACAGCGCCCGCACGGTCTCCGGGGCGTAGAGATCCTGGGCGTACTCGACGGAACCTTCGAGGCCGGCGGGCCGGCCCTCGGCGTCGAAGGTCTCCCGCAGGTCGAAGAGCAGGTCGAACTTGACCGGTGCACCCGTCACGTCCACGACGGAGGGCGTGATGCCGGGCAGGTCGAGGTCGGGCTCGGGGGTGTTCTGCAGGGCCAGCATGACCTGGAACAGCGGGTGCCGGGCCAGCGAACGCTCCGGGTTGAGCACCTCCACCAGCCGCTCGAACGGCACATCCTGGTGCGCGTACGCCGCGAGGTCGCTCTCCCTCACCCGGTCGACCAGCTCATGGAAGGTGGGGTCACCGGAGGTGTCGGTGCGCAGGACCAGGGTGTTGACGAAGAAGCCGACCAGGTCGTCCAGCGCGTCGTCCGTACGGCCGGCGACGGCCGTGCCGAGCGGGATGTCGGTGCCCGCGCCGAGCCGGGAGAACAGCGCGGAGAGCCCGGCCTGGAGCACCATGAACAGGCTCGCTCCGGTCTCCCGGGCCAGCGCCGTCAGGGCCGCATGGGTCTCGGCGTCCATCCGCCAGTCCACCCGGCCGCCCCGGTACGAGGCCACCGACGGGCGCGGACGGTCGGCCGGCAGCTCCAGCACCTCCGGCAGGCCCGCCAAGTGGTCCTTCCAGAACGCCAGCTGCCGGGAGATGACACTCTCCGGGTCGTCCTCGGAGCCGAGCACGTCCCGTTGCCACAGCGCGTAGTCCGCGTACTGCACCGGCAGAACGGGCAGCTCACGGCCCAGATAGGCCGCCTCCAGGTCCCGCATCAGCGGCGCCAGCGACCAGCCGTCACCCGCGATGTGATGCAGCACCAGCAGCAGGACGTGGTTCTCCGGAGCGACGGCGAACAGCTCGGCATGCAGGGGAAGTTCGTCCGACAGATCGAACTTGTGGCCCGCCGCCGCGGTCAGGGAGCCGAGTAGATCGCTCTCACCGATCACCCTTACGGGCAGGTCGACTTCGGCATTCGACCACACGAACTGGCGGGGGCGGCCGTCGGTTTCGGGGAAGACGGTGCGCAGGGACTCGTGCCGGGCGACGACCGTGTTGACCGCCGCACGCAGAGCGGCCACATCCAGCGGCCCCTCCAGGCGGATGGCCAACGGGATGTTGTACATCCCGCCCGCACTGTCCAGCCGGTCCAGGAACCACAACCGCTGCTGCGCGAACGACAGCGGCACCTCCTCCGGCCGCTCCACCGGCCGCACCGACACGCGCGCCGCAGTCGACAGATCCAGACGCGGCGCCAGCCCGGCAACGGTCGGCGACTCGAACACCGTACGCACCTCGACCTCGGCGCCCACCACCGAACGAATCCGGCTCACCAGACGCGTCGCCAGCAGCGAATGCCCGCCCAGATCGAAGAAACCGTCGTCGATCCCGACCCGCTCCACACCCAGCACACCGGCGAACACCTCGCACAGCAGCTCCTCCTGCGGGGTGCGCGGGCCACGGCCCTCCCCCGCCGAGGTGTACTCGGGCGCGGGCAGAGCACGCCGGTCCAGCTTCCCGCTCGCCGTCAGCGGAAGGGCGGGCAGCGTCACGAACGCGGACGGCACCATGTAGCCGGGCACGCGCGACGCGACGTACTCCTTCAGTGCACCGGTCTCGGCCTCACCGACCACATACGCGACGAGCTGCTTGTCGCCGGGCCGGTCCTCGCGGACCACCACCGCGGCCTTGCCGACCTGCGGGTGCGAGGCGAGCACCGCCTCGATCTCACCCGGCTCGATACGGAAACCACGGATCTTCACCTGGTCATCGGCCCGGCCGACGAACTCCAGCGTGCCGTCCGCACACCACCGCACCACATCACCCGTGCGATACATCCGCGACCCTGCCCCGCCGAACGGATCGGCCACGAACCGCTCCGCCGTCAACACCGCCCGGCCCACATACCCACGGGCCACACCCGCACCCGCGATGTACAACTCACCCGGCACACCCACCGGCACCGGCCGCAACCGATCGTCCAGCACATACACATCCGTGCCGGCCACCGGCCGCCCGATCCCCGGCACCGAACCCTCCGGCACCTCCACCCGGCCCACCACCGAATAGACCGCCGTCTCCGTCGGCCCGTAACCATTGGTCATGTCCCGGGCCACCGCCCGTACGGCGTCCGACAGAGCAGCGGAGATCGCCTCGCCGCCCATCAGGACGCGCAGGCCGGCCAGCGATTCGGGGACCTCGGAGACCAGCGTCCGGAAGAACGTCGGCGTGGCCTGCATGAAGGTCGCGCCGGACTCCTCGATGAGGACGCCCAGCCGGACCGGGTCCAGCACCACGTCCCGCTCCACCAGCACCAGACGGGCACCGGCCAGCAACGGCACGAAGATCTCCACGTTCGAGATGTCGAACCCGAACGTCGTCACCGCCAGGAAACGGTCCTCCTCCGTGACCGAGAACCGCTCCCCCATATCCGCGAGGACGTTCTCCAGACCACCCCGCGTGACCCCCACACCCTTCGGCCGGCCCGTCGAACCCGAGGTGTAGAGCACATACGCGAGGTCGGCGGACGAAGCAGCCATGAACTCGACGCCCAAAGGCGGCTCGGGCAGCTCGTCCAGCAGCACCAGTTCGGCGCCCCCGACCGGCAGGCGGTCCGCCAGCCCGGCCGTGGTCACCACGCACTCGGGACGGGCATCACCCAGGACGTACGCGATCCGCTCCGCCGGCAGATCCGGATCCACCGGCACATACGCACCACCGGCCTTCACCACCGCCCACAGCGCCACCACCAGATCCACCGACCGCGACAACGCCACCGCCACCAGCCGGTCCGGACCCACCCCACAACCCACCAGCACCCGCGCCAACAGATCCGACCGCTCACCGAGTTCCGCATAGGTCAGCCGCTCGTCACCGCACACCACCGCCACAGCCTCAGGAGCACGCGCCACCTGACGCCCGAAACGCTCCACGAGGCCGGCGACCTGCACCGGAGTCTCGCCCTTGCCCCAGTCCTCCAGCAGCAGGGTGCGCTCGGCCGCGTCGAGGAGGTCGAGGTCGGTGATGTGCCGCTCCGGGTCGGCGGTGACCTGGGCCAGGACCCGGGCCAGCCGGGAGCACAGCCTCCGTACGGTCTCCAGGTCGAACAGGTCGTGGGCGTACTCCACTTCGCCCTCGATACCCGCCGGGCGGCCCTGCTCGTCGAAGGTCTCGCGCAGATCGAGAGTCAGGTCGAACTTCGCGATGCCGCCGGCGATGCCCTCCAGCGAGGGCGTGATGCCGGGGAGGTCGAGGTCCGGCTCGGGGGTGTTCTGGAGCAGCAACATCACCTGGAACAGCGGGTGCCGGGCCAGCGAGCGCTCCGGGTTGAGCACCTCCACCAGCCGCTCGAACGGCACATCCTGGTGTCCCAGCGCCGCGAGGTCGGTCTCCCTCACCCGGTCGACCAGCTCGCGGAAGGACGGAGCGCCCGACACGTCCGTACGCAGCACCAGCGTGTTGACGAAGAAACCGACCAGGTCCTCCAGTGCCTCGTCCGTACGCCCGGCCACCGCCGTGCCCAGCGGGATGTCGGTCCCGGCGCCGAGCCGCGAGAACAGGGCGGAGACCGCCGCCTGGAGCACCATGAACACACTCGCGCCGGTCTCCCGGGCCAGCGCCGTGAGCGCCTCGTGCATGCCGGCGTCCAGCCGCCAGCCCGTCCGGCTGCCCCGGTAGGAGGCGACCGGCGGGCGGGGACGGTCGGCCGGCAGCTCCAGCACCTCCGGCAGGCCCTCCAGCCGCTCCCGCCAGAACGCCAGCTGCCGCGAGACCAGGCTCTCCGGATCGTCCTCCGACCCCAGGACCTCACGCTGCCAGAGCCCGTAGTCCGCGTACTGCACGGGCAGGGCGGGCAGCTCACGGCCCAGGTAGGCCGCCTCCAGGTCCCGCATCAGCGGCGCCAGCGACCAGCCGTCACCCGCGATGTGATGCAGGACGACCAGCAGCACATGAGCGTCCGGAGCGATACGGAACAGCTCGGCCCGCAGCGGCAGTTCGTTCGCCAGGTCGAAGGTGTGACCGGCGGCCTCCCTCAGTGCGCCGGCCAGCTCGTCCTCAGCGGTCTCCCGTACCGCGAACGGCACCCGGGCCGTCGGCAGGATCATCTGCCGGGGCTCGCCGTCGACGTCGGGGAAAACCGTGCGCAGCGCCTCGTGCCGGCCGACGACCGCGTCGAGCGCCCCGCGCAGCGCGTCCACGTCCAGCGGCCCGTCCAGCCGGATCGCCAGCGGAATGACGTACGTCCCGCCCTCCGACTCCAGCCGGTCCAGGAACCACAGCCGCTGCTGGGCGAACGACAGCGGCAGCGCCTCGGGCCGCTCCATCACCCGCACCGCCGAGCGCGCGGTGCGGCCGGGCCGGCCGACGCCGGCACCGATCCGCTGGGCCAGGGCGGCCACGGTGGGCGCTTCGAAGACGTCGCGGACCGAGACCTCGGCGCCCATGGTCGAGCGGACACGGCCGGCCAGGCGCGTCGCGAGGAGCGAATGTCCGCGCAGCTCGAAGAAGTTGTCGTCGATGCCGACCCGCTCGACGCCGAGCACCTCGGCGAACAGCCGGCCCAGGATCTCCTCCTGCGGGGTGCGCGGGGCGCGGCCCTCACCGGCAGTGGTCTCGGGCCGCGGGAGCGCCTTGCGGTCCAGCTTGCCGTTGGGGGTCAGCGGAAGGACATCGAGCGCCACGAACGCGGACGGCACCATGTAAGCGGGCAGCCGCGACGCCACGTGGTCCTTCAGCGCGTGCGGCTCCGCCTCGCCGACGACATAGGCCACCAGCTGGTGCTCGCCCGGACGGTCCTCGCGGACCACGACGACGGCCTGGCCGACCCCGGGGTGTCCGGCGAGGACCGACTCCACCTCGCCCAGCTCGATGCGGTGTCCGCGGATCTTGACCTGGTGGTCGCGGCGCTCCAGGAAGACGAGCCTGCCCTCGGCGTCGAACCGTACGTAGTCACCGGTGCGGTACATGCGTGCGCCGGGCTCGTCGGAGAAGGGGTCGGCGGTGAACACGGCCGCGGTACGGACCGGGTCGTCGAGGTAGCCGCGGCCCACGCCGGTGCCGGCCGCGTACAGCTCGCCGGGGGTGCCGACGGGGACCGGCTGCAGCCGGTCGTCGAGGACGTACAGGCGGGTGTTGCGCACCGCCCGGCCGATGGGGACGGCACCGTCGGCGATGCGGTCGGGTGAGTCGATGACGGCGTGGGTGACGTCGTCGGAGCACTCGGTGGGGCCGAAGGCGTTGATCAGCGGGATGCCCGGGTACGTTCGGAGCCAGCGCTCGCAGACCTCGCGGGGCAACGCCTCGCCGGTGACCATCAGCAGGCGCAGGTCGGGCAGGGCGGGGGGTTCGGAGCCCGCGCCGGACCAGCCGTCGAGGGCGGCGCGGAGCAGGGAGGGGACGACCTCGAGCACGGGGATCCGCTCGTCGGCGGTGAGCGCGAACAGCGCCCAGGGGTCGGCCGCGGTGTCCCGGCCCACGACCCGCACCCGGCCGCCGACGACGAGCGGGGCGAGCATCTGCCAGACGGAGATGTCGAAGGTCAGAGGGGCGTTCTGGACAACCGTGTCGGCGGCGGTGAGCGCGCAGTCCTCGACCTTGGCCAGCAGATGGTTGTTCATACCGCGGTGGTGCACCATGGCGCCCTTGGGGGCGCCGGTGGAACCCGAGGTGAAGATGATGTACGCGAGGTCGTCGTCACCGCCGACGACCTCGGGCAGCGAAGGCGGCTCGTCCGTGCCGCCCTTCAGGGCCTGCGCGGCCTCCTCGGTGTCCGGCTCGGCGACCGTACGGACCGTACGCGCGGCACGGCCGGCCGCCTCCGCGGCGAGCTCGCCGAGTTCCGCCGGTGCGACGAGCGCGGTGGCCCGACAGCGCTCCAGCAGGGAGACGGTGCGGGCGATCGGGGCGCCGGAGTCCAGCGGGACGTAGGCGGCGCCGATGCCCATGGTGCCGAGCACCGAGGCGATGAATCCGGCTCCGGGCGCGGTCAGCAGGCCGACCACGTCGCCGCGTCCGACGCCGGCTTCGAGCAGCCTGCGGGAGACGAGGGCGGCGCGCGCGATGAGCGTGGCGTAGTCGGTCTCGCCGTGGTCGTCGACGACGGCGATGCTGTGGGGATGGGTCGCGGCGTGCTCCCGGACGCGTTCGGCGATGTGGCTCAGACCGCCGTCGTCGGTGTTCGCGGTGTCGTTCCACTCGACGAGGAGCTGGTGCCGTTCGGCATCGTCGAGGGTGTCGATACGGCCGATGGGGGTGTCGGGGGCGGCCAGGGCCCGCTCCAGGAAGCGGAGGAAGCGGGCGTGGTGGGCGGCGATCTCCTCGGCCGTGTAGAGGGCGTCGTTGCCGTCGAAGTTGAGCTGGACGTCCTTGCCGTCGTTGCGGTCGAGGGCGCTGATCTCGATGTCGTCGACGACACCGTTGGAGAGGTTGTGGGCGGTGACGGGGTGCCCGTCGAAGGTGGTGTCGTAGTCGAAGGGCATGACGTTGACGTCCACGCTGGCGAGCCGGCTGCCGCCGCCGGCCGCCTGGAGATCGCGGGCGATGTCCTCCTGCCGGTAGCGCTGGTGGCGCATGACGGCACGGGCCTCGAGCACGCACTGTCGCAGCAGTTCGGCGAAGGTGATGGCCGGGGTGATGTCGAGGACGAGGGGCAGGATGTTGGCGACCAGACCGGGGGTGGTGCGCAGCACCGGGGTGGCGCGGGCCTGCAGGGGGAATCCGATGGGCAGGGTACGGGCGCCGGTGACCGTGTGCAGATAGCCGCCGACGGCGGCGACCAGGCCGATGGGCCAGGTGGCGCGGCTCTCCCGGGACACCTGCTTCAGCTGCTCCATGAGCTGCGGGGGGACGGGGGCGGTGCTGCGCCGGAAGCCGGCGGAGGCGGGTGCGGTCTTCGCGGTGAGGCTGACCGGCTCGGGCTTGCGGGCCAGCTGGGCCTGCCAGAACTCGCGGTCCTTGGTGAACTTCCCGGACGCGCGGTACTCGGTGTCCTGGGCGATGAACTCGTCCAGGGTGGCGAAGGTGCGCGGGCCGTACTCGGTGCCGCGCACCAGCGCGGTGTAGATCTCGGCGAGCCGCTGGGTGTACATGCGGCCGCCGGCGCCGTCACCGATGATGTGGTGATTGCGCTGGTAGTAGAGGTAGTGGTCCTCGGAGAGCTTGAACAGGACGTCGTGGAAGTGCGGCCCGTCCTCCATGTCGATGGGGTGGGTGAGCCGCTCCTCCATCATCCGCACGGCGGTCTCCCGGCCGTCGGCACGGCCCGTCAGGTCGACGTGCTCCAGCTGGATCCGTGCCGGGACGGGGTACTGCCACACGCCGTCGTCGTCCTCGGCGAAGCGGACCGTGGCGGTTTCCAGCTCTTCCAGGGAGACGGTGAGCGCCCGGTCGAAGAGATCCTCGTCGATCGCGCCATGGATCTCCAGGTACTCGCTGACCAGGAAGACGTTGTCCGGGTTCAGCTTCTGCGCGTACCAGACACCCTGCTGGGCCGCGGTGAGCGGGCGGCGCCCGTCCATGGACGAACTCATGTCGAATCTCCCCGAGGACTGCTTGTTTGTGCTGCTGGAGCGGTGTGGCCCTGCGGCTAGTGCTGTGGCCGGGAAGGTTGGCCGAGTGGCTCGCGGCGTCCGGTGCGGTGCATCGCAAGGCGGAGCATCGCAGCTCGTACTAGGCCGTACTCGCGCGATGCGACAACGCAGCGAGGTGCCGTGCTGGGCGTCGCGAGCCGGTGAACCTTTCCGGTCACAGCGCTAGGGGATCCAGCGGCGGAGGACGAGTACGGCGTTGTGCCCGCCGAAACCGAAGGAGTTGCTCATCACGACGTCGACGTCGTGGCGCTGCGCGGTGTGGGCGACGAAGTTGACCGACGGGTCGATGGGCTTGTGGCAGTTGATGGTCGGCGGTACGACCCCGTCGTTGATCACCAGTCCGCCGATGATCGCCTCGACCGCGCCGGCGGCGCCGATCATGTGGCCGGTCATGGACTTGGTGGAGCTGACCGGGATCTGCTCGACGCGGTCGCCCAGGACGGCGCGCAGCGAGGCCAGTTCGGTCTTGTCGTTGAGCTGGGTGCCGGTGCCGTGCGCGTTGACGTAGTCGACGTCGTCCGGGGTGAGTCCGGCGTCGTCGAGCGCCTCGCGCATGGCGCGGCGCACCGAGGTGCCCTCCGGGTGGGGGGCGGTCCAGTGGTAGGCGTCGGAGCTGGCCGCGTATCCGACGACCTCGGCGAGGATCCGGGCGCCGCGGGCGAGGGCGTGCTCCTCGGCCTCCAGGACGACGACGCCGGCTCCGGCGGCCATCACGAAGCCTCCGCGGTCCTCGTCGAAGGGGCGGGAGGCCTCGGTGGGATCGCCCTCCCGGCTGGAGAGGGCCTTGGCGTTGCCGCTGCCGGCGATGTCGACGCGGGTGATGATGTCGTCCGCGCCGCCGGCGATGACGATGTCGCTGGCTCCGGCGCGGACCCAGCGGACGGCCTCGCCGACGGCGTCGGTGCCGGAGGCGCAGGCGCTGCTGGTGGCCCTGGACGGGCCGGTGGCGCCGGTGGCCATGCTGATCTCGCCGGGCGCACTGTCGATGGCGCCGGTGACGGCGGCCATCGGCGGGACGGCGCGCGGGCCCTTGGCGTCGAGGTCGCGGACGTGCTCGCCGTTGGACTTCATCGGGCCGTAGCCGCTGCCGATGAGGACGCCGACGCGGTGGGCGTTGTTCTCGTCGATGGTGAGCTTGGCGTGCTCCACCGCCTCCTGCGCGGCGACCAGGGCGTAGCGGGCGTAGGGGTCGGTGCGCCGGACCACCTTGTACGGCAGGTACCGGGCGGGGTCGAAGTCCTTGACCTCGCCCGCGATTTTCACGGGAAGGTCGTCTGCCTCGATCTGGGTGATGGGACCAATGCCGCTGCGGCCGGCCCGCAGGGCTTCCCAGCTGCTCTCGGCGTCCAGGCCGAGCGGGGTGACCATGCCCCAGCCGGTGATCACGACCCTCCTGCGGGCCCGGTCCGGTGCGTTCGTTGCCATCACTCGCTCCCTTCCTTTGCGTCGAGTGCGGGGAGCAGCGGGAAGTCGCCGCCCGCCGCCGCGGTGCCGAACAGCGAATCCTCCAGCCGCACGGGCACATGGAGGACGACCGGCCGTCCGGACGTGCAGAATTTCCAGGCCTGTTCGATGTCGGCGCGCAGCGTGGCCTTGTCGTCGAGCGTCATCTGGTGCAGGCCGGGCAGCTCGCGGGCGCCCGGCTGGGGTGCCGCCGGGTCCGCGAACCGGTACTGCGGAAGGGGCTTCTCGCGCTGGTCGAGCTGGCTCTGCAGCCAGCCGTATCCGCCATTGCGCAGGACCACGTAGAGGACGCCGAGCCGCTGGTCGGCCAGGGTCGGCAGATCGGACTCGAAGAGGCCGAAGGCGCCGTCCCCGACGAAGGCGACGACCGGCCGGTCCGGTGCGGCCGTCTTGACGCCGGCCGCGGCGGCCGCGCCGAAGCCGAGGCTGGTCTGCTCGGACGGGACGATCGAGCCGCCGTCGGCCGCGCAGCTGTGCACGGGGTAGCGGTACGACCACATGTCCTGAAGGCCGTTCTCCTGCACCAGGACGAGGTCGTCGGGGAGGACGTCGGCGAGGGCGGCGAGGACTTCCGCGATGTGCAGCTCGGTCCCGGCGGAGAGTTCCCGCAGCCGCTCCCGGTGCTGCTCGTGAAGGCCGGCGTGGACCGTCCGTACCCGCTGGACCCAGTCCGGGGAGGGGGAGCAGACGGAGTCGCGGGCGAGCTGTCCGGCGATCAGGGCGGCGGCGTCCGCGAGGACCTTCGGGCCGGCGTAGTCGGTGTGGAACTCGGCGGCGTCGACGTTGACCTGGAGGACCGGGACGTCCTTGCCGATGCGCTTGGGCCAGCCGAAGGTGGCGGTCTCCTCCAGCCTGCTGCCCAGGGCGACGACACAGTCGGTGTCCAGCCACAGCTCCCCGGCGGCCTCCGGCAGGTACAGGCCGGCCAGGCCGCAGAACTGCGGGTGTGTCTCGTCGAACGCGCCGCGTCCGCTGGCGGTGCAGAACACGGCGGCGCCCATGTGCTCGGCCAGGCGCTCCAGGAGCCGCCGGCCGTTGTGGTGCCGCATGCCGCCGCCGACGAGCAGGACGGGCCGCTCGGCGGACTTCAGGGTGCGCAGGGCGGCCGAGTCCTCGCCGAGCTGGACGGTTCCGGGCCGTACGGTCTGCTCGGCGTCCGCGTCCTCGGGCTGTGCGGGCAGCGGGATCCGGGCGGTCAGCAGGTGGTCGGGCAGTTCGAGGTAGACCGGGCCGGGGACGCCTTCGCGGGCGACGAGGAGTGCGCGCTGGAGCATCGGGGCGAGGCGGGCGGGGTCGTCGACGCGGGCGGCCCACTTCACCATGGGGCCGATCACGGAGAGCTGGTCGAGTTCCTGGAACGCGCCGGCGCCCCGCCGGTCGGCGGCGGTGCCCGCGGAGAGCAGCACCACCGGAGCGGCCGAGCACTTGGCCTCCAGCAGCCCGGTGAGGGTGTTGGTGACGGCGGGGCCCTTGCCGGTGAACGCGATACCGGGTTCACCGGACTGCAGGGCGTATCCGGTGGCCATGAAGAGGGCGTTGCGCTGGTCACGGCAGAGGACGAAGCGGATGCCCGTGCCGTTCACGGCCTCCAGCAGGTCGAGGTCGTCGGCGGGGAGGCCGAAGGCGGCCCGTACACCGTCCCGTTCGAGGAGGGAGACCACGGCGTTCCAGCAGCCCGTGACGGTCTCCTGCTCGTTGTCCTGGGTGTTGTCGGACGTGGTCGTCATCGGGGGTCTCCGCCGGGTGCGAGGTGGTCGGCAACGGCCTTCGAGATCAGCAGCGGCTCGGTGAACCGGTCGCCGCCGACGGCCGCGTAGTTGGCGCGGACGCCCGTCCCGCCGAAGGGGGCGTTGCCGTCCTCGATGTCGACCAGGGTTTCGTTGACGCTCACCGTGTGCTTCTGCCGCAGCAGCTCGACGAGCTCGGGCTCGTCGCCGTAGACGGTGGCGGCCATCGCGCGCTCCTCGAAGAACTGGTGGGTGAGGATGGAGCGCAGCCACTCGCGGCCGGTGTACGGGACCACGTTGAAGATCGGCGCGAACAGCTCGGGGGGCCTGACCGAGGTCTCGACCGGCCGGATCAGCACGGTCGGGCTGAGGTGGCCCTCGGAGAGGTCGGCCCGGCCGCCCGCCGCGATGAAGGCGCGGTTGTCGATGAGGTGGTCGAGGGCCGATTCGAAGGCGTCCAGGTAGTACATGGAGCTGTAGTCGGCGGTGGCGTCCTCGTAGCGGCCGTGCTTGAGGGAGCGCACGCGCCGGCCGAGGAGGTTGCAGAACTGGGAGCTGACCGAGGTGTGGACGAAGAAGACGTCCGGGCCGAAGCAGTCCTGCCCCGAGTTCATCATGCGGGCGTGCAGGGCGCCGTCGACGGACTTGCTGATGTCGGCGTCCGGTCCGACGACGAACGGGTTGACGCCCTGGCCGAAGTAGAGGAAGAGCTGGTCCTTGCGGAGCCGGCCGCGGATCTTCTCGGCGTTGTCGAAGGTGCCGGTGAAGACCAGCACGTCGGACCGGGCGGCCTCGCCGGTCAGGAAGTCCTTCTGACCGGTCAGGCACTGCTCGATGGGCAGGTCGTGCACGGTGCCGAGGAGCTTGTGCAGCTTCTCGGTCTGGCTGCTGATCCGTCCGGACGGCCGGAACGCCACGCGCTCGCTGTAGAGGCTGGGGATCAGCAGATAGAGGACGTAGCCGTAGAGCGGGATGTTCGACGGCATGAGCACGCCGATCTGGCCGACCCGGGGCGGGCGGAAACGCATCACCTCGTCGTGAGCGCCCTCCAGGGCGGCGATGGAGGCGTCGATCTCACCGCAGGCGGTGCGGTAATTGCAGGTCTCGAAGAGAACCTGCAGCACTTCCTCGCGGCGGGTGCGGAGCAGATCCACCACGTTGTGCAGGTCTTGCAGCCGTTCCTGGAAGGGAATCCGGTATGTTTCCCGGTCCTCCACCTCAGCAAGGGCCTGGTTCATCAGCACACCTCTCCTGCCGTCACGTGCGACCGCGGATACCGCCAGTTTCTGCAATGACTGGCGGTCAACTTTCCCTGTGTTGTTGAGCGGGAATTCGGAAAGGACGACCACGCGATTGGGCCACTCGTGCTCCGCGACGCATTCCGTGACCGCCTTCCGCCAGTACGCGGCGGGCCGGCCCGATTCGTCCACGACGAAGAACACCAACTGGGCCCCTTTGTCCCGGTCGCCCTCCACCGGAATCACCCTGACCGGGGCGCCGCAGGCACTGGCCCGGTCCGCGATCCCGTCCGGGTAGAGCGTGTGCCCGAGGCGGTGCACCGCGGCCCTTCTGCCCAGGACGGTCAGATTGCCGGCCGCGTCGAGTCGGCCGATGTCGTCGGTCCGGTACTCCTGCCGGTTCACCGGGCGTACGGTGCCGCCCGGCCCGAGCAGGCCCGTCATGTAGTCGGGGGTACGGACGACGATCTCGCCGACGACTCCGGGCGCGACGGCCCGGCCGTCCTCGTCCACCACCTCGACCTGGATGCGGTCCAGCGGCCTGCCGCAGCCCACCGGGTGCGGCGGCACGGCGAGCGCGATGTTCCCGGCCTCGCTGCTGCCGTATCCGTCCAGCAGCGGCTTGCCGATCGTACGAGTGAAGCGCTCGGCCAGTTCACGGCCGAGCGGTTCGCCGCCGACGCACCACATACGGACCGAGGCGAGCGGGCCGACCTCCGCACGGCCGCTGTCCACGACGTTGAGCAGCGTGTGGTACGCGGCCGGGACCGCGTCGACGACGGTGACCCCGTGGTCACGGACGGCGGCGAGCGCCATGTCGATGCGACGGCTGCTGGTCTGCAGGACCAGCGTGGCGCCGGCCATCCGCCACAGCAGCAGCATCGACAGTCCGTACTGGTGGGTGAACGGGAGCAGCGGCAGCAGTACGTCGTCCGGCCGGTACGCCATCCGGGCAGCGGTCCGCTCGGTGTTCGCGCGGACCGAACCGCCGGAACGCACGATGCCCTTCGGGGCTCCGGTGCTGCCGGAGCTCCATACGATCAGGGCGTCGTCACGGGCGAACCAGCGCTCGAACGTGGGCCGTTCCCCGCCGTCCCCGGGGGCGCTCGGGCCGTCGGCGGCGAGGGCCGTGGCCACCAGCTCGGAGAGCTGCAACTGACCGGCCCCGGTCATCCCCTCGGGCAGCGGATCGTCCGTCAGCAGCCAGCGGACTCCGGCGTCGGCGACGAGCTGCGCCTGCTGGGCGGCGGGAATCCGGCAGTCGACGAGCGCGACGGACACCCCGCATTCCATCAGCGCGAACAACGCGAGAATGAATTCCTCGGTATTGGCACCGGTGAGCAGCACCCGATCGTCGGGGCCGATTCCACGCCTTTTCAATTCGCGCAGAACGGCCATGCATTCACCGTCCACACCCGTCGACGGTATTCGACGACCGTCCGTATTGATGAGCATCCCCACAGGACCCCCGGCCCGACTCCGATTCGCTTCGAGCACGATCGTACGAACCGGACTACACGTGATCTATATTTGCCGGACGAGGTAAACAGATGGTCATTCTTGGTCTACGGTCTTGGAATCCGAACCGTCGAGGGGAAGCCATGACCACTGCGGAGACCATGATTCCGGTGACGCTGCCCGACCCGGCCGGGGAGCCGGCGCTGCTGCATGAACTCGAGCCGGTCGTCGCCCGGAACATCGACCGGCATCTGACGGTGGTCCGGGACTGGAACCCGCACGACTACGTGCCCTGGAGCGAAGGACGCGACTTCGCCCTCCTCGGCGGCGAGGACTGGCGCCCCGAGGACTCCCGGATGGACCCGGCCGTACGGGCGTCCCTCGTGGTCAACCTGCTCACCGAGGACAATCTGCCCGCCTACCACGGCGATTTCGCCGGCACGCTGGGCCGTGACGCGGCCTGGGGCGAGTGGACCAACCGCTGGACCGCGGAGGAGGCACGGCACGGCATCGCGCTGCGCGACTACCTGGTGGTGACCCGCGCGGTGGACCCGGTCGACCTGGAGCGGCGGCGCCTCCGGCACATGTCGGCGGGCAGCGGCGGCGCTCCCGGCGGCATCCTGGAGACTCTCGCCTACGTCACCTTCCAGGAGCTGGCCACCCGCGTCGCCCACCGCAACACCGGGGCCGCCACCGGCTGTCCGGTCGGGGACCAGCTGCTGGCCCGTATCGCGGCGGACGAGAACCTGCACATGCTCTTCTACCGGAACCTGGTCGACGCGGCACTCGAACGGGCTCCCGACGCCACCATGGCCGCCATCCGCAACGTGCTGCTCGACTTCAGGATGCCGGGCGAACACCAGCCGGACTTCGCGCGCTACTCCCTGATGATCGCGATGGCCGGCATCTACGATCTGCGGCTGCACCACGACAAGGTGGTCATGCCCGTGCTGCGGCACTGGCGGATCTTCGAGCGCACCGACTTCGGGCCGGCCGGCGAGGCGGCCCGCGAGGATCTGGCCCGCTTCCTCCAGGGCCTCGACCGGCGGGCCGCCCGGTTCACCGAGAAGCGCGAGGAGCGCCTCGCCCGGTCCGGAGCAGCCCGGGCCTGACCTGCTCCGGGCCCTCCCGCCGGACCGCCCCGGCTCCGCGGCCTTTCCATGTCCGGGACGACACGCATAGGGCGGATATAGCCGCCCCGATGAGACTGCCCGCCGGAGTGCCCGGTCCGCGTTCCGGCGGCCACCGGCACTCCCGTCCACCTGCCACCTCATCGACAGCGAAGGCACGTTCATGACTCAGCCCCGTATCGTGACCACCGCGTCACCGGCCACGGTGGTGCTCACCGACGCCGAGCGCCGGCAGACCGGCGAGATCGCCGACTGGCTCGCCCGGACCGAGCCGGCCGCGACGGACGACCTCCAGTGGCTCGGCGCGGTGCGCGACGCCTCTGCCGGGCTTCCGCAGCGGCTGCTCACCGAGCTGCGCCGGTTCCGTCACGACGCGGGTCCCGACGGGGTGCTGGTGATCCGCAACCTTCCGGTCACCCCGGCCGACGGAAGCACCGTCCTGCCGCCGACCCCGGCCCAGCCCGGTTCCGTGGAGCGCCTCGCGTCCACGGCCTCGGCGGTCATCACCGCCGCGATGCTCCAGCTCGGCGAGGTCATCGCGTTCCGCAACGAGAAGTCCGGCGCCCTGGTGCAGAACGTGGTGCCGGTGCCCGGCCAGGAGCGGCAGCAGAGCAACGCCGGCTCGGTGCTGCTGGAGATGCACACCGAGAACGCCTTCCACGACAACCGGCCCGACTACATCGGCCTGTTCTGCGTCCGGGAGGACCCGACCGGCGAGGCCCGGCTGTGCACCGCGTCCGTACGCCGTGCCCTGCCG
Organism: Streptomyces sannanensis; assembly: GCF_039536205.1. GTDB lineage: Bacteria > Actinomycetota > Actinomycetes > Streptomycetales > Streptomycetaceae > Streptomyces > Streptomyces sannanensis. The sequence goes on along the minus strand of NZ_BAAAYL010000001.1, from coordinate 4,661,134 downwards.
CTGCTGTCCGACGAGGCCCGCAAGGTGCTCGGCGAGAACCGCTTCCTCACCGAGGCGCCGCCCTCCTTCGAGGGCCGGGAGGGTGCCGCACCCGCACACGCGATCCTGCGCGGAGCACCCGAGGACCCGGACGTACTGGTGGACTTCTCGGCCACCCACCCGCTGGACGACGAGGCCCGCACGGCCATGGCGGAACTGCGGGACGCGTTCATCGAGGTGACCTCCGCACTGGCGCTGGGGGCCGGCGACCTCGCCGTGGTCGACAACCGGCTGACCGTACACGGCCGTACGCCCTTCACCCCGCGCTACGACGGTACGGACCGCTGGCTGCACCGGGTGTACGCGGCCCTCGACAACCGGCGCTCGCGCCCGCTCCGCACCGCCGGGGGCAGCGTCCTGGACTGACGGCCGCCGGTGTCATGCGGCAGGGCCGGACCTCCGGAGAGGTCCGGCCCTCGGCGTACCGCGCCCGGAAGGTCAGGCCGCGTCGCCGGGCAGGAAGCCGTCGATCCGCACACCGGTCGCCTCCGCCTCGGCCCGGTCGCGCACCCACCGGGCGAGCGCGAGGTCCAGGACCCCGAGCCCGAACGGCGAGAAGACGACCCGGCGGCCGGGCTCCCGGCGGAAGCCGGACGTCCCGCGGAGCAGCGCCCCGATCTCGGCGCCGACGAATTCCCGGTTCCCGGTCTGCTCCTCGGCCAGGTGCAGCGAGGTGCGCTCACGGCAGACGTGATCGGTGTCGTCGACGACGTTCTGCGCGTCGAGTACGGCCTCCACGGTCAGGTCCCGCAGCGACACATGGAGCACCGTCGCGTCGGGCCGGCAGGCGGACAGGTCCATGTGCGGGGTGCCGGCGGTGGTGGCCAGGGAGACCAGGGCATGGGCGCCCAGGGCCTCCTCGGCGTCGGCGGCGACCGTCACCTCGAGACCGGGCACGGTGGCACGGGCGTCCTCCGCGAAGGCCTCGGCCCGGGCACGGTCGAGGTCGTACACCACGGCCGTGGTCAGTGAGGACAGCCGCGCGGCGGTGAAGCGGAGCACCTCCAGGTTGATCGGGCCGAGGCCGATGAGGGAGATCCCGCGGGGCTCGTCCTCCGCGGCGAGCAGGCCCGCGGCGAGGGCCGCCGAGGCACCGGTGCGGCGGGCGGAGATCAGGGATGCCTCGATGAAGGCCTCCGGGCGGCCGTCCGCCATGGAGTTGAGGATGATGCTGGCGCTGGCCCTCTCGATGCCGCGCGCCACATTGCCGGGGAAGCTGGCGATCCACTTCATCCCGGCCACCGCGTCGTCCCCGCCGAGATGCGCGGGCAGCCCGATGATGCGGTTGCGGGCGTCCTCGGGGAAACGGAGGAAGACGGAGTGCGGCAGGGCGGTACGGCCCTCGTCGTGGAGCCGGTAGGCGTCCGCGATCAGTTCGAGGATCTCCCGCTCCTTCCCGTCCAGCAGGGCACGCACCTCGCTGTGGCCGACTATCAGCACGGAACTCTCTCTTTCTGTTCGTCCGGTTCCGGGTACTCCGTCGGGCCCTTCCACAAGTGGGAGACCTCGCCGAACTGCCGGCGTACCCAGGAGTCGTCGTAAACGGTGTCGAGATAGCGGTCGCCGCCGTCGGGCAGCACCAGCACACAGGTGGAGCCGTCCGGAATCTCGGGGGCGATCCGCTCCAGGGCGGCGACGACGGCGCCGGAGGAGCCGCCGGCCAGGACGGCCTCGCGCTGCACCAGCCGCCGGCAGCCGACCACGCACTCCAGGTCGCTGACATGGATGACCCGGTCGGCGTCCTCCCTGTCGAGCACCTGCGGGCGCACCGAGGCGCCGTGGCCGGGGATGAGCCGGCTGCAGGAGACGGGTGAGTCGAAGAGCGCGCTGCCGACCGCGTCCACCGCAACGACCTGGGTGGGCAGGCCCTTACGACGGATGTACTCGGCGCAGCCGCCCAGGGTTCCCGATGTGCCGACGGACAGCAGGAGGTAGTCGATCCTGCCGTCCAGCGCCTCGTCGATCTCGGCCATGGTGGCCAGATGCGCCTGGGGGTTGAGCGGGTTGGCGTACTGGTCCGGGCAGTACGCCCCGGGGATCTCCGCGAGCAGCTCGGCGACCAGGCGCAGTCGCTGAGGCAGCAGTTCGCCGGTGAGCGGGTCCGGCTCGGTGACGACGCGTACGTCGGCCCCGTAGGCCCGCAGGATGGCGATGTTCTGCTGGGTGGTCCGGCTGTCGACGACGCAGATGAAGCGCAGGCCGAAGTAGCGGCAGATCTGGGCCAGTCCGATGGCCAGGTTTCCGGAGCTCGACTCCACCACGGTCGACTTCCCCGGCACCAGTTCTCCGGCTCTGATCCGTCCGAGGAGCATGTTCAGGGCCGACCGGTCCTTGATGCTGCCGCCGGGATTGAAGCGTTCGGCCTTGGCGTACACGCGCGAGGAGAAGCCGGGAACCAGCCGCTCCAGTTCGATGAGCGGCGTCATGCCCACCGCTGAGAGAATGCCCTTGAGCCCTGCGGTCACGGCTCTCCCTTTCGTCATAGGGACAGGGGCGGCCCCCGACTGTCGATCTCATTCCGAGCAGTGAGACTGCGGATGCCTGCTATGGGCGATCTATACGGCGGGGTACGGGCGTCCGCGGTCCGGGCGCGCGCGTAGGGGCCGTATAGAGCCGCCGGGCACGGTGGCCGCTCGCACGGCCGCAGCCGGTCGCGTCGACGAGGGGGTGTCCGATGGATCGCCGTGGAGGAAGGAGCGCCCGCCGCGGAGCGGCTGATGTCTCGTGGTGCCGTGCGTCGCAAGGCAGAGGAGGGCCCGCCGCGGAGCGGCTGATGTCCACGTATGCGGTGGGGCACCTCTGGGTGCCCCCACCGGTGGCTGGGGGACATCGGCGACCGACGACAACGATGGGGGCACCTCCTGTGCGAAGGGCTACGGGGCGGACGCGCGCCCGCCGCGGAGCGGCCGATGTCACCGCGACGCCGCGGTGATCCGTCGGACACCCCCTGGCCCTCCGACCGATTCGAACCTGGAGCACGCATGCCGCTGAACCACGCGCTGGCGGGTCGCGCCTACCCGCCCACCGCGCCGTACGAGGTGGAGCGGGAGAAGATCCGTGAGTTCGCCCTGGCCGTGGGCGAGACCCACCCGGCCCACCACGATCCCGAGGCCGCACGGGCCCTCGGGCATCCGGATGTGATCGCCCCGCCGACCTTTCTGTGCGTACTGGTCCAGCAGGCCACGGACCCGGTCGTGTACGACCCGGAACTGGGCCTGGACTACGACCGGGTGGTCCACCGCGACCAGCGCTTCGCCTTCCGGCGCGCGGTCCGCGTGGGCGACCGGCTCCGGGCCACCGTGCACATCGACGCGCTCAGGTCACCGGCCGGCAGCGATGTCGTCGAGCTGCGGACCGAGATCGAGGACGACGACGGCGCACCGGTGGCGACCGTGTTCATGTCGCTGGTGGCCCGCGCGGCCGGCTGACAGCCGCTGTGGACGGGTGCCGGGGAGTGTCAGCGGCTGTGCAGCCGGTCCAGGTAGGTGTGGGCGGAGGGCAGGGTTTCCAGGAGGATCCGCTGCTGCCGCTTGATCCGCTCGAACTGGGCCGCGGCCGCCCGAATGGAGTCCGGCTTGTGGGCCAGGGCCGCGGGGGCGGCGGGCGGGGCCGGAGCGAGGGCGGCCAGGACCGTATGGTGAGGGATGTCGGACGCGGGGAAGGGGAAGCCGCCCCGGTGCGCCGCGGTGCGGTCGTGGACCGCGGCGGGAACGGCCAGCGTCCGGTGCGCCTGCCAGAACGGAGTGTCCCGGCGGGGGCCGGCGGCGTAGTGCAGCTGGATGAAGTCCCGGGCCTCGTCGTAGCGGGTCTTGATCGCGCGGTTGAAGCGGGCCGCCGGGGCGTCGCGCGAGTGCGGCGCGGGGAAGTACCGCACCAGTTGGGTCAGGGTGTGGATGACACCGCTCATGCCGGACGGCTCCAGCGGTTCCAGAAGGTACGACGAAGCTCCCACGGCCACACAGTTCTTGACCCAGGAACGGTGGCTGCGGCCGGTGCGGTAGCGGAGATGGCGGAGGGGCGTGCGCTCGGGGTCGAGCCCCCACAGACCGCAGAGCCGGCGGGCCGCCTCCTCCGGCTCGGTCTGCTCGGCCGCGTACACATGACCCGCGCCGACACGGCCGGGCAGCGGCATCTTCCAGGTCCAGCCGTCGGGCATGGCGACGGCGGTGGTGTACGGCTCGATGCCGCGCCCGGCGTCGTCGTGCGGGACGGTGACGGTGACGGCGCTGTCGCACACCAGCCGGTCGTGCGTGGCGACGCGCGGTTCGCCGAGGACGTCCGTGATCAGCAGTCCGTCCTGGCCCGTGCAGTCGAGGAAGAAGTCCCCGGTGATGACGCGGCCCGTGGCCGTTCCCACCGCGGTGAGAAAACCCTCGGAGTCGCGCTCGGCATACCGGAAAGCGTCACGGACCGCGCGGACGTCCAGTTGTTCGGTGGCGAAGCGGCGCAGGAATTCGGTGAACAGCCTGCTGTCCACATGCCATGCGTACGGAACGGCCATCCGCCCGTCGAGCCAGCGCGGTGATTTTCTGGCGTCCATCAGGGGTGGTTCACGGAAACACGCGTAGTCGAAAGGCTCGACCGTGTCACCGGTCCTTCTGCGCCATGCCCAGTAGTGCGGCAGCCGAAAGCCGTCGATCTTCGGCAGGACCCCTTCCACGGGCCGGTAGAAGTGGTCGGCACCATCGTTCCGCAGCGTCCTGGCCGCAGTGACGGCGGGGCCCTCGGTACGCCAGTTCACATAACGGACAGCCGTCCTGAAGGAGGCACGGCAGGCGCGCATCCATTCGGATTCATGGATTCCGAGCGGATCGAAGAAGGCCCGCTGGGTCTCCGGGGCCGCGGCGTCGACCTCTCCCGTCATGGATGTGCCGGGGTCGCGGTCCGGCGTGTCGAGCAGGGTGACAGTCACTGTTCCCTGGAAAGCCTTCGCGAGGTGGGCAGCGGCCATCCAGCCGGCGGCCGTGCCTCCCACGATGACGATGTTCTTGATGCGACTGTCCATACCGAAATGCCATCCCTGCGTTCTGCGGCGAACCTCTGCCTTCTCTATATCCCCGGCCGTCATCGAGCCGATTTCCCCCCTGTGAAAGGGCTTCGAAAGAGCCCGGAAATCAGAGGCCCCTAACGTTCTCGGCATACCGCGGGGCAACCGCCTGCAGCGGACCGAGCATTCAGGAGGACTCCATGGAGCGTGGCACCCTCTTCGCGAAGCTGATCGCTCCGTCCGGCGGCCTGATGGCCGGCGCGGCTCTGATCATCGCGACGACGGGCGCGCTGGGAAGCGCGCACGCCGCGTCGCTTCAGGACGACCCCTGGACGAACGTACGGGCCGTCCCGGCGGACGACCCGTGGACGAGAGTGGTTGTGAACGGCGACGACCCCTGGACCATCACCCCGAAGAGCGACGACCCCTGGACGAGCATGCCCAACGGCGACGACCCGTGGACGCGCGTGGTGAACAACGACGACCCCTGGACCTGATCGCTGCGTCCCGGAGGCTCAGGGCTTGACGATCGCGAACAGCGTCTCCGAGTCCGGTGTCCCCTCGCCGGACACCACCGACAACAGGCGGTCCGCACGGGCCCCCCAGCGCTCCGCTCCGACCTCGGCGAAGAGCCGCGCGGCGGCAGCCGCGCGGTCGGCGGCCCCCGCCCGGTCCGAGCGGAGCGCGAGCACACAGCCCAGCGCGGCGGCGGCACGCGCCTCCAGGAACCGGTCGGGCACCTTGCGCGCGGTCATGAGCCCTTCGCTCAGCACCGCGTCGGCCTCCTCGATACGGCCCTGGCGCCACAGGGCCTCGCCCAGGGCGCGCAGCGCATGGGCCTCGCCCCGCCGGTCCCCGTCGGCGCGCACCAGGTCGAGGGCGGACCGGCATGCTTCCTCGGCCTTCTCCCCGTCTCCGAGGGAGATCAGCGCCTCGGTGAGCCGTACCGTGCTCTGCGCCTCTCCCCTGGTGGTGCCGAGGTCCCGGCTCCGGGCGATCGCCTCGGCGGACAGGTCGCGGCTCGACTCCGGGTTTCCGCGCTCCAGTTCGATCTGCGCCAGCAGGCACAGCAGATGGGCCTCCGCGTAGCGGTCGCCGACTGCGCGGAAGCCCTCCAGGGACCGTTGGCTCATGTCTCTGGCCAGGTCCAGATCGCCGTGGTGGCGTTCGCAGAGGGCCAGATTGCGGAGCACCAGCGCCCGTCCCTTGTCCTGTCCCTGTTCCTCGAAGAGCCGCAGGGCCACGCCGAGCCGCTCGCGGGCCCTGCGGTAGTCCCACTGGACGATCTCCAGGGTGCCGAGCGAGTGCAGCATGGCCGCCTCCCCGACGGGATCGCCGGTCCGCCGGGCGACGTCGAGGGCGCGCTCGCCGCAGTGCCGCCAGTCCTCCAGGTAGTTGCGGTGCTGGAAGAGCGTCACACCGGTCATCGTCAGGTCCCAGGCGTACGCGGCCTCGTCCTCGTGGGCCGCCTGGTCGACGAGGGCCGTGATCGCGGCGCGTTCGGTCTCGAACCAGCCCATCGGGCTGTCCAGCAGATCGCCGACCACGTGCGAGGGCAACGGATGCACCGGCGCGGCGCTGTGGATGACGGTGTAGTCGCCTCCGTACATCCTCCGGTGCGCCTCGGATGCCAGCCCCAGCCACACGCCGTACACACGGCGGATGGCGGCGCGCCGGTCGGCCTCCGTCTCCTCCGCGCGCGCGCATTCGCGCGCGAACAGCCGCAGCAGTTCCTGGAAGCGGTAGCGGACATGCCCGGCGGCACCTGCGCTCAGCGGTTCCAGCAGCTGGGCATCGACGAGCTGCTCGATGAGGTCCTCGGCGTCGACGGGATCGATGTCCAGCAGGGCCGCCCCGGCCCAGGCGGCGAAGTCCGGCACATTGAGCAGGCCGAGCAGCCGGAACATCCGGGCGACGGCGGACGGCAGATCGCGGTAGCTGAGCCGCAGGCCGGCGCGCACCCCGCGTTCGTCCAGGCTGAGTTCGTCGAGTCTTCGGTGCTGGTCCTCCAGACGGAGCACAAGCGTACGGACCGACCAGTGCGGCTTCGCGGCGAGCCGGGCGGCCGCGATCCGCAGGGCCAGCGGCTGCCGGTCGCAGAGCGCGCTGAGCCGGGCGGCGCCCGCGGGGTCGGCGGAGAGCCGGCCGTCACCGGCGACACGGGAGAGCAGGGCGGTGGCCTCGTCCTCCTCCAGTGCGCCGAGGGGCAGCGCCTCGAAGGCGTAGTCGCCGGCGAGCGCGCCTCCCATCGCGTCGCGGCTGGTGATCAGGACACAACAGCGTCCGTTGCCGGGCAGCAGCGGGCGTATCTGCCGGAAGGAGCGTGCGTTGTCGAGCACGATCAGGACCCGGCGGCCGTCGAGGACGCTGCGGAACAGGTCGGCCCGCTCGTTCTGACCGGCGGGGATCCGCGGCGCGGGCACACCGAGGGCGCGCAGGAACCCGTCGAGCACGGCTCCGGGGCGGCGCGGCGCCTCCTCCTCGTCGTAACCGCGCAGATCGGCGAAGAGCTGGCCGTCCGGGAAGCGGCCGGCGACCTGGTGCGCCCAGTGGACGGCGAGCGCGGTCTTGCCCACACCGCCGATGCCGGTGATGGAGCCGACGGGCAGTGCGCCGCAGTCCAGCCGGTCCAGCAGCTGGTCCAGAGCGGCGAGTTCACGTCGGCGTCCGGTGAAGGAGGCGCCATTCGAGGGGATTTGGGCGGGAACGGTCGGCATCGGGGCGAGGATGACGCTGTCGGCGGGCCGGTTGAGTTTCGGCGAGTCGACGAGGATCGCCTCGTGCAGCTCCTGCAGGGCCGGGCCGGGGTCGATGCCGAGTTCCTCGGCGAGCAGCCGCTGTCCGTCGCGGTACGTCTCCAGGGCCTCGGCGCGCCGGCCCGACCGATACTGGGCGAGCATGAGATGGGCCCTGGCCTGTTCGCGCAGTGGATGCTCGCGGATGAACGCGCTCAGCTCGCCCACCAGATCGCGGTGATGGCCGAGTTCCAGCCGCAGCCCGATGTACTCCTCGTACACGCTGAGGCGCATTTCGTCGAGGCGGGCGGCCTCCGTCTCGACCCGCTCGGCCGTAATGCCCTCCAGGGCGGGGCCGCGCCACATGCCGAGGGATTCCTCGAAGAGGGCGCAGGCCTCTTCGAGTCTGCCGCGGCGGGCGGCTTCACGGCCGCCCGCGGCACTCTCCTCGAATTCGACGGCGTCGATGCGGTGCTCGCCGGTGAAGAGCATGTAGCCGGGGTGGCTGGTGACCAGGATGTCGTCGACGCCGACCGCGTTCTTGAAGGTCTTGCGCAGCGCGGAGACGCAGATGGCCACCTGATTGCGGGCGGTGGCCGGCGGGTTGCCCTGCCAGACGGCGTCGGCCAGGGCATCGACCGAGACGACCCGGTTGGGCGCGAGCAGCAGCATCGACATGATCGTGCGCTGCCGGGCCCCCTGCAGAGGGACAGCCCTTCCGTCCACGTCGATGTCCAGCGGCCCCAGGATCCGGAACACCGCCTGAAGCACCAATGGCCTCCTGTATCAGGCCCTGGCCCCGCATCACGGGGCCGGCCGGGCTCTCTCGCTTTCGTACTGGGTAACAGGAGCTCCCGGTGGCCGCAACGACGACGGCAGCAAGCTGCCAAAGTCCGCGGGCGCGAACCCACCGGATACCGGTCAGGGACCCGATGTTCACCGGAACGTTCCCACACACCCCGTCAACACAGCTATTTCGAAAGCTTTTTGATAGTCGGCAAACCTAGACTCGACCGGATTGCCGACGAGATACGAGTACTCAGCGAAGGAGCCTCCATGTTCGGACGGATCGGACGGTTCGCCGTCCTCCGCCCCTGGACGACCATCGCCGCCTGGGTTTTGGCGGCGGTGGCACTGGCCATGCTTTCCCCCCAGTTGAAGCCCATCAGCGACCAGGCCGAATTCCTGCCCTCCCACTACGAATCGGTGCGGGTCGCCGAACTGGAGAAGCGCGCCTTCCCGCAGCATGAACAGCCCGCCGCGATCGCGGTGTTCCAGCGGAAGGACGGCGAGCGGCTGAACGACGCCGACCGGGCCGATGTGGCGAAGGTGGCGGCCGGACTCCAGGACCGGAAGATCTCCCTGGTCAAGAAGGTGGAGACCAGCCCGCAGGCCGTGTCCCCCAACGGGAAGATCGCCCTGGCCTCCGTCGTCGCGACCGTCAAGGATCCGTACAACCCGGAGCTCACCGAGGCGGTCAAGGAGCTGCGCACGGAGGCCAGGACGCTGCTGGCCGGCACGGACCTGAAGATGGGCCTCACGGGAGCGGCCGCCACCGCACTGGACTCGCAGGAGTCCTCGGGGGACACCGACGCCATGATCATGAGCGCGACGCTCCTCCTGATCATCGTGCTGCTGCTGGTCATCTTCCGCAGCCCGCTCATCGCCATCATGCCGGTACTGGTGATCGCCGTGGCGTTCGTGGTGGCCACGGGCCTCATCTCCACCGCCGCCGAACTGGGCGGACTGCAGGCCGACAGCTCGATCTCCGCCATCCTGATCGTGGTGCTGTTCGGCGTCGGCACCGACTACATCCTGTTCCTGCTCTTCCGCTACCGCGAGCAGCTGCGCGAGGCAACGGCGCCCAAGGAGGCCATGATCCGGGCCGTGGGACTGGTGGGCGAGACCATCGCGTCGGCGGCCGGCGCGGTGATCGTGGCCTTCCTCGCTCTGCTGCTGTCCAGCATGGGCATGCTGCGCACCATGGGCCCGTCGCTGGCCATCTCGGTCGCCGTCGCGCTCGCCGCCGGGCTCACCCTGGTCCCCGCGGTCTTCTCGCTGCTGGGCACCAAGGCGTTCTGGCCGTCCAAGGCGTGGAAGAAGCCCGCACGGAACGCCGTGGCCGGCCGGGTCGGCCGGGCCGCCGCGAAGCGGCCGGCCGTGGTGGCCCTGCTCTCCGGCGGAGTGCTGGCCGTGCTGGCCGTGGGCGCGTTCGGCTTCCGTGCCGAGTTCGACGGCAACACCTCGCTTCCCAAGAACCTCGAGTCCGTACAGGCCATGAAGGACCTGCAGAAGGGCTTCTCCGCCGGACAGGCCGATCCCACCACCGTGTACCTGCGTTCCGACGACGGCTCCGCCCTCGACGGGAGCGAGCTGGACACGTTCCGCTCGGTGCTCGCCGGGGCGAAGGGGGTCGGCCAGGTCTCCCCCGCGGTCATGGGCGCCGACGGCTCCGTGGCCCAGTACAGCCTCGTCCTCACCAGCCCGCCGGCCGGGGAGCGGGCGATCTCGCTTGTCGGCGGTGAGCTGCGGGACACGGCGCACAAGGCGGCGCCGCAGGGTACGACCGCGCTGGTCGGCGGTACGACGGCGCTGCTGGCCGACATCAAGACGGCCGTCGAGCACGACTACAAGCTGGTGTTCCCGGTCGCGGGCCTGGCCATCATGATCATTCTCGGGCTGCTGCTGCGCAGCCTCGTCGCCCCGCTGTATCTGATGCTCTCGGTCGGCCTGGGCTTCGGCGCCACGCTCGGCGCGACGGTCTGGCTGTTCCAGAACGTCCGCGGCGAGAACGGACTGCTGTTCACCCTGCCGGTGATCGTCTATCTGTTCGTCGTGGCGATCGGCACCGACTACAACATCCTCATGGTGGCCCGGCTCCGCGAGGAGGTCCGGGCGGGCAAGTCCCCCAGGGAGGCCGTGGCCCGCGCCGTGGCGCAGTCCGCGCCCACCATCGGCTCCGCCGCGGTGATCCTCGCGGGGACCTTCGGTGTGCTGATGCTCGCCTCCAACACCATGCTCCAGCAGATGGGATTCGCCGTGGCCTTCGGCATCCTGCTGACCGCCTTCGTGATGGCGATACTGCTGGTCCCGACCTTGACCGGGCTGCTCGGTACGAAGGCCTGGTGGCCGGGTCACCAGGGAGACGCGCAGCCGCAGTCCGGCGACGCCGCGGATCATGCGGAGGACCGCGCGCTCGTATGACCTCGTACGGCCTCGGGTGACCTCGTTGTCACGAGAACGTACGGGCCTGCGCACGCCCGGGGAGCCGGCCCCGGGCGTACGCGGCGGCCTCAGAGCACCGCGAACGAGGTGTCGCGGCGGCGCCGGTCGGGCACAGCGACCTCCGGCGTCTCCGCGAGCGGCAGCAGCCCCAGCTCGGCGGCCCGTACTCCGGCCTGGAACCGGGACCGGGCACCGAGCTGGTTCATGATCTCCGCGACATGGCGCCGGAAGGTGCGTACGGACACGGCCAGCTCGCGGGCGGCGACCTCATCGGTGACCCCGGCACGCAGGGCGCCGAGTATCCGGGCGGCCGGCGTGGCGTGGGCACGGGCGTCGAAATCCACGCGCTCGTCGGCGGGCAGGGCGTTGCGCCACACCCCATCGAAGAGGGTGTGCAGGGTGTGGATCACTTCGGGCACTCGGATCACCGAGGCCCGGCGCCCCACGGCCGATTCCGCCGCCACCAGTGCGGCGCTCCCGTCGACGATCAGCGCCTGGAGCGGCGGGAAGCGGGCCACCCGGACCGCGATGGGCAGACCGCGCTCCACCTGCTCGCGGACGAAGGCCTCGTCCGGCACGATCGACGGTGAGCACAGCAGCCGGACACGGGCCGGCCCCTGCAAGGACAGCACCAGTTCCTGCAACCGCCGGCGCAGGCGCTCCGGATGCCCGGTGTCCCCGACGAGACGGATGTCGACGCCCGTCCTGGCTCCGGTGACCAGTTCCCGCGCGGTCTCCATGATCGCCTCGGATCCTTCCTCGACCGCGGTGATCCGCCGGTCCCGGAAGCCCTGGGCGCGATGGTTCGCGACCGTCGAACCGATCACCGCGCACACCTTGAGCAGAGCCAGCTCGAGATCGCCCTCGGCGATCCCGCCGCCCGCCGGCCCGGGCGGGCGCTCCGGCGCCACACCCGGCTCCCCCTGAAACGGGTACTCACACACGTTCCACCATCCTGCTCGGTGTCCTGCTCCGTCGCGCAGTCTCTCAGTACTGATCCGGCAGCAGCCCCAGTTCCACGGCGCGCACTCCCGCCTGAAAACGAGAATTCGCACCCAGTTCACGCATGATCTCCGCGACATGGCGGCGGTACGTCCGCAGGGAGATCCTCAGCTCACCGGCCGCCACGTCGTCCGTGCGGCCGGCGCACAGCTTCTCGAGAATGCGCCGCGTCAGGTCGCTGCGCAGCCGCGAACTCAGCCCGAGGTGATCGGCGAGCGGCCGGGCGTTCGCCCATGCGGCGGCGAAGAGCAGATCCAGGGCGCGGACCGCGGCCGGGTCATGCACGATCGATGCGTTCCCCTCGGCCTCCTCGGTCCTCGACCGCACCAGCGCGACCTCGCCGTCGACGACGAGTGCCTCGCGCAACTCGCCTTCGGCGATCCGGATCCGCAGCCACCCGGCGATCCTCGACCGGACGAGCGGGGCACACAGCGCACTCGGGGTGCAGAGCACACGGATCGCGGGCCGACCGGGCACGACGGCCCCGGCACGACCGGCCGACCGGGATTCCCGCGGCTCCGCGACTCCCAGCACCGCACTCATCGCGTCGGCGAAGGCCACGTCGTCCGCGAGCAGGACGCTGATCGCATACCGGGCACGACCGACGAGCTGCTCGATCGACTCGCCCATCCGGACGTCCGGCACACACACCATCGATAAACGCCCATCGGGCCGTTGCCGGTGCGGAGAGTCCGTGGATCCGGTCGACGCGGGTGGCGAACCACCGATGTACCGGAAAGGATCACTGGTCAACGTCCCCCCTCAGGAAAGTAGATCGCACGAAGCCGCCAGTCAATCCACAGGTCCCGGGTTGCGGAACCCTGTATGCCGTACACCCCGGACGTTTTCGGCCAGGTACGGGCCATGATCGGCCAGGACGACCACGTGGGCCACACTGCCGCACAACTCGTCCGCTTCGAGCGGCCGATTCCGGATACTGGTCCCGCAAAGCCTCTTTTTCCAAGACGAGTTGTGGACGACAGATGGCAACTATGATCACTGCGGTGAAACTCGCCCTCGTCGTCCCGACCCCGCCGGCACCACCGGATCGGGCGTCGGCCGAGCGGCCGGGGCAGCACGCCGCCCGAGCTCGTAAAATCGCCGGATGACCTCTCCCGACATCGACGCCCGCCCCGAAGCGGAGACCGACGCGCTTCGAGTGCTGCGCCGCGTCTTCGGCTACGACTCCTTCCGGGGAAGCCAGCAGGAGATCATCGAGCACGTGGTCGCCGGTGGCGACGCGCTCGTGCTCATGCCGACCGGTGGCGGCAAGTCGCTCTGCTACCAGATCCCCGCGCTCGTGCGGAAGGGCGTCGGTGTCGTCGTATCGCCGCTCATCGCGCTCATGCAGGACCAGGTCGACGCCCTTCGGGCGCTCGGTGTACGGGCCGGGTTCCTGAACTCCACGCAGGGTCCGGACGAGCGGTCGCTGGTGGAGGCGGAGTTCCTCGCCGGTGAGCTGGACCTGCTCTATCTCGCACCGGAGCGGCTGCGCGTCGAGTCGACGGTGCGGCTGCTGGAACGCGGCACGATCTCACTCTTCGCCATCGACGAGGCGCACTGTGTGGCCCAGTGGGGGCACGACTTCCGGCCCGACTACCTCGCGCTGTCCGCACTGCACGAGCGCTGGCCCGACGTACCGCGCATCGCGCTGACCGCGACCGCCACGGAGGCCACCCACGCCGAGATCGCGTCCCGGCTGAAGCTGCAGGACGCCCGGCACTTCGTGGCCAGTTTCGACCGGCCGAACATCCAGTACCGGATCACGGCGAAGGACGACCCGAAGCGGCAGCTGCTCGCGCTGCTGCGCACCGAGCACCCCGGTGACGCGGGCATCGTCTACTGCCTGTCGCGGGCGTCCGTCGAGAAGACCGCCGAGTTCCTGGTGAAGAACGGGATCGAGGCCCTGCCGTACCACGCGGGCCTCGATGCCGGTACGAGGGCCGAGCACCAGGCGCGCTTCCTGCGCGAGGACGGGCTGGTGATGGTGGCGACGATCGCCTTCGGCATGGGGATCGACAAGCCCGATGTGCGGTTCGTCGCCCACCTCGACCTGCCCAAGTCCGTGGAGGGGTACTACCAGGAGACCGGGCGGGCCGGCCGGGACGGCCTGCCGTCCACAGCCTGGCTGGCGTACGGGCTGCAGGACGTCGTGCAGCAGCGCAAGATGATCGGGACCTCGGAGGGCGACGACGCACACCGGCGGCGGCTGGGCGCACACGTCGACGCCATGCTGGCCCTCTGCGAGACGGTCGAGTGCCGCCGGGTGCGGCTCCTCGCCTACTTCGGCGAGAAGAGCACCGTGTGCGGCAATTGCGACACCTGTCTGACGCCCCCGGAGTCCTGGGACGGCACGATCCCCGCGCAGAAGCTCCTGTCGACCGTGGTCAGGCTCAAGCGCGAGCGCAACCAGAAGTTCGGGGCGGGGCAGATCGCCGACATCCTGCTGGGCCGGAAGACGGCGAAGGTCATCCAGTTCGATCACGACGCTCTCAGCGTCTTCGGCATCGGCACGGAGCTGAGCGAGGCGGAATGGCGCGGTGTCGTCAGACAACTGCTGGCCCAGGAGCTCATCGCGGTCGAGGGCGACTACGGAACGCTGGTGCTCACCGAGACGAGCGGTGAGGTGCTGAGCGGTCGGCGCAAGGTCACGCTGCGCCGCGAACCGGCGAAGCCCGCGCGGGCGGAGAAGGCCGAGAAGACGGCCAAGCGGCGCGGTGCGCCGGTCGACGTGCCGGAGGAGAAGCTGCCCGTGTTCGAGGCGCTGCGCGCCTGGCGTGCCGCGACGGCGAAGGAGCAGGGCGTTCCCGCGTACGTCATCTTCCACGACGCGACGCTGCGCGAGATCGCCGTCATGTCCCCGTCGACGCTTCCGGAGCTGGGCACGGTGAACGGAGTCGGCGAGAACAAGCTGGCGAAGTACGGTCAGCAGCTCCTGGACACGCTCGCGGAGTGCGCACCCGAGCCGGACTGAGGCGTGACGCCCACCGCCGAGTGGGCCTGGGGGAGGAAGCCGGGGAAGTGTCCCTCCTCGGTCGCCGGACAGGCTGGAGTCGTCCCGCGTCGCGAAGCCAACGCCCCTGGGGGGGGCCGGGGGCCGGCCCCCGCAGCGTGTCCCGGATCTCCGGACGGGTCCGCGCTCAGGCCGTGGTGCGCCCCCGCGGGGTGGCCTTCTTCGCCGTGGACCTGGTCGCTGTCTTCGCCGTCGTCTTCGTCGTCCTCTTCGCCGTCGCCTTCGCCGTCTTCGCCGTGGACTTCTTCGCTCCCGTCTCCTTCGGGGTCGCCGCCGCCTTCTTCGGCGCCGCCTTCCGCGTACGCAGCGGGGTGACCTCGACGGGCTCGCCCGCCGCCTCCTCCGCCTCCTCGCCGCGGGCGCGTCTCGCGGCGCTGACGCTCTTCTCCAGCGCCGCCATCAGGTCGATGACCTTGCCGCCGGCCGGGGCGGCCTCGGGGAGCATCGGGGTGACGCCCTCCGCCTTCGCGGCGATGAGGGATTCGAGCGCCTCGCGGTAGTCGTCGTGCAGCTCCTCCAGGTCGACCTCACCCAGCGTGTCCATCAGCGCGTCCGCCAGGTCGAGCTCGGCGTCGCGCACGGTGACCCGGGTCTCCGGGGCGACGCCTTCGGGGGCGCGGATCTCGTCGGGCCAGAGCAGCCCGTGCATGGCGATCACGTCGTCGCCGACGACGCGCAGCATGCCGAGGCGCTCGCGGCCGCGCAGGGCGTACTTCGCGATGGCGACCCTGTTGCTGCGCTTGAGGGCCTCGCGCAGCAGGGTGTACGGCTTGGCGGCGGGGACGCCGTTGGCCGCGAGGTAGTACGCCTGGTCCATCTGGAGCGGGTCGATGGTGTCCGCGGGGACGAAGGCCACGATCTCGACGGTCTTCGCGGTGGGCAGGGGCAGCGCCGCGAGGTCGTCGTCGGTGATCGGGATCATGGCGCCGTCCGCGTCCTCGTACGCCTTGACGATCTCTTCCGAGGGGATTTCCTCGCCGTCCAGTTCGCAGACCTTGCGGTAGCGGATCCGGCCGCCGTCCTTGTCGTGGATCTGACGGAAGGAGATCGAATGGGTCTCCGTGGCGTTCACCAGTTTGATCGGTATGGAGACCAGCCCGAAGGAGATCGCCCCGTTCCATATGGATCGCACTGTTCATCCCTTTCGCCGGGATACATGGGATTCTCATCGTATGACCCTCATCACCGAGGTGGAGGGGCGGCGGGTGACGCTCAGCAACCTCGACAAGGTGCTGTACCCGGCCACCGGAACCACCAAGGGCGAGGTGCTGCACTACTACGCGACCGCCGCCGACGCCTTACTCAGGCACCTTCACAACCGGCCGGTTTCCTTTCTGCGCTATCCGGACGGCCCCGACGGGCAGTTGTTCTTCACCAAGAATCCGCCGCTGGGCACACCCGCCTGGGTGAACACGGCGCCGGTGCCCCGCTCGGAGGACGCCGGCGCGCGGCAGGTGATGATCCAGGACCTGCCGTCGCTCGTCTGGGCGGCGAACCTGGTGGTGGAGTTCCACACCCACCAGTGGCAGGCCGGCATGCCCGGTCTCGCGGACCGGATGGTCTTCGACCTCGACCCGGGGGCGCCCGCGACGGTGGTGGAGTGCTGTGCGGTGGCGGCGTGGCTGCGGGAACGGCTCGGCGACGACGGACTCCACGCCTACGCGAAGACGTCCGGGTCGAAGGGGCTGCACGTGCTCGTACCGCTGGAGCCCACACCCTCGTCACGCGTCACGGCGTACGCGAAGAGCCTGGCCGTCGAGGCGGAGGCCGTCCTGCCTCGGCTGGTGGTGCACCGGATGACCCGCTCGCTGCGGCCCGGCAAGGTGTTCGTCGACTACAGCCAGAACGCGGCGGCCAAGACCACCGCCGCCCCCTACACCCTGCGCGCCAAGGCCGTGCCCGCCGTGTCCGCGCCGGTGACCTGGGGCGAGGTCGAGGGCTGCCGGGACCCCGGGGACCTGGTGTTCCTGGCGGACGACATCGCACCTCGGCTGGAGCGGCACGGGGACCTGTTCGGCCCACTGGCGGACCCGGACCGGGCCGGGCCGCTGCCGTGAACACGCTGCGGCCTCCCGTGAAGGTCGCGCTCGCCGAATCGGTGGGCGTGCTGGCGCGCGGGGACGGCTGGGCGTACGAGCCGAAGTTCGACGGCCATCGGGTGCTCGTCTTCCGCGACGCGGACGGGGTGGTGCTCCAGGCACGGTCCGGGCGGCTGGTCGGCAGCGCGTTCCCGGACCTGGCCGCGGCCGCCCGCCGGCTTCCGGAGGGCACGGTGCTGGACGGCGAGGCGGTGATCTGGACCGGCGGCCGTACGGACTTCGCGGCCGTGCAGCGCCGGGCCGCCGCGACCCCCGCCCGGGCCGCCGTACTGGCGCGCCGGCTACCCGCCTCGTACGCGGCGTTCGACCTGCTGGCGGACGGGGGTACGGATCTGCGGCGCGCACCCTACGAGCGGCGGCGGGCGCGGCTGGTGGAGCTGCTCGGGCCACTCGGGCCGCCGCTCCAGCCGGTGCCGATGACGACGGATCCGGAGCTGGCCGAGACCTGGTACGAGACGCTGCCGGAGACCGGGATCGAGGGGCTGGTGATGAAGCGTCTGGACCAGCCGTACCGGGGCGGCGTACGGGCCTGGCGCAAGCTGCGGCACACCGACACCCGGGACGCCGTGGTGGTCGGTCACACCGGCGCGCGGCAGCGGCCGGGCGCGCTGGTGCTGGTACTGCCCGGGGACGACACGCCGGTGGTGTCGAGCCCGCTGGCGCCGGGGCTGCGCACGGTGGTGGGGGCGGCGCTGGCAGGGGCTATCCCGGCCGGCGAGGGCACGGCGACGGCGGTGGGGGTGGGCGAGGTGACGTACCACCGAGTGGTGCCGGAGCTGGTGGTGGAGGTGGGGCAGCAGACGACACGGCACGGCTTCGTCACGGTCCTCCGGCCGAAAGAAAACTAATCAAGTTTGACCAGACCCGAAGCGGGCACCAACAGGATGTAGTCAAACTTGACGAGAGGACCAACCTTGACCGTACTGCCCGACACCGGCTACTCCCCCACCGCCGAGGACCGCGCGAGCATCGACGCCTGGTTCGCCGAGTACGACGAGCTCAGCGCCCGCCGGGAGATCGAGCGGATGGCCGACCTCGCGGTCTTCCCGCTCAACCTGGTCAGCGACGACCCGTCCGGCACCGGCCGCAGCGCCCAGTGGGACCGCAAGCAGTTCGTGGAGACGATGACCAAGGTCATGGGTGGCGCCGACGGCGGCGGCGACATCTCCTTCGAGTCCACCCGCACCCCGGTCTTCCTCAGCTCCGCCATGGCGGTGGTGTTCACCGACTCGGTGATGACCGCGGGCGGCCGGACACAGCAGCTGCGATACGCCGACATCCTGGTGAAACGGGACGGGAAGTGGGCGTTCCAGACGATGATCCAGGCCGGCTGGGGCAACGCGCTGACCTAGCTGGTCAGACTCGCAGCCACGTCCCGCGGTCCCGCGCCACCGCGTACAGGCCCTCGATGTCCGCGGGTTTCAGTACGCCGCCGAGCCGGGTCAGCTCGTCCGCCGCGTCGTCCCGCAGGATCCGCACATCGCGGAACGACGGCACGATGTCCACTCTGGCCGCTCCGTACAGGGCGAGCCCGGGGACGACCGCGGCGGCCAGGGCGAGCGAGGCCCGCTCGGCCTGCCGACGGGCCCACCTCAGCTCGGGGGTGGGCTCGCCGCGACCGGCCCTGACCATCGGGTCGGCGATCAGAACCCGCTGTCTGCGGGCGTGGAGCGTACGTACGGTCATCACCCCGGCCGGGCCGATCAGCACATGGTCGATCCGGCTGATGTCCCCGTCGCCCGGCAGCGGCACCGAGTGCAGCACTCTCCAGCCCGCCCCCTCCAGCCGCTCCAGCTCCGCGCCGACCGCCTGCTGCGCGGCGAGCTCGTCCCGCCGCGGGTCGTGCCGGTAGCGGTGCCGGGGCGCGAACCGTTCCAGCTCGGTGTGGAGCGCCTCGCCGGGGCGGTTGGGGGCGAGATCGTCGTCGGGGTGCAGGGACAGCCGCGCCAGCTCGGCCGCCGTGGGGACCGGCGGCGGCCCGACGGCGACGTCACCGGTGACGAAGGGCGCGAGAGCGGCGAGCACCTCCTGGCGCAGCTCGTCGTCGTCGTGGAGCAGGCTCACCCTGCCCGCGTCCCTGTCGTACCAGGCGACGCTCCTGCCGTCGCGCAGGCTGACGTACAGCCGTTCCTGACCGTGACGGAACACCGGAATGACCCTCAGTGCTGGCATGCCGCATCACCCCACCCGAATCCATGGGAACAGGCCGCGACCCGGAGAGGCAATATCCCGGTTACCGTGTTCGGGGGTACCGGGGGGCCATGACACTCCGGGAGGAGAACCTTGAGCTCCCACCGCCCCGCGACGGCAGTGCCGGTCCCCGGCGCGCCCCTGATCCCGCGCACGACCGCGCCGCCCACGGCGAGCACCCCATGAGGCGCCCCGCGTGGACGGCGACCCTGGCCTGGAAGGCCGCGGTCTTCATCACCGTCATGTGCTGTGCGCTGGCAGCCCTGCTGGGCGTGCTGGTGCATGTCTCGGTGACCCGGCAGACCGTGGCCGACGCCCGCGCGAGGGCCCTGGACCGGCTGACCGATGTCACCGCCGCGTACAAGGCGGGTCAGCCGCTGCCGCCGGGCGGCGGCCTGGACCCGCCGGACCTGCCCGCCCCGCTGCGCGAGCTCGCGCTGAGCGGCGAGCGCGGCACACTGGTCGTCGGCCACGGCGGCCGGTCCACGATGTGGGCGGCAGGGCCGGCGGACGGCCGGGCGCTCACCGCCCAGATCGACTACACCCTGAGCGCCCACACCATCGGCCACCTCGACCGGTCCATCCTCTGGTCGTCCGCGCTGGCCATCACCGCCACACTGATGGTCGGCGCCTTCGCGGTCACCCGGGTCACCCGGCGGCTGCACCAGACGGCCCAGGTGGCGCGGCGGATCAGCGCCGGTGACCTCGACGCACGCGTCAACGACCCCCGTACCGACTCGCGTCACCGGGACGAGGTGGCCACGGTCTCCGGCGCCCTGGACCACATGGCGGCCACCCTCCAGGACAAGCTGCTGAGCGAGCAGCGGTTCACCGCGGACGTGGCGCACGAGCTGCGGACCCCGCTGACCGGACTCCACGCGGCGGCCGAGCTGCTGCCACCGGGCCGCCCCTCCGAGCTGGTACGGGACCGGGTGCGGGAGATGCGTTCGCTCACCGAGGACCTGCTGGAGATCTCCCGGCTGGACGCGGGCGGCGAACGGGTCGAGCTCGATGTGCACCGCCTGGGGCCGCTCGCCGAACGCGTGGCGCGGGCGTCGGCCACGGAGGTCCGGATCGTACGGGACACCTATGTGGAGACCGACAAACGGCGACTGGAGCGGGTACTGGGCAATCTGATCGCCAACGCCCACAGGCACGGCGCGCCGCCGGTGACACTGACCGTGGACGGGCCCGAGGTGACCGTGCGGGACCACGGGCCGGGCTATCCCGGCTATCTGGTGGACCACGGGCCGCAGCGGTTCAGGACCGAGGGTGGCGCGAAGGGGCACGGACTCGGGCTGACGATCGCCCTCGGACAGGCGGCCGTGATCAGGGCCCGACTGGCCTTCGGCAACGCGCCGGACGGCGGGGCCGTGGCCCGGCTCACGCTGCCCGAGTACGCGCACATCGAAGACCTCGACGGCCCTGAGTGACGTCACATCAGTGACCGGCCAGGCGGACGAAACCGGCGCAGAGCATCACATATGCGGATGCAAAACCCGACTGCTTGCTACGTTTCGTGACATGACCGCAACGGCGGCGGACGCGCCCCCACCCGATGTGCGCCTCACCGGACGGCGTGGCGTCGAACTCGCCCTTCTCGTCGCGGCGGTCCTTGTCGCCGTCCTCGGCTACGTCGACGTGGGCATCGCCAAGAACGGCGCGGTACCGCCCGACACCGCCGCCTACGGCGCGGGGCTCGGCGGCCTCGCGCTCCTCGCCCATTTCGCCGTGCGCTTCCGCGCCCCCTACGCCGATCCGCTGCTGCTGCCCATCTCGGTCCTGCTCAACGGCCTGGGACTGGTGCTCATCTACCGGCTCGACCTGGAGACCCCGCACGACCGGGCCGCCCCCGCCCAGCTCATCTGGTCCACCGTCGGCGTCGCCCTCTTCATCACGGTCGTGGTCCTGCTGCGCGACCACCGGGTGCTCCAGCGGTACGCCTATCTCTCGATGGCCGCCGCGCTGGCGCTGCTGACCGTGCCGGGCTTCTTCCCCGCGGTGAACGGCGCCAAGATCTGGATCCGGGTGGACGCGTTCTCCTTCCAGCCCGGCGAGTTCGCCAAGATCCTGCTCGGCCTCTTCTTCGCCGCGTACCTGGCCGCGAACCGGCACGCCCTCGCCTACACCGGCCGCAAAATCTGGCGTCTGCAGCTGCCGACCGGCCGGGTGCTCGGCCCGATCGTCGCGATCTGGCTGCTCAGCGTCGGCGTCCTGGTCCTGGAGCGGGATCTGGGCACCTCACTGCTCTTCTTCGGACTCTTCGTGATCATGCTGTACGTGGCCACCGGACGCATCGGCTGGATCGCGGTCGGTCTACTGCTCGCCGCGGTCGGCGCGTTCGCCGTCGGCACGCTCGAACCGCATGTGAACAGCCGGGTCGAGGACTGGCTCGACCCCTTCGCCTCCATCCGAGCCGACCGCGGGCCGGGCCAGCTCGCCCAGTCGCTGTTCGCGTTCGCGGCCGGCGGGACCCTCGGCGTGGGGCTCGGACTGGGCCACTCCAGCCTCATCGGTTTCGCCGCCAAGTCCGACTTCATCCTCGCCACGGCCGGCGAGGAGCTGGGCCTGTCCGGGCTCACCGCGGTCTTCCTCCTCTACGCCCTGCTGGTGGCCCGCGGCTATCGCGCGGGGCTCGCCCAGCGCGACCCGTTCGGGCAGCTGCTGGCGATCGGCCTCTCCTCGATCCTGGCCCTCCAGGTCTTCGTGATCGCGGGCGGAGTGATGGGACTGATCCCCCTCACCGGAATGGCGATGCCGTTCCTCGCACAGGGCGGATCGTCGGTCGTCACCAACTGGGTCATCGTGGCGCTGCTGATCCGGGTCAGCGACCTGTCCCGGCGGCCGGGCCCGGCCGCCGCCCCCGAACGGACCTCCACCGTCGCGGGAGGCACACCGTGATCATCCCCCGACGTCCCGACTCCGCCCGACGAGGGGGGACCCCCACCATCCGGCACGCCGCCGTCTTCTGTCTGCTGCTGCTGATCGCGCTGCTGGTGAACGCCGCCCGCGTACAGCTCTTCGAGACCGACACCCTCAACGCGAACCCGGCCAACCGCCGCGCCACGATCGTCCGTTACGCCCAGCCGCGCGGCGACATCCTCGTCGACGGCCTCCCCGTCACCGGTTCCAAGGACACCCGCGAGCAGCTGCGCTACGAGCGCACGTACCTGAACGGTCCGATGTACGCACCCGTCACCGGCTATGTCTCGCAGACCTACGGCACCACCCTGCTGGAGAACACCGAGGACTCCCTGCTCTCCGGCACCGACCCGCTCCTCGCCCCGTTCCCGATGTGGCACGACGTCACCCGCGGACAGCGGCCCGGCGGCCACGTCGTCACCACCATCAAAGCCCTCGTGCAGCGGGCGGCGTACGAAGGCCTCGGCGGCCGACGGGGCGCGGTCGCCGCGATCGAGCCCGCCACCGGCAAGATCCTCGCGCTGGTCAGCAGCCCTTCGTACGACCCCGGGCTGCTCTCCGGCAACTCCCCCTCCGTCACCGAGACCTGGACCCGGCTGAACTCCGCGACCAGCCAGCCGATGCTCAACCGGGCCATCCGGGAGACCTATCCACCCGGCTCCACCTTCAAGATCGTGACGGCGGCGGCCGCGCTGGACGCCGAAGTCGTCACCGATGTGGACGCCCCCACCGACACACCCGATCCGTATGTGCTGCCCGGCACCCGCACCGAGCTGACCAACAGCGCTCGCGGATGCACCGAGGCGTCCCTCGCCGACGCGATCCGGGTCTCGTGCAACACCGTCATGGCGGACTTCGGGGTGAAGGTGGGGCTGGACCGGATGGTGAGCACGGCGGAGAAGTTCGGCTTCAACGACACCGGGCTGCGGATCCCGTCCCCCGTGGCCAAATCCAACTTCGACACCTCCATGAGCGAGGACCAGCTGGCGCTGTCCTCCATCGGCCAGTTCAACACCAGGGCGACACCGCTGCAGATGGCGATGGTCGCGGCAGCGGTCGCCAACGGCGGTGAACTCAAGTACCCCTGTCTCGTGGACCGTACGACCGACGCCGACAGCGACACGGTCGACCGGAACCTGCCCCGCACGTACCACTGGGCCATGCACGCCTCCACCGCCCTCCGCCTCCAGCGGATGATGGTCGCCGCCGTCGAGAGCGGCAGCGGCACCAACGCCGCCATCCCCGGCGTGACGGTGGGCGGCAAGACCGGCACCGCCCAGCACGGAGTGCGCAACGCCGAAACGCCCTATGCCTGGTTCATCTCCTGGGCACAGGCCTACGGCTCCGCCGTCCCCGCGGTGGCGGTCGCCGTGGTCGTCGAGGACGCCGCCGCCGACCGCTCCGAGATCAGCGGCGGACGCAGCGCGGCGCCGATCGCCCGCGCGGTGATGGAAGCCGCGCTGAGAAGCTAGTGCTGTGGCCGGAAAGGTTTGCCGGGAAGCTCGCGGCTCCCCCAGCTACCTCCCCCAGGCACGCGCGCTCGCTACGGTGACCGGGCCCGGATGTCCGGGGAAGCTGGATGTCATGAAGACTGCCGAGGAGACAGCCGAGAAGACAGTGACGGCCGCACTGGAACGCATCGAACGGCTCGACACCGAGCTGTGCGCGTTCATCGAGGTGTGGCCCGAGGAAGCGCTGGCCCGGGCTCGCGAGGTGGACCGGAGGGTGAAGGCGGGCGAGCGGCTGCCGCTCGCGGGCATGCCCATCGCCGTGAAGGGCCCGACCGGCATCCCCTCCTTCGCCGCCCGGCAGCTCGTCCGAGCCGGCTGCGTCCCGGTCGGCTCCACCGCGGTCCCGGGACCCGAGCGTGAATGGCAGACCTGGGGCCGCGGCGCACACGGCCGCACCGTCAACCCGTACCGCCGCGACCGCACCCCCGGCGGCTCCTCGGCCGGCTCCGCCGTCGCCGTCGCGGCGAGCATGGTGCCGCTGGCCACCGGCAGCGACGGGGCCGGCTCGGTGCGTATACCGGCGGCCTGGTGCGGGGTGCTCGGACTCAAGACGACCAACGGCCTGCTGCCGTCACCGGACCGCACAGGGCTCGCATCGGCAGGGGTGCTGGCGAGGGGCGCGACGGAGGCGGCGGCCTATCTGCGGTGTGTACTGGGGCTGCGCGCCCCGGTGGTGCCGCTCCCGCTCACCGCCACCTGGTCCCTGTCGCTCGGCTTCGCGGACTGCGCCCCTGAGGTGGCGGCGGTGGCGCGGGCCGCCGCGGAACGCTGGTCCGCGGCGGGCATCGTACGACTGACGGACCGCCCGCTCATCCTGCTCGACCCACGCCGGGCCTGGTACGCGATACGGGGCGGCGCCCCGGACGCGGCCGCCCCACTACGCGCCGAGAACAACCGCCGCCTGGACGCCCTCTTCGCCGCCACGCCCCTGCTGCTCACCCCGGCCACCCCGAACCGCCCGCACGGCCACGACGGCCCGGGCGAGCGCTACTCCACCGCGCTCACCTGGGCGTTCAACGTGAGCGGCCACCCGGCGATGTCCCTGCCGGCCGGCTTCACGCCCGACGGCTGCCCGGTCGGCCTCCAGGCGGTCGCGCCCCATGGCGCCGAGCACCTGCTGCTCCGGCTCGCACAAGCGGTTGAAGCCGCCGGTCGGAGTGCGAGCTTCCCGGCGGAGGCGGAGTGACCATACGGGCACGCGATCAGTAGGTGAGCGCGTCCTCGGCAGTTTTGAAGAAGCTGGTGACCTCGGGGTCGTTGAGCGTGACGGGTCCGCCGACGACGGTCACCTCGGTCGGGCTCTGCGACGCATCGAGGGCGATGTTGACGCTGTCGACGCTCTTGCCGCCCTCGACGTCCGCACGCGAGAGCATGATCCCGGCGTACGCGCTGTCGCCGCCCTTCAGAACGAACCCCTTGGCAGCCGGCCCCATGTGCCCGGCGGCGCCGTCGAGTGCGGGGAACGTGATCACCGGCTCCGAAGTCGGCAGCAGACACGGCTTGCTGCCGCTGTTGGTGGCGGTCAGCAGCGCGTGATTGACCGGCCGGGACGCCACGACGACCTTGTAGGTGAGCTCAGCGGTCCTGCACACGCGCACCCTGTCACCGGTGCCGCTGCCCGAGTCACCGCCACCGGTACCTCCACTGCTGCCGCTGCCGCCGGTTCCGCCGCTGCTGGCGCTGCCGCCGGTGGTGGCGGACGGCGTCGCACCGCCGGCCGGCTCGGCCGACGCGCCCGTGTCCGCATCCTTACCCTGGTCCGTGCCCGCGGCAGTGGCGCTCGCGGTCGCGCCTGAGGCGGCCTTGTCGGCCCCGTCTCCTCCACCGCACGCGGTCAGTGTCAGAGCGCCGAGCGACAGCGCGGCGAGTACGGCGACGGTACGACGCGAACGGGCTGCGTAAGTCATGAGGAGTCCCCCTGGGTTTCATTTCACGATGTCCCGATGATCTTGCTCCATGGAGGCGGCGCTTCCGCTCGTTCGCACCGGTCGGAGTCAAATCCGAACAAGGGCGTGACATTGTCACAGAAGCCGGACGCACCGCCGGCGCAGGTCGTACGGCCGGGGTCAGATCTCGGTGAGGTCAATGTCGAGTGGGAACGGGACGGCGAGCTTGAGCCGGTCGTGATGAATGCCGGTGATGGCATACGTGTGGGTCGCCGGGTCGAGCTCGTAGACGTACACGACCGGCAGTCCATTGCTCTTCTCCACCCGCCAGAAGTGCGGGATACGTGCCCCGGCGTACTTACGGGGCTTGATCTCGCGGTCCCGCTCCACGGAGTCGTCCGAAATGATTTCGACGGCCAGAATGATGTCGCTCGGGTCGTACCAAGTCTGCTCCCGGCTGGTGCGGGCCTTCCGAGGCACCACCATGAGATCGGGCTCCGGGCGGTCTCGCTTGGCGAGCTTGGTGGTCATCTCGCGGACGACGTAGAGGTCTTCCGGTGCAGCACTCACCAGGGCGAACTCCAGCAGGCGCAGAGTCGCCATGTGGAAGTCGGTCTGCGGACTCATGAAGAACAGTCCCCCGTCGATCAACTCGGTGTGCGGCGGGAGACCCGGAATCCGGTCAAGGTCGTCCGCAGTCCACCCGCCGGCGGGGGGCATCGGAAATGCGTACTGCTCTTCCCGCTCGTCTTCGGCTGCGGCACTCATCAGCGCTCCCATGTGATGGAGTGTGGCTGGTACGGCCAGCGTACCCAGCGGGAACGCTGATGAGCCGCGCCAAAGAGTGAACGGCGGCCTCTGCCTCAGCTGCCCGGCACCGGCTCCCGTCGCCGCAGCCACTCGGGCGGCACACCGTCGACGCCCGTGCGGGCCGCCACGATGCCGCCCGTGATCGCACAGGTCGTGTCCACGTCGCCGAAACCCTCCGCGGTCGTCCACAGTGCGGACGCCAGGTCGTCCAGGTGCCGAGCGGCCGACCAGACGGCGAAGGGCACGGTGGGGGTACCTCCCATGCCGAAGGCTTTGGGGGAGCGTCCGCGCGGATTCTCTGCCCATTGCCGAGCAGGTCGGCGGCCCGCCAGGGCTCCGTGGCGAAGGGCACCCCGGCGGCGCGCAGCAGTCCGTCCCTTACCAGGCTCTCGGGAGTACGTTCCGCGACGGCGCCAAGGGTCAGTTCACCGCGGGCCGACAGCGCGGACGCGGTCGCAACGGCCACCGCTCCGGCCACACCCTCCGGGTGGGCGTGGGTAACCCGGGCCGACAACTCGGCCTGCGCGGCGGCCAGTTCCAGATCGTGCGAGAACCACGCCCCGAGCGGGGCCACCCGCATCGCGGCCCCGTTGCCCAGGCTGCCCTCGCCGCCGAAGAGGCCCGGCGCGAGGGTGGGCCAGTCGTCGGGGTCGTCCAGCAGGCGCGGCAGGAGCTGATGCATGCCGCTGCCGTACCCGCGCGCAGGGTCGACCTCATAGCCGAGGGCGAAGGCCCGGGCGAGGGCGCCCGGCCGGATCTCCCCGTGCTCCTCGAGGACACGCATGATGCCCAGGGCCATCGCCGTGGGGGTACCTCCCATGCCGAAGGCTATGGGGGAGCATCGGTCCAGTGCCACTCCGGCTCCTCGGGCGTGCGCCGGGCGCGGATCTCGTCGTACGCCTGCCGGGGTTCGCGGAACAGCGGAAACCACCGCTCTCCGAAGGCGTCGCCGAGGGCGAGTCCTTCGAGGCTGCGGCGCGCGAGCTCTCTTGCCATGGCCCCATGCTGCCCGATGGGCCCTCATAGATCGAGCTGGTATTCGAGCGCCTTGTGCGTCGGTGTGTAGCCGAGGCTGTCGTTGACGCGCCGCATGTGCGCGTTGCTGTCGGCGGTGTCGGTCAGCAGGCCGGCGAGGTCCGGGTAATGTTCGCGCGCCTGCCGGATCGACTCGGCCTTCATCCACCGGCCGAGGCCGTGTCCGCGGTGTTCGGGCAGGACACCGGTGCCGTAGTGCTGGGCGTCGCCCTTTTTGCTGCCGGGAACGACCAGTTCCGTGAACCCGGCGATCGAGCCGTCCGACTCGTCGATGGCGACGACCGTGCGCAGCAGGTCGCCGCGCTGTTCGACGGCCCGCGCCGCGGCCCGTACCCGGTCCACGTCCCAGGTCACTGTGCCGTAGTCGGTGTCGTCCATCGGCATGTCGTCCATGGCACGGCGCGAGTCGGCGAAGGTCCGGGCGAGGCCGTCGGGGACGGTGCCGTTCCATGAGGCGAGCCGGTAGCCGGGGTGCGGCTGCTCGACCGTCTCGCGGAGGGCCGCGATGTCCGCTTCGGCCAGCGCCAGCCGGGCGTAGGTGAGCGTGAGGACCTTGCGGAAGCCCCGGGCCGACAGAAACAGCTCGCCGGGAGATCCGGCGTCGGCCTGGGCGACGACACAGCGCCTGCCCTCCTCGCGGGCGGCGGCCACGACCGCACCTATCAGGAGGGAACCGACGCCGGCACGGCGCTCGGCCGGGTGGACGTGGAGCTCCAGCTCGGCCAGGTGCTCCTGCCCGGCCCGGGTGAAGAGACGCAGGAAGGCCGACCCGACGGGTGCGCCGTCGGCGTCGGAAGCCAGCCATACGAGACGGTGGCCGCCCGGGCCGCGGTCGGGGTCGGTCAGTGCAGTGATGCGGATCGACAAGGTGTCTCCGTCGTGAGGAGGTGGCAAGTGTCAGGACGCGGGTTCGATCGCCGGTCACTTCTGCGCATGTGCTGCACACCTCCTTGTCGACGGGCCGGTCCAAGGGGCGTTGCCCTCGGCCGGGAGAACGCAACCACACCGCCGGACCGTCCGCAACGGACTATTGCGCTGCGCCCTCCTCGATCGCGGACTCGACCTCCGCGACCCGTTCGGCCTCCTCCGCGGCGAAGCGTTCCCGGTCGAGCTGTTCGGCGATCTCCTCGTCCTGGGCCATGAGCAGGTCGAGGTTGGAGTCGCCGAGGTCGTAGACGCCCATGTCGAGGTAGGCCTTCTGGAGGCGTTCGCCCCAGAGGCCGATGTCCTTGACGCACGGGACGATCCGGCTGAAGAGCAGCTTGCGGAAGAGGCGCAGGAATTCGGACTGCTCCGAGAGCGCCTCGGCCTCCGGCTTGGGAATGCCGAAGTTCTCCAGGACTTCCGTGCCGCGCAGCCGGTCGCGCATCAGGTAGCAGCCCTCGATGACGAATTCCTCGCGTTCGCGGAGTTCGGTGTCGGTGAGCTGCTTGTAGTAGTCCCGCAGCGCCATCCGGCCGAAGGCGACGTGCCGGGCCTCGTCCTGCATGATGTAGGCCAGTATCTGCTTGGGCAGCGGCTTGTCCGTGGTGTCGCGGATCATGCCGAAGGCGGCCAGTGCGAGACCCTCGATGAGGACCTGCATACCGAGGTAGGGCATGTCCCAGCGGGAGTCGCGCAGGGTGTCGCCCAGCAGCGACTGGAGGTTGTCGTTGATCGGGTAGAGCATCCCGATCTTCTCGTGCAGGAAGCGGCTGTAGATCTCGGCGTGCCGCGCCTCGTCCATGGTCTGGGTGGCGGAGTAGAACTTCGCGTCCAGGTCGGGGACGGATTCGACGATGCGCGCCGCGCACACCATCGCACCCTGCTCACCGTGCAGGAACTGGCTGAACTGCCAGGAGGCGTAGTGCCGGCGCAGATCGCCCTTGTCCCGGTCGCTCAGCTTCGCCCAGTACGGGGTGCCGTAGAGGCTCATCGCCTCGTCGGGGGTGCCCAGCGGGTCGTACGGATCGACCTCCAGGCCCCAGTCGATACGGGTGGCGCCGTCCCACTGCTTGTCCTTGCCCTTCCGGTACAGGGCGAGGAGGCGCTCGCGCCCCTCGTCGTACTCCCAGCTGAAGCGGGCCGCACCGGAGGCGGGCACCTGCCAGAGGGGGTCACCCGGGAGGTCGGTGTAGAGCTCATGAGTGGACATACACGGCAGGCTCACACGGTGTTGGACGCCGGGTCAACAAGAGGCGCGCAGAGGGGTTGACGGTCTTGCTGACGGGCAGTCTCATCAGCAGGTGACCGCCGGTGACTCCATGTACGAGGTGCCTCCAGCCATGACGACCACAGACATACTCAGGGACACGCTCGGTCCGCTCAGGGACCGCGAGCAGGTCGCGGAGCGCCTGCTCGCTTCCTCGGCCAGGCACTCCTTCGACCCCGACAAGGAGCTGGACTGGGACGCGCCCCTCGAGGAGGGCAAATGGTTCTGGCCGCCGGAGCTGATCTCGCTCTACGACACCCCGCTGTGGCGCGGGATGTCCGAGGAGCAGCGGATGGAGCTGGCCCGGCACGAGGCGGCCTCGCTGGCCTCGCTGGGCATCTGGTTCGAGATCATTCTGATGCAGCTGCTGGTGCGGCACATCTACGACAAGTCCGTGACCAGCAATCATGTGCGGTACGCGCTGACGGAGATAGCCGACGAGTGCCAGCACTCGATGATGTTCGCCAGGTTGATCACGAAGTCCGGGGCGCCGGCCTGTCCGGTGCCGAGGGTGTACCACAACCTCGCGCGGGTCCTGAAGACCGTCTCCACGACGCCCGGCTCCTTCGCGGCGACCCTGCTCGGCGAGGAAATCCTGGACTGGATGCAGCGGCTGACCTTCCCGGACGAGCGTGTCCAGTCCC